>NZ_JBXASN010000016.1:0-153979 GCF_058809335.1 Ancylobacter sp. GW821-FHT10E12 | reverse complement strand
GGGTGTATCGCGGCAGCCGCCCCACGGCCCGCGCCAGAAGCCGGGGCCGCAGCCCTGCGCGACCGGCGTCACAAGCGCGTTGGGGGTAGGCAGGGCCGGCGACACCGGCGCGGCCGCGACCGGCAGAGCGAGGGAGCCGGAGGCGACGGCAGCCAGAACGGCATAGGTAAATCCGGCACGGGCACGGCGGGCCGGCGCGGAACCGGCAACGGTATGTAAATGAGGCGTCATCGGTTGCTCCATCGGGGCAAATCATGCAGCGTCATGCATGCATGCCGGACCAGCCAGAACAATGCCCTTGAAGAGGAAATACCTTATTCTCTGCCAATATTTACATACCGTACACATTCGGAAACAATAAGAAATACTATGAAACTCGACATTATTCGTTCAAATACCTAAATGTTGACCGTGGCGTTCCTATCGTCACATCGCGCGACTGAATTCGGGGTCGAGCGCTCTGCGTGGCGCAACGCTCACTCTGCTCGACCCCATCATTTCCGATAACATGTATATCGAGATGTGCATGTTTGATCATGTAAAGTGTAGCTAGCTGATGTTCACGTATCGAGTTTCTGCATTTTCAATGTGGTTGATAAACGTGATCGCTTTGACTTTGAATAAAATAGGTATTATTTTGGCCGTCATGGCCATTGTCGCTGTCTGGGACGCCACTTCAAGGCAATTGAATGCTGGCAATGCGGCTGTTCAGTCGACGCCTCTGATCATCGTCGAAGGCAACCGCCGGGTCGACGCCGAAACCATCCGCACCTATTTTGGTGCGCCGCCGCTGACGCCGGCCAAGATCGACGAGGGCCTGAAGGCGCTGTACGCCACCGGGTTGTTTTCCGACGTGCGCATTTCCAATCGCGGCGGCCGCCTGGTGGTGATCGTGGCCGAGAACGAGGTGATCAACAAGGTCGCCTTCGAGGGCAACAAGAAGGTCAAGGACGAGCAGCTCGCCGGCGAGGTGCAGTCCAAGGCGCGCGCGCCGTTCTCCAGGACCACGGTGCAGGCCGACACCCAGCGCATCATCGAGGTGTATCACCGCGCCGGCCGCTACGACGTGCGCGTGGAGCCCAAGACCATCGACCGCGGCCAGGGCCGCGTCGACCTGGTGTTCGAGATCACCGAGGGCGAGAAGCTCGGCATCGCCGAGATCAAGTTCGTCGGCAACAAGGCGTTCTCCGACTGGAAGCTCAAGGACGAGCTGACCACCACCGAGACCAACTGGCTGTCCTGGCTGAAGAATACCGACGTCTACGACGTCGACCGCATCAATTCCGACCAGGAGCTGCTGCGCCGCTTCTACCTGAAGAACGGCTATGCCGATTTCCGCATCGTGTCGGTGACCGCCGACCTCGACCGCAAGAAGAACGGCTTCGTCCTCACCTATGTGTTCGAGGAGGGGCCGCAATATCGCGTCGGTTCGGTCGACGTCGTGTCCAACATCAAGGATGTCGACCCCAGCCGCATCCGCTCCGCCCTGCGCGTCGCCAAGGGGCAGGTCTACAATGCCGAGCTGGTGGAGAAGTCGGTCGAGAACGCCACCATCGAAGTCGCCAAGAGCGGCTATGCCTTCGCGCAGGTGAAGCCGCGCGGCGACCGCAACGCCGAGGCGCGCACCATCTCGCTGGTCTTCGCGGTGGAAGAGGGGCCGCGCGTCTATATCGAGCGCATCGAGGTGCGCGGCAACACCCGCACGCGCGACTGGGTGATCCGCCGCGAGTTCGACCTCGCCGAGGGCGACGCCTATAACCGGGTGCTGGTGGATCGCGCCGAGCGCCGTCTGCGCAATCTCGGCTTCTTCAAGGACGTGAAGATCACCAACGAGCCGGGCTCGGCGCCCGACCGCGTGATCCTGGTGGTGCAGGTCGACGATCAGCCCACCGGCGAGTTCTCGGTGTCGGGCGGTTATTCGACCGACGACGGGTTCATCGGTGAAGTGGCGATCTCGGAGAAGAACTTCCTCGGTCGTGGCCAGTATGTCCGCCTTGCCGGTTCGCTCGGCGATAGCACCCAGGGCGTCGATTTCAACTTCACCGAGCCGTATTTCCTCGACTACCGCGTCTCGACGGGCTTCGACCTGTCCTGGCGCGAGACCGAGGCCACCAGCTCCAGCCCGTACGATACGCGGTCCGCCGGCGGCACGCTGCGCGTCGGCCTGCCGCTCACCGACGAGCTGACGCTCGGCCTGCGCTATACGCTGTCGCAGAAGGAGATCTCGATCGACGAGGACACTATTGAAGAATACGGCACGCCATCATGGGCTCTTCTTGAGATAAATAATCAAGCATATATCACTTCGGCAATTGGATATACGTTGAGTTACAACGTGTTGGATAACAATATGAATCCAACGAACGGTTATCTCCTGGAGTTCAAGCAGGACTTCGCCGGGCTCGGCGGTGATGTGAACTACATCCGCTCCACCTTCGATTCGCGCTGGTACATGCCGGTGTATGGCGACCTCGTGTTTATGCTGCGCGGGCAGGCGGGCAACGTCACCTCCTGGGGTGGCGAGGACCTGCGCATCCTCGACAATTTCTTCAAGGGCCCGGACCTGGTGCGCGGCTTCGAATCGAACGGCATCGGCCCGCGCGACCTTGCCTCCGGCCTCGACGGTTCTGACCCGGACGCGCTCGGCGGCACGCTCTATTGGGGAGCCTCGGCGGAGCTGCAGTTCCCGCTCTCCTTCCTGCCGAAGGAGGTGGGAATGACAGCCGCGCTGTTCGCCGATGCCGGCTCGCTGTGGGGATATGAAGGTGGCACGACGTTCGAGAATGTCTCCGGCTGGCAGGACAATCTCGTCGACTGCAGCGCCATTGAAGGCTCCAAGACCAAAGGCTATGCCAATGCCTGCGTCGCCGACAGCGACTCGGTCCGCTCCTCGGTCGGCGTCAGCCTGATCTGGAAGTCACCCTTCGGCCCGCTGCGCTTCGACTATGCCTGGGTGCTGACCAAGGAGGATTACGACCAGACGCAGTCGTTCCGCTTCAGCGGCGGCACGAAGTTCTGACGCGTTTCGGATGAAGATTGCCGCGTCGGTCGCCTCATTGGCGGCGACGATGTCCCGTCAGCCGGCGACGGGAAACGACAGATGCTGGACCAAGCCACCATCCGGACGATTCTGCAGCGTAAGCCGCCCCCCATTGCCGATGGCGATCTCTCGCGCGATGGCAAGACCAAGCCCGGCGCCGGGCACCGCAGCTCCACGCGCCGGATCGACGCGGAAGAACGGTTCGAATACCTGGCTCATCAACTCTTCGGGAATCCCCGGTCCTCGGTCGAAGATGGTGATCAGAGCTTCTCCTTCGGCAGAAGAGAGGGCGACATGCGCGCCTCCCCCATGCGTTGCTGCATTGATCGCCAGATTGCGGATGGCCCGTCGCAGGGAGAGCGGCCGGGCCTGGACACATACCTGCACGGTTGAATCGAGGCTGATCGCCAACCCGACCTCCCTGAGCTCGTCGACGACCTCGCGCACCAGCGCGTCGAGCTGTATCGGGCTGTGCGTTGAGCCCTCCACCTCCTCGCGCACCAGCTGAATCGCGCTGTCCGCGATGCGGTCGAGTTCGTTGAGGTCCGCGATCCACGTGTCGCGGTCTTCCTCGGGCAGAAATTCGGCGCGCAATCGCATACGCGTCATCGGCGTGCGCAGGTCGTGTCCCGCCGCGGCAACCAGGCGAATGCGACTCTCCATTGCCTGCTTCAGTCGCGAGGCGAGCAGATTGATCGCTCGGGCGGCAGCGCGGACCTCCTCAGGGCCGTTTTCCGCCAGTGGCAATATCTCGCCACCGGGGCCAATGGTGGCAACGGTACGCTCGAGAAGAGCCAGCGGTTCCGTGAGACGACGCACGGCGATCAGCATCACCAGCGTCGTGCCCATCAGCATGGCGAGCACCCAGCCGAACAGCGCCCAATGCTGGTTCCGAGGTTCCGGCGGCACCGTCAACGGCAACCACAGCCAGCGTCCGTCTGCCAGTCGACCGGCGATCATCGGCCATGACGTGTTGGGAGGCTTATATACCGCGATCCTCTCGGACCGCCCCTTGGCCGCCAGCGCCGCGTTTATTCCATGTGTCGGTCCGTCCAGCAGATCTCCCAACGGTTGCTGCTCATGCACCCCCATGACGCGGCCGGAAGTCGACAACGGCACGTCGCCATGCGCGACCAGGTCGGCGACCAGGGCCCACTGAGACGCGAGCGCATCCTCGATTTCATTGAAACGCGGCGGCGACAGCAACAAGAATGACAGCGTAGTCGCAACGACGGCCACGAGCAGGATGGCCGCAACCAGCAATATCGTGAGCTTGGTGCGCAGCCTGTTCAAGGTATGTCCATAGATCTAGCAGACGCAGTCCGCGCCTCGACCGGCACCGAGAGCTGGTACCCTCCGTTTCTCAACGTCTTCAGGATGCGGAAACTTCCGGCGTCGCCGAGCTTGCGCCGCAGCCTGCTGACAAGCACATCGATTGATCGATCGAACGGCGAAGCGTTGCGGCCCTGGGTAATATCGAGCAATTGGTCCCGGGATAGCATTCGACCCGGACGCTCAAGAAAGGCCACAAGAAGATCGAATTCGGCGCCCGTCAGCTGAATGTCGCTGCCTTCCGCGTCAGCCAACTCCCGGGTGCTGGGTTTGGCGGTAAAGCCGGCGAAGCAGTAAACCGGGCCGCCGCCGTCGATGGATTGCGGCTGGGGATCCACGACGACCGGGCGCGAGGTCGTTCGCCGCAACACTGCCCGGACGCGGGCGAGAAGTTCGCGCGGATTGAATGGCTTCCCGAGATAGTCGTCTGCACCGATCTCGAGACCGATGATGCGATCCACGTCCTCTTTCAGTGCCGTGAGAAGGATGATCGGGACCTGCGAACGGGCTCGTAAATTCCGGCAGAGATCGAGGCCGGGTATATCCGGCAACATGAGATCCAGCACCACGAGGTCGATCTGTTGCGACGCGATGGCCTCGTCGGCGTGCCGCCCGTCCTGCGCCAGCGACACGCGGAATCCCTGTCCCTGCAGATAGCGGCCGAGCAGCGTCCGAATGGCGTGGTCGTCGTCGACGACGAGGATGTGCGGGGACGTCTCCAAATCTCGCCTCCAGACCGAATGGATACATGTCTCTGGGAAAATTGTGGCGCAATTTCAACGTGATATAGGCAATTGACGGTAGCGGAGGTGGATCCGGCAATGCTTGGACACAACAAAACGGTCACCGTTTACGCTCGGAAACATTCGGACCTTCGGGGGCAAAACGGAGATGCCAGACTGCACCCATTCAAAGGCCTATGAGGATTGGATGCTTCCACATCTGTCGACACGATTTGCCGCCCTGGCACTTTGCACCGCTGTCGTCCCGCCAGGCCCGGCGATTGCGGAGATCGCAGTGGTTTCCAACACGATAGCGCATTGCATCGATGCCCCAGACCCTTTCCCACCGCCGGAATTGCCATTGCCTGCTCGGATGGGCGAATTCGAGGTTCCTCCCATTCCACCCGTGGGACCGCCATTCGGCCTTGCCGTCTATCTCTCGGCATTGGAAACCTATATCGGCATTACGGCTCCCCAGCTTGACGCTTGGCGCGGCTATACCAATGCCTTCCAGGCGATAATGGCTCCGCCCGACCTGTCGCAGAGCCTTGGGCCGCTTCCGCGCATGGCTCCCCCCGGCGGGCGTTCGCCTCATGGCGATGCGCTGTTGCCCGGCGAGGATCTGGCGCACCGATTGACCGATAAAGGCGAAGCGGCACGCCGGCTGATGGTCGCCATCGATGGATTGCGTAGCCAATTGACCCCTGAACAATTTGATCGGCTGAGGGAGACTGGACGGGTATTCGCCCCTTTGGCTCGCCCCGCTCCCGACGTCGATCGAATGCCTCCGTTCGAGAACTGTCCGGAGGCAAAGGGAGCCGCCTGCACGTCTAACCCCTGACGGGCTTCCGGCAGCGGCGGACGCTCGCACAGCGAGTGTCCGCCGCAAGCTTTTGACCGGACACCCCCCACATAGGTTCCCGGCTAGACTATGAGCCTCCTGCCCAGCACGGCATGTGCGTGCGGGAGGCTTTCGACGTGTCTTGGCATGATCCACGCCGCGGCAAGCAACAGCCGATAT
Organism: Ancylobacter sp. GW821-FHT10E12; assembly: GCF_058809335.1. NCBI lineage: Bacteria > Pseudomonadati > Pseudomonadota > Alphaproteobacteria > Hyphomicrobiales > Xanthobacteraceae > Ancylobacter > Ancylobacter sp. GW821-FHT10E12. The sequence goes on along the minus strand of NZ_JBXASN010000016.1, from coordinate 147,864 downwards.
TCGAGTGGAAGACGTTCGAGGACGAGCAGGCGTGAGCCACCGGACCTCACCCACCGCCCCGGCGACCGGCCGCGCCTCCATGCCGTCGGTCATGCACTCGGCATATCATCTCGACGATCGCAGCTACTGCCCACCGGGGGTGCGCACGCCGATCCAGGCGTCACGCACCTGCTCGTAGTGGGTTTTCGGATTGTAGGTCGCAACCTTGAGCGCCAGCTTGGTGGCGTTGAGTTCGCCAACCGCGGACAGCAGCGCGTAGGAGGCGACCACCCTGTCGCGCTGAGCGGTGACGAGACTGGAGCGGGCGTCGAACAACGACGTTTGTGCATTCAGCACGTCGAGCGTTGTGCGCTGGCCGACGCGCCATTCCTCGCGCACGCCGCGCAATGCAATCTCATTGGCGGTGACCGAGGCTTGCGCTGACTCGATGGCATCCCTGGCGGCCTGCAGCGCGCCCCAATACTGCACGACATTGGCGCGCACTTCGACGCGGTTCACGTCGACCTCGATGCGCGATTGGCTCAACAACTCCTTGCTCTCGCGGATGTTGGAGAATTCCGAGCCACCTTGATAGATCGGTACGGAGAGGTTGAGAGTGGCGGCAGCGCTGGTTCCGCGCTCGATAGGGTCGCCATCGTCGTAATAATTATATTGCGAGGCGGCTTCGCCGTTGAGCGTGAGGGTTGGAGAGAGCGCGGCTTCCGAGACCTTCACATTTGCCTGGCCCTGATCCACGGCATGCTGGGCGGCGAGGATGGCGGGATGTCGCGACAGGCCGAGCGCCACCGCCGCGTCGACAGTCTTGGGCAGCAGCGGATCGATCGGCCGGCCCGGGCTCAGTTTATTTGCCTTCAGCCCCGTGACTCTCAGGAACACGGCATTGGCGGTATTCAGGTCGGCAACGGCCTGCGCCAGCGTACTCTGTGCATTGGCAACGCTGGCTTCCGCCTGGGCGACATCGGTACGTGTGATCTCTCCGACCGAGAAGCGGTCACGTGCTGCACGCAGCTCTTCTTGAAAGGCCGCGAGGTTTTGCTTGCGCAGATCGACCAGAGCAGAATTCTGCAGCACGTTCATATAGGCGGTCGCGGCATCGAGCAGCACCGTCTGTTCAGTGTTGCGCAGCAGTTCACGCTGGCCTTTCACCTGCGATTCGGCGGCGCGAACCGAATTGGCCGTTTTCAGCCCGTTGTAAACGGTCTGACTGATGGTGATGCCAATGCTCGACGGGTCGGTCTTGTAGCGGGTGGTCGCCGAGCCCAGTCCGACATCGTAGCGCGACTCCACCCATTGCGTGCCGATGGAGGCGCTGCCGGAGATTTGGGGGCGATAGCCGCTCAGGGCGATCGGTACATATTCGTCGGTGGCGCGGGTGGCCGCGCGTTGTGAATTCAGGGACGGATTCGCGTTGTAGGCCGAGACCAAAGCTTGATCGAGTGTCTGCGATCGTGCGGCGGATGTAGAAGCGGCACAACCGAGAAAGAGAAGTGCCGCGAAAAAACGCTTCGATGCCCTATGGTTAGGATTCATCGCTGCCCTCTGTTCAAAAGTCAGGGCCAGACGCGCCAATCCGCAGGGGTGGGATGGCGGTCTGGCCCCCGCCGGAACGGAGCCGTCACTCCATCCGGTTTCCGATAGTTCAGAACACTATCAACGAATTATGAAACTTCATAGTACTGTATTTGTGGCAGAGTAGTGCCGCTTGAGTTTCGCAATGCTGAGTGAAGGCGCGATTGAATTGAGCAAGACTTTTCAGTTGGGATAGATGCCCAATTGCGGTGCTAGATAGCCGCCGCCATCGCGTAGCCTCCCAACCAGACCAGAGATGGCGGCGAAGTCGGATAGCCGTGCCGGCCAGCTACGTCGTCGCGACCTGCGCGTCGCAGGCTATTTGTGCATCGCGCTCACATTTGCCCAAGAAGCTGGTGCGCGCGGCCCCGGAGAGTTACTTGGAATCGCGGTAGCGAGAGCGATGCGCCCGGCGGGGGTGATGGCGTACGTATATTGCGCGCCCTGAATATTGGCGAGATGAACCAGTCTGCGCCGCTGAAGCGCGTCGAGTGTCCCTCTGCACATCGGCCCATATAAGGCACCCGAGTTTGCCGTTCCCCTCAGCATCAGGACGGTTAGTGGCACCAATTCTATCGTGCGAAGTGCAGCCAGCATCGGCGGTGTCAGTTCTTCACTTATTTTTCGCCTCTTTCTCACCTGAATATGCCTTCTTCGCCTCTTCCTAACCTAAATGCGCCGCCTCAATCACTTGATATAAATTCCACGCGCCATACCTGTTTCATGTGCAAGTACGTAGGAGCCGCCACCCCGGCGCCGGAGGCGGGCTCGCGTCCGTCGGCCCGATCGCCCGTCATGGACGGTTCGTCCGCCATTGCCGGCACGAGCGGCGGTGACCGCAATCCCTTGCAGCTGCGGTGCGGCCGGACACATTGCGCGGTGATTGCTCAGTGCCCGGCCGAGGCCTGATGTGTTGTGCGACCATCAAGCCGAACGGAGCCTACCGCACCGCCGCTGCGGACGGTGTTACGAGTTGTTTCGCTGTGTTTCTCTGGGTATCCCAACGCTGGCTACCCCTGCCGCGGATGCATTCGGCAGGTCCTTGTGGACCGACAGAATTGAAAGGTCGCGCCCTGTCGCCGCCGGCGCTGCCCGACTCAAGGCCGAGGTGCCAGAGCTGCGGGCAAAGGGGGGCAGGGCAGGCGATCCGGCTGTTGTTCGACGAGGATGTGGTGCCGGGTACATTGCAGACGGCCAAGCTGTCGCGCTGGGGAGCACGGCGACTGTTCGAGGGCCTTGAGGCGCGGGAAGGGAAGCCTGTAATTGAGGGCACCTTCAGATCACGAGAATCATTGCTGCGCCGGCCGGCGCCGGCGCATTCTCGATCGGCCCGATGCCGATGGTGCTGATCGGTAAACGGAAAGACGCGTTCAAGAAAAATCGGCGTGCGCCGGCGTGCGAACAGCTATTGAGGTGTGAAGGTGGGGGCGGCCAATTCGCCGAGAAAATACATGCGATTCAAAAGCGTGTAGTCCGCTTCGAAGGTCATGATGATGACGAAAACCAAGACGGCCCCGATGGGAAGAAGTATGGCGTAAATCAAGGCGAGCCTTTCCAGGGCCATGTGCATGAATATTGCGACAATTAAACCCGCCTTCAGAACCATGAAAATGAGTATGAGGGAATATCTCATATATCCCTGAAGATTGAAATAATCGACCAGGTATGAAAAGGTACTAAGGACGAAAAGGCCAATCCAAACGGAGAGGTACAGCCAAATGGGAAGCTGAACGTGGGTTTGTGTCGCGGTGCGTGCCATTTTAATCACCACAGGTAGAAAAGAGCAAAGATGAAGACCCATACCAGATCGACGAAGTGCCAATACAGCCCCATGATTTCGACGGACTCGTAATTCCCCTTGCGGCTTGTGAAAAAGCCTCGGGTACTATTGTCATAGTCTCCGCGAAGAGCCTTCCGCGCTACGATCAGCAGGAAGATCACGCCGAAGGTGACATGCGTGCCGTGGAAGCCGGTGATCAGGAAGAAGGCCGAGCCGAATTGCGCGGCGCCCCACGGGTTTTCCCATGGCCTGACGCCTTCCCCTATCAGCTTGCTCCATTCGAAGGCCTGCATGCCGACGAAAGCCGCGCCCAATGCTGCCGTTACCAGCATGAGCATGGCGGTGGGCCGGCGTGCGCGCCGGTAGGCGAAATTCACCGCCATCGCCATGGTGCCGCTGCTGCTGATCAGCACAAAGGTCATGATGGCGATAAGCAGCAGGGGAAAGGTGTGGCCCGCAATCTCCAGCGCGAACACTTCGCTCGGATTGGGCCACGGCACGGTGGTCGAGATGCGGGCCGTCATGTAGGCGATCAGGAAGCAACTGAAGACGAAGGTGTCGCTGAGAAGGAAGATCCACATCATGGCCTTCCCCCAGGAGACGTCCTTGAACACCCGCTGGTCGGAGGAAAGGTCGGCGGCGATGCTCTGCAGGCCGCTGTAGCGAGAAAGCATCTGCGGCGTGTCGGCCGGACTGGTCTCTGCCATCGCTCCCTCCATCTTTCAGTTCAGCACCTGGCGACATATGGCCAGAAAGTCGCCCGCCCAACCCGCGAGAAGCGCCAGCAGAACCAGCCAGACGAAAAGCAGGAAATGCCAGTAGGTTGCGCAGAGCTCCACGCTCAGGCGCATTTCGCCGGCGTCCCGGGCTCGTCGAGCCCGGAGCATGGTTCGCCCCAAAGCGGCGAGGCCGCCAGCCACATGCAGGCCATGCAATCCGGTGATCAGGTAGAAGAACGAGTTTGCCGGATTGGCGGCGAGGGAATAACCGGCGTCGCTCAACTCTCGCCAGACCGCAAGCTGACCGACGAGGAAGGCAATGGTGAAGACACCTGCCGCCAGAAGCCCGCGGCGAATGCCCACAATGTCCTCGCGGCGGGCCCTGGCCTTGCTCCATTCGAGCGTGACGCTCGCCATCAGGAGCAGGCCGGTATTGAGCCACAGCAGTCGCGGTACCGGCAGAGGCCACCAGTCGCTCGCTTGCAGCCGCATCGAATAGGCGCTGATGGCGAGCGCGAACAGCGAACTGACGACAGCGATGAAGATGCCCAGCCCGATTTTCGCCGCCGGCAAGGGTGGAAAACGCGCCGTGGACGGATCGTCGATCACGCCCTGTTCGAGCCATGGCTTCGACATCAGATGTTGGGACGACATCCACCAGGCGACGATCAGGGCAGTGACGGCGAGGAAGACCACCATGGCTGTCATGATGCGATCTCCGGTGTCGCCTTGCTCGGTGTCGGCTGGTTCTGGGGGATGAAGTCTTCCGGCGCTCCCGGTACGCTGTAATCATAAGCCCAGCGATAGACCACGGGCAGATCCTTGCCCCAGTTGCCGTGGGGTGGGGGCGTTTGCGGCGTCTGCCATTCGAGCGTGGTGGCGCGCCAGGGATTGCCGCCGGCGGTGCGGCCCCTCGACAGACTCCAGACCAGGTTGAACACGAATAGGAGCTGGGCCGCGCCGACCAGAAGGGCCGTCAGCGTGATGAAGATGTTCAGGTCATGGGCGGAGGGAGGATAGACGGCCGCTTCGCCCATCTCGTAATAGCGCCGGGGAACACCCATCAACCCCAGATAATGCATGGGGAAGAAGATCGCATAAGCACCGAGAAACGTGATCCAGAAATGGATATGACCCATCGGTACGTTCAGCAGGCGCCCCGTGACCTTCGGGTACCAATGATGGATTGCGCCGAAGATCACCAGTATCGGCGCCACCCCCATCACCATGTGGAAATGGGCGACGACGAACATGGTGTCGGACAGCGGCACGTCGACCACCACATTGCCGAGAAAAAGACCCGTGAGCCCGCCATTCACGAAGGTGACGATGAAGGCCAGCGCGAACAGCATCGGCAGGGTCAGGTGGATGTCGCCGCGCCATAGCGTCAGCACCCAATTATAGACCTTGATAGCGGTCGGCACGGCGATGATGAGGGTGGTGGTGGCGAAGAAGAATCCGAAATAGGGATTCATCCCGCTCACATACATATGGTGCGCCCACACCACGAAACTGAGCGCGCCGATGCCGATGATCGCCCATACCATCATCCGGTATCCGAAGATGTTGCGCCGCGCGTGGACACTGATCAGGTCCGAGACGATGCCGAAGGCGGGCAGGGCGACGATATAGACTTCGGGGTGGCCGAAAAACCAGAACAGATGCTGGAACAATATGGGGCTGCCACCACCATAGGGCAGGCGTGTGCCCTGCTCGACGATGGCGGGCATGAAGAAGCTGGTGCCCAGCAGGCGGTCGAACAGCATCATCACCGCACCGACGAACAGAGCGGGGAAGGCCAGCAGCGCCATCACGCTCGCCGTGAAGATGCCCCATACGGTGAGCGGCATGCGCATCAGCGTCATGCCGCGCGCACGACCCTGCAGGACGGTGACGACATAGTTCAGCCCGCCCATGGTGAAGCCGATGATGAAGATCATCAGCGAGACCAGCATGAGCAGGATGCCCCACGCCAGCCCGGGCGTGCCGGAGGTGATGGCTTGCGGGGGGTAGAGCGTCCAGCCGGCCCCGGTTGGCCCGCCCGGTGTGAGAAAGCTCGCGAACAGTACCAGCACGGCGAGGAAGTAGAGCCAGAAGCTGAGCATGTTGGCGTAAGGGAACACCATGTCCCGGGCGCCGAGCATCAAGGGAATGAGGTAATTGCCGAAGCCGCCGAGAAACAGCGCCGTAAGCACGTAAACCACCATCATCATGCCGTGCATGGTGATCAACTGGTAATAGGCATCCGCGTCGATGAAGGAGAGAAGGCCGGGAAACGCCAGTTGCAGCCGCATCAGCCATGAGAGCGACAATGCGACCAGCCCGATGGCGAGCGCGGTCGTCGAATATTGGAGGGCGATGACCTTGGCGTCCTGGCTGAAGACGTATTTCGTCACCCAGGATCTCGGATGATAGAGCTCGACATCCTCGACCTCGGCCGGAGGGGCGATGTCTGCGCCAAACGGAACCTCTACCATCGCAACGGCCCTTCTGCTGTTTGCCTTCGCTCGCGCCTAACCGGTTGCGGTGCGTTCCCTCAGTTTCTTGTGTCGGATTGTTGCGCGACCATGTGTGTCTGCTGGTTGTCTAGCCATGCCTGGAAATCTGCCGCTTCCTCGATCACGACGGATCCGCGCATATAGGGATGCCCGGTGCCGCAGAGCTCCGCGCAGAGAATGTCGAATGTGCCGGTGCGTGTGGGGGTGAACCAGAAATAGCTGCTCGAGCCTGGCAGGATGTCCATCTTGGCCCGGAATTCGGGGACGTAGAAATCGTGCACGACATCGGTAGAGCGCAGAAGGACCTTCACCGGTTTGCCTATCGGCAGATGCAGCTCCGCGCCCTGGATGACGACGTCATCCTTGCTGTTCGGATCGCTTGGGCTCAGGCCCAGCGGGTTCTCGTCGGTGATGTCGTCGATGGAAGACAGGCCGAGCCGGCCGTCCTTGCCGGGCAGCCGGAAGCTCCATTGCCATTGCTGGGCAATGATCTCGATCGTCGAGGCATCGTCCGGGACGGTGATGAAATGCTTCCAGACGAACAGGCCGGGCGCCAGCATCGCCGCGACCCCGATCGCGGTGACGAGGGTGAGCCAACCTTCGAGCTTGCGGCTCTCCGGCTCGAAGGTTGCCCGGTGTCCTTCCCTATGACGAAACCGGAAGATGCAATAAGCCATGAAAAGAAGGACAGCTACAAAGACAGTTCCGGTTATCCAGAAAGTTATGATGATCGTATCGTCTATGTAGCTCCAATTGGAGGCGATAGGTGTCCACCACCATGGGCTTATGAGGTGGAACAGAACCGATCCTACTGCCAGAATGATGAGAACAAGAACGATATACATCGCATCGATACCTTATCACATCTTTCAGGCAGCGAATATTTTCGAATCTGGTTCCTGTATCATTCTTGAATGAATGGCCCCGGCGGTGGCAGTACGACCTTGCGGTACAGGTGCCAGGTGGCATGACCGAGCACCGGCATGACCACGACGAGCCCGATCAGCAGCGGCAGGGCACCCAGCACCAATCCGCCGGAGACGATCAATCCCCAGGCAAGCATGGGAACCGGGTTGAGCATGAAAGCACGCACCGAGGTGCGGACCGCGGCGGAAACCCCCACGCGTCGGTCGAGCAGCAAGGGGAATGACACCGCGCTGATGGCCAGCACGACCAGCGCGAAGACGAACCCGGTGGCGACGCCGTAGACGATCAGTTCAAGGCCGCCTCGCGTGGTGAACACGTCACGCGCGAAAGACGGTATCGAACTTGGCAGTGAGGGGCCGAGGGTCGTGTTGTAGATGAGCAGCGCCGTCAGCAGCCAGAGCACGAAAATGCCGGCAAGCAGCAGGCTGAGTTCGACAATCGCGGCAATGGAGGGCGAGCTGAGCACCCCGAATGCATCGACCCATGACACCGGCTTGCCCTGCTCGCGGCGGCGGCTCATCTCATAGAGCCCAACCGCGGCGGCGGGACCGATGAGCGCGAAGCCGGACACAAGAGGGAAGAGCAATGGCAGCATGCCGCTGCCCAATGTTGCGTTCGCTATTACCGCCCCGGCCAGAGGGTAGATCAGGCAGATGAACAGCACATCGGTGCGATAAGCCGCGAAGTCACCGAAGCCTGCGACAAGCACATCCCGGAGGTCGGCCAATTTTATCCGACGAACCTGCAGTGGAGGCAATCCCGTCTCGTCAGCCGCATGACGAAAAGCATACCTCACCGATCTGACGCTACTGGCTGTTTGCCTGAGCTGTACCACACCCCATTCGACAGGATTTCTAATCGTCATCGCCAATTCTCCCGAAGCGGTAGCCCGAGAAGTCATGGTCGCGAGAGCATCGTGCCTCTAAGACGTCGATCACGAATGCACGCGATCAGATCGACGAAATGATACGCTTGCTTTTAACAGGTGTCAGCTTTCTTCTGTTTTCGGTCATTTTCTTTCGAGTGGCTGCATCTGCCGATCTGCCGGACATGGAGGCGCTTGTGGATGCCGGCCTCCCCAGCAAGGACAGGCTGCGCGCGGCGGTGGCGGGCCTCGGCCCCGCGTCGATACCGCGGAGAGCGCAGGTCAAACGGCGGGAGAGTTCTTTCTTATGGAAGCTGTGGCCGCCAGTCCCGGACCGAAGCCCGGCCGGCCCGTCGTCGCCCCGCTCCGCCCGTCGCCCGCCGCCATTGTCGGAACGGCGTAAGGCAGGCTGATGATGGCCCGCAGGCCGCGCCCGGTGTTCGTCAAGGTCACATCGCCACCGTGATGGCGCACCAGGTTGCGTGCGATCGACAGGCCGAGACCGAAGCCGCCGGTCTCGGGGTTGCGTGAGCTTTCCAGCCGGAAGAACGGCGCGAACACCCGCTCCAGGGTGTCGGCGGGAATACCTGGTCCATCGTCCTCCACCACGATCTCGATCGCGTTCGGCCGCGAGACGACGGAAACGCGCGCGCGCTCGCCGTAGCGCACCGCATTCTCGACGAGATTGCGGATGGCACGCTTGAGGGCATCGGCGCGGCAGCGATAGCCGATCTTCGGCGCTTCGGTGAATGCCACCTCGTGGCCGAGTTCCACGAGATCGTCGCACAAGCTCTCGACCAGTGCCGTAAGATCGACATTGCGCGTCGGCTCCGTGGTGGCCTGGTCGCGGGAGAAGGCAAGCGTCGCCTCCGTCATGGCGCGCAGTTCGTCGAGGGTCGACAGCATCTTTTCGCGCGTTTCGTCGTCGGATACGAACTCCGCGCGCAGCCGCAGCGTGGTGATCGGCGTGCGCAGGTCGTGGCCGATCGCCGCAAGCATGCGCGTGCGGTCCTCGACGAAGCGCTGCAGGCGCGCCTGCATCAGGTTGAATGCCACCGCGGCCTGGCGGATGTCGTCCGGCCCCCTCTCCGGCAGCGGCTCGACGCTCTCCCCCCGTCCCAGGGCTTCCGCCGCCACCGCCAGCCGTCGCATCGGGCGGGTCATCCAGCGGGCGATGAAGGCGGCGCTGATCGACAGCACCAGCGCTGTGACGCCCAGCGACAGCAGCGACTGAGAGGTCCAGATGCTGTTGACGATCTTCTTGCCGAAAGCGCTGCACAGCCAGGAGCCGTCCTGGAGCCGCACCGTCAGGCCCATGCCGTTGGCATCGTCGAGAGGGAGGAATTTCGCCGGCCGCGACAACGGCCAGGCATAGGCGGGCATCTCCACCCAGGAGAGCCGGTCGAGCGCCTGCGCGTGGGCGGCGCCCGCCTCGACCGCCGGCATCGCCTCGCCGGCCGTCACCCTCCCGCTGCCGGGAGCGGCGAGGTTCGCCACGGTCGGCAGCGGCTCGGCCAGCCGGCTCTTGGCATCCTCCCGCCACGCCGCCGCATCGGCCGGGAAGGCGGGAGTGACCCAGAAGCGGGTATAGCTGGTGCCGCTGGCGCGCAAGATGTCCGCCCGCAGCGCCGGGGGCGTGGATTCGAGCAACTGGGCGACCGATGCCGAGCGGCTCAGGAACTCGGACTTCGCGGCCTTGTTGAGCGCCTGGCCACGCTCGTCCATGGAAAGCAGGAAGCTCACCCCCTGCGAGAAGGCAAGCGCGAGCAGCATGATCGCAACAAACCGCGCAGTAAGGCTGCGGCTCCACAGGCTTGTCATCGCGACATCACCTCGGCCGAGAAACTGTAGCCGCCACCCCAATGGGTTTTGATCAGCGCCGGCGACTTCGGGTCGATCTCGATCTTCTTGCGCAGCCTGCTCACGCGGTTGTCGATCGCGCGGTCGAAGGGTTCGGCGTTGCGCCCGACGGTCAGGTCGAGGAGCTGATCGCGGCTCAGGACAAGCCCGGCATGGTCCAGGAAGACGCTCAGCAGTCGGAATTCGGCGGTGCTGAGCGGAACGGCCAGTCCGTCCTGGTCGATGAGTTCGCGGCGCCCGACATGGAGCAGCCAGCGGTCGAAACGCACCTCCTTCGCCTGGATCTGTCCCCGCTGGGGAGGAAGGCTTTGCACCCGGCGCAGCACTGCCTTGATGCGGGCCAGCAGCTCACGTGGATTGAAGGGCTTGGTGAGATAGTCGTCGGCGCCCAGTTCAAGGCCGACGATGCGGTCGGTCTCTTCCGCCATCGCCGTCAGCATGATCACCGGCAGATTGGTGGCTTCGCGCAGGTGGCGACAGAGGGAGAGGCCATCCTCGCCGGGCATCATGATGTCGAGGACGACAAGGTCGATGGCGCTGCGTTCGATCAGGCGACGCAAAGCCGCCGCGTTCTCGGCAAGGGTCACGCGGTAGTCGTGCTTCTGCAGGTACTTGCCGACGAGGTCGCGTATGTCGCGATTATCGTCGACGACGGCAATGTGCGGTGTCGCTTCCATGAGCTGGCCCTTTGCCGTTCCCAATATAGGGAGAATCTCCAGCTCGATCGAAAAATTTGTCGCAGAGTGTCGCCGGCACTTGGAGCGCGATGGATTGCGACAATTCTGCCCGATGTCCGCCGCAGCTCTCCGCATCGCAATATCTGCGGACGCCGCTGACGGCGCCCGCAGATATTGACGTCAGCGATCGCCGCGGGCGTTCCGCTCGATCGTGCGTGCGATGTAGGGTTCCACGCCGATGGTCGAGGGCATCCCGACGTGGCGATGTTCCTTCGCGGGAGGAACATTGATCGCGCCGCGCCGCGCCTGGCTCGCGCTGCGGAGCGCCTCGGCAAACCCAGCGGCATCGCTGGGATCGCGAGGCTCGGCACGGGCCGGTGTCATGGCGGCTCCGGTGAGCGCCGCCATCATGAGGACAAGAGAAAACGTCGTACGCATTTGCCATTCCTTTCGGTTATCCACGTGAAGTACAGATCTCCACGAAGACAACGTGTTGGTGGTGATAGGCGAGGTGCTTATCGCCCGATGACAAATGTATTTTTCGTCTGTCGCGTCATTATACCTTATTGTCGGTATAATGTACCGTAAACGGTCGATATTGTACCTTAAGTGTGACCCGATACATTTGCAGGCCGTCCTCCGGCGATCGGGCTGCCGGCGCCGGATCGTCCCTGGTGCATGAGGAGACAGCGGGTCGTCATCCGCGACCACGTCGTCTCCCGGTCATGAGCCCGCAAGCCGGTTCAACTCGGTTTCAGCAGGATGATGGGCTGGTCGCTGCGGCAATACAGCCGGGAGCGAAGCCTCCAGTCGTCGCGCTCTTCTTCTTCATGGAAATCCGCTTCATCGGCCTGCGCGTCGGGCATCTGCACCCGATAGGCGTATTCGACGCGATCGGTGCTCGTCGCGCCGTCGCCGCCGAAGGCGAACAGGCCAGCAAGCACAATGGCGAACAGCAGGTACCCCGCGCCGACATCGCGCCAAGCGAGCATGAAATCCCTGGGATCATACGACATGTGAACCTCCGTTCCGGATGAGGTGACGGTCAGGGCGACTGACCCGACCGCCTCAGGCGTGTTCCTGTGTCAGCCGGCCTGCACGGGATTGCCGTGGCAGCGTGCGGCAGATCACATAGAAGGCCGGCGTGAAGAGAAGCCCGAACAGCGTGACGCCCAACATGCCGGAAAAGACCGTCACCCCGAGCGCCTGCCGCAGTTCCGCTCCCGCGCCCGTGGCGAGGACCAGCGGCACCACGCCAAGGATGAAGGCGAGCGAGGTCATGAGGATCGGCCGCAGCCGCACCCGCGCCGCGTCCACGGCGGCCTCCGCCGGGCTCGCGCCCTCCTCCTCGCGCTGGCGGGCGAACTCGACGACCAGGATGGCGTTCTTGGCCGCGAGCCCGATCAGCACCACGAAGCCGATCTGCGCCAGTATGTTCACGTTCATGGCCGCGACGAGCAGGCCGCTCACCGCCGCGAGCAGGCACATTGGCACGATGAGCATGACAGAAAGCGGCAGCATCCAGCTCTCGTACTGCGCCGCCAGCAGCAGGAAGACGAAGACGATGGACGCCGCGAAGACGATCAGCCCGGAATTGCCTGCGAGCCGTTCCTGCAGCGCGAGCTCGGTCCATTCGAAGCCGTAACCCTCGGGGAGGACCTGTGCGGCGATCTCCTCCATGCGGTCGAGTGCGTTGCCGGTCGAGGCGCCCGGCGCGGCCGCGCCCTGCACCTCGCCGGCCGCCGCGAGGTTGTAGCGCGGCACGCGGTAGGGGCCGGTGCGCTCCTCGAAGGTCGCCACCGCGCTCAGCGGCACCATGGCGCCCGAGTCGCTGCGGGTCCGGAAGCCGGCGATGACGGCGGGATCCTGCCGGAAGGCGCCGTCCGCCTGCGCCCGCACCTGGAAGGTGCGGCCGAGGAAGTTGAAGTCGTTGACATAGGAGGAGCCGAGATAGACCTCCAGCGTCTCGAAGACGCGGCTCGCCGGCACGCCCAGCATCTCCGCCTTCACCCGGTCGATGTCGGCATAGAGCTTCGGGGTGGCGGTGTTGAACGGAGTGAAGACGCGCATCAGTTCGGGATGGCGGGCGGCTTCCGCCACCACGGCGCGCAGCGCGGCCTCCAGCTCGGCCGGGGTGCCGCCGCCGCGATCCTGCACCATCATCTTGAAGCCGCCGGCATTGCCCATGCCGCGCACCGAGGGCGGCTTGATCGGGATCAGCCGGGCCTCGGAGAGGTCGGCGGTCCGGCGCGGCATCGCCGCCATGATGGCATCGACGCCGAGATCGCGCGCCGCCCGCTCGGCGAAGGGATCGAGGATCACGAAGGCGACCCCGCCGGCGGAGTTGCTGGTGAAGGTGGCGCCGTCGATGCCGGCAATGGCGACGACATGGGCGACGCCGTCCATCTCCATCAGCCGGTTCGACAGCTGGGTCATGACGGCCTCGGTGCGCGGCAGCGCCGAACCGGGCGGCAACTGCACCGAGGTGATGAAATAGCCCTGGTCCATCTCGGGGATGAAGCCGCGCGGCGCGCGTTCGAGTTGCCAGGCGGTTAGGGCGAGCAGCCCGGCATAGGGAAGCAAGGTGAAGGCGCCGAGCCGCAGCACCCACCGGGTCATGCCGGCATAGCCGCGCGCGAGCCGGTCGAAGCCGGCATTGAAGATGGCAAAGCCGTGCTCCAGCCAGCCGAGCGGGCCGCGCCGAGGGGCATGCGGCTGGTGCGGCTTGAGGAGCAGCGCCCCGAGGGCCGGGCTGAGGGTGAGCGAGACGAAGGCTGAGATGATGGTCGAGGCGGCGATGGTGACGGCGAACTGGCGGAAGAACTGGCCGGAAATGCCCGGGATCAGCGCGGCGGGGATGAACACCGCCGACAGCACTAGAGCGATGGCGACCAGCGCGCCGGAGATCTCGTCCATCGAGCGATGCGCCGCGTCGCGCGGCGACAGGCCGGCCCGCAGATGCCGCTCGATGTTCTCTACCACCACGATGGCGTCGTCGACCACGATGCCGATGGCCAGCACCAGGCCGAGCAGCGACAGGTTGTTGAGCGAATAGCCGAGCGCCGCCATCACCGCGAAAGTGCCGACCAGCGAGATCGGAATGGCGAGGATCGGGATGATCGCGGCGCGCCAGCTCTGCAGGAACAGGATGACGACCACGACGACGAGCACGATGGCCTCGGCGAGGGTCTTGTAGACCTCGTCGACCGACTCGGCGATGAACAGCGTCGGGTTGAAGGGGATGTCATAGGCGAGGCCGGCCGGCAGACGCTCGCCGAGCCGCTGCATCTCCTCGGCGACCCGCTCGGAGGTCTCCAGCGCGTTGGAGCCCGGCTGCTGGAACACCTGGATCGGCTGCGACGGGCGGCCGTCGAAATTGGCGCCGGCGCGATAGCTCTGCGCGGTCAGTTCGACGCGGGCGATGTCGCGCACCCGGATGACGCGGCCATCCGCGTCGGTGCGCACGATGATGTCCTCGAACTGCGCCGGATCGGAGAGACGTCCCAATGTCTCGACATTGAGCTGGAAGGCGCCGCTCGTGGGCACCGGCGGCTGGTTCATCACCCCGGCGGCGACCTGCACGTTCTGCGCCCTGAGCGCCGCCACTACTTCGCCGGCGGTGAGGTTGCGCGCGGCGACGCGGTCGGGATCGAGCCAGACCACCATGGCGTAGTCGCGCGAGGCCGGCATGCGCACGTCGCCGACGCCGGGTACGCGCAAGAGCGCGTCGCGAATCTGCAGGGTGGCGTAGTTGGCGAGATAGAGCTGGTCGCGCGAATTGTCCGGCGAGAACAGCTGCACCACCATCAATATGTCCGGCGACGACTTGCGCACGGTGACGCCGAGGCGGCGCACGTCCTCCGGCAGGCGCGGCTCGGCGACGGCGACGCGGTTCTGCACCAGCACCTGTGCCTCGTCGATATCGGTGCCGAGCGTGAAGGTGACGGTGATGGTGAGCTGGCCGTCGCCGGTCGCCTGCGAGGACATGTAGAGCATGTTCTCGACGCCGTTGATCTCCTGTTCGATCGGCGTGGCGACCGTATTGCTGACCACTTCCGCGGAAGCGCCGGGATATTGCGCGTTCACCACCACGGTCGGCGGCGCGATCTCGGGATATTGCGCCAGCGGCAGGGTGAAATAGCCGGCGAGGCCGACCAGCACGACGAGGATCGACATCACCGTCGCGAAGATCGGCCGGTCGATGCAGAAATGGGCGAGGCGCATCGGGCGTCCCTCAGTTGACGGGAAGGGGAGCGAGCGCGGCGGCGCGCGGCTCGGCATCGGCGGCCTGCGCCGTCACCTTCTGTCCGGGGCGAACGCGCAGGAGGCCGCTGACGACGACACGGTCGTCCGGGGCAATGCCCCCGCGCACGATGCGCAGCCCGTCCGCCTCGCGCGGGCCGAGCTGCACCTTGGCGGAACTGACCGTGCCGTCCGGCGCCACGGTGAGCACCATTCGGCCGGCCTGATCGGTCAGCAGCGCGGTCTCCGGCACCAGCATCGCTGGGTAGGAGCCGGAGAAAGGCAGGCGCACCCGGCCGAACTGGCCGGGAACGATGTCGCTTCCGGCATTGGAGATCACCGCCCGCGCCCGGATGGTGCCGGCGCCGGCTTCGAGCCGGTTGTCGACGAAATCGATCGTCCCCTTGTGGGGCCAGTCGCGATCCGCCTGTCCGCGCGCCTCGACCGGGATCTGCCGGCCATAGAGCAGCGGCAATGCGCCGCTCGCTGCGGCTTGCCGATAGGCCAGCAGGTCCTGTTCGCTCATGTCGAACACGAAATAGAGCGGGTCGAGCGCCACCAGCGTCGTCAGTATCGAGCCATCCGTCACCAGGGCGCCGAGGTCCAGCCGGCGGTTGGAGATGCGCCCCGCGAAGGGGGCGCGCACCTGCGTGAAGCCGAGGTCGATCTCGGCGCGGGAGACGGCGGCCTCCGCCAGCGCCCGCGCGGCGTCGGCGGCCTTCTTCTGCTGGCGCCGCTGGTCGAGCGTCGCCTGCGAGACGGAGCTGGTGCTGACGAGCTGTTCGGCGCGGTTCAGCTCCAGATCGGCAAGCTCGACCTGTGCCGCAGCGCTGGCGAGCTGGGCGCGCGCCTCGTCGAGTGCCGCGCGATAGAGACGGGGGTCGATGGTGAAGAGCAACTGCCCCTGCTCGACCAGCGTACCGTCCTCGACATCGATCGAGGCGAGATGACCCGCTACACGTCCACGGATCTCCACTCCGGCGCTGGGTTCGAAGCGGCCGGCGAACTCCCGCCATTCGACGATCTCGCGCGTGACCGGGCGGGCCACCATGACGGTCGGGAGTGTCGGCGGCAGGCTCTGCGGAGCCGTCTGCGCATAGGCGTCGAATGGCAGGGCACCGAGGCCGCTCCATATGACGCCGGCGGCCACGAGGGCGGCGGAAACGGAAAGTCCTGCGCCGATCATGAGTTTGCCGTGACGAGACATCAGGTGTTTTTCCATCTTGGCGGTAGCCTGCGGAGTCGCGGGGGTCCGCTGCGGCACGCACAGGTTGACGCGGTGAAGGACGAACGAGGCCGGCCCCCAAGCCGCAAGGGCGATGGAGTGCTTCGTTGCCGGCCCTGTTGCCGCAGGCGTCGCTTATTGGGAGAGAGCTCGAAGCATGCCGGGCCGGACCGGGCTAATCGCGGCCCAGCGCTTCCAGTTCGACAATGCAGAGCCGCGGCGATGCCGGCCCGGCGGCCGCGGCAGTTGGCATGGAGCTGCAGCCGGCGGCCGCGGCCGGCGCCGATACCGGCAATGACCGGATCGTGGGATCGCGCCGATGCTGACCGGCATCAGGCGCCGCCAGGGCGACCGCACCGACCGTCACGGCGAGAGTGATGGGATTGCACATGGCTGCCCTCGGTTGAACCGTGAGGCACATTAGGGGGCAATTGTCGCAGATTTTCCGCGGCGCAGCATGAGTTTTGTCGTCAGCTGTCGCCAACCGCGGTGAGCATACGTCTTGATACAATCGTGGAATGCTTGTCCTCGGCGTATCGCAAGGAGCCGCCGGGAGCATGCTTGGAAAGTCAGCTGCTACAAGCGCGTTGTTGACGGATTCCGGATCGCCCTCGCAAAGGCAAGGATGCTGGTGGCGCGTGGAATTTGGCCATGGCGCCCGTTCCGCACGCTTCCGATCATATCCTGCGGCAACGTGCTGCCCGGTCACGCATGGCCAAAGATCGACTTCACCTCGATATAGCTCTCGACTCCGTAGCGGCCCCATTCAGAACCGTTGCCTGAAGCCTTGTAGCCCCCGAACGGTGCGGCAAAGTCGGAGAAGGCGTCATTGATATGCACCATGCCGGCCCTCAACTGCCGGGCGACATGGCGTGCGCGCTGCGGGTCCGCGGAGGAAACGTAGCTGGACAAGCCGTAGGGCGTGTCGTTGGCAATAGCGATGGCGTCCTCGTCGCTCTCATAGGTGATGATGCAGAGCACGGGACCGAAGATTTCCTCCCGAGCAATGCACATCGCATTGTCGACGTCGCTGAAAATGGTCGGCTTGACATAGAAGCCCGTCGCGAGGTGCTCCGGCCTGCCCACGCCGCCGCAAAGGAGTTTCGCCCCTTCCGCAAGTCCGGCCTCGATGAAGGCCTGCACGCGCTGGAACTGGGTCGCGCTGACGACCGGCCCCATGAAGCTGTTTTCGTGGTGCGGCGAGCCCACCGCAAGCGATCCGGCCTCGGCCCGCGCCAAGGCTTCGACCTCGGCAAGCCGGCTGCGGGGTACGAGGAGCCGCGTCGGCGCATTGCAGCTCTGGCCACTGTTGAGGAAGCAGGCCCGCACGGCCGCCGGGACGCTCTTGGCGAAGTCCGCGTCGTCGAGAAGAAGATTGGGGGACTTTCCGCCGAGTTCCTGATGAACGCGCTTGGCGCTGTCCGCTGCGGCCTTCGCCACCAGCGCCCCGGCACGGTTAGAGCCGGTGAAGGAGATCATGTCGATATCCGGGTGGCGCGACAGCGCGGCCCCGACGACCGTTCCGGTGCCGTTGACGAGATTGAAGACGCCGGCAGGTACGCCGGCCTCGTCCAGGATTTCGGCGAAGAGCAAGGCCGAGAGCGGCGCGAACTCGCTGGGTTTCAGCACCATCGTGCAGCCGGCCGCGAGTGCCGGCGCAACCTTGCAGCCGATCTGGTTCATCGGCCAGTTCCAGGGCGTGATGAGGGCGCAGACGCCGATCGGCTCCCGGGTGACCAGGGTTTTCCCGATCATCTCATCGCGATCGTGACGGCGCAGGACGTCTGCCGCCTCGAGTATGTGTCCGAGACCGGCGGGCGCCTGCGCCTTGGTCGCCAGTCGGATCGGCGCCCCCATTTCCTGCGAGATGGCCTCTGCCATCTCGCCCATGCGCCGGCGATAGATCTCCGCGATCCGTTCGAGCAGCCGGATTCGTTCTGCGACATCCGTCACGGCAAAAGCCGGAAAGGCCTCACGCGCGGCGGCGACGGCTCGATCCACGTCGGCCTCGCTGCCGAGGGTGATCTCTCCAATCGGCGCTTCGCTCGCCGGATCGACCAGCGATATGGCGGCCGTGGAGCTTGGTTCGACCCAGGCGCCGTCGATATAGAACCGATCGAGCCGAGATATGACGGTCTGTTGCCTCGCATGTGCCACGGCGGTTGCTCAGCGTGCCGCCACGATGATGATCTCGACGCCAAGCGTCGGACGGTTCAGCTTCGCCTCGTAGCACGCGCGGGCGGGCGTGCTGCCCTGAGGCGCCCAGGCATCCCACACCGAATTCATTTCATCGAAGTCCTTCATGTCGGCGAGCAGGATGGTCGCTTGAAGGATGCGCTCCTTGGAACTGCCGACCGAGGCGAGGTGCGCGTCGATATTGGCGAGGATTTCCTCCGTCTGCTCCCGGATGGAGGCGCCGGCCTTCGCCTTGGCGATCTGCCCGGCGAGATAGACGGTCTCGCCGCCGAAGACATTGACCTGCGACATGCGCGGGCCGGTTCCGAGACGCTCGATCGGCATGCTGGCGCTCATGGGCGACCTTCCAATTTTATAGGGGACGAGAGAAAGGGTGGTCTTGCAGGCGCCGGTTACTCGGCCGCCGCAGCGGGCGCTTGCAGAAGCAGCGGGCGACGGGTCTCGATGAAGCCTGTATGCACGAGGCCCGCAGCGAACTCGGCATCCTTGAGGCACGCGATGAGGAAGTCGCGATTGGTTACGATCCCCTCGATGCGGAAGTGGCAAAGGGCCTCCACCGCTCGGTGGAGAGCCACCTCGCGGGTCGGTCCATGCGCGATGAGCTTGGCGATCATCGGGTCGTAGAAGGGCGTCACCACGTCGCCTTGGCGATAGGCGGAATCGACGCGAATGCCTTCCATCTCCGGTGGTTCTTCGTAGCGGGTGATCGGGCCGGGAGCGGGCAGGAAGTTCTTGGCGGGGTCCTCGGCATAGAGGCGGCATTCGACGGCATGGCCGCTCGTCGTGATGCTCTCCTGGGACATTCCGTCGAGCGTGCCGGCGGCGAAGTCCAGTTGCATGCCGACAAGATCGCGACCGGTCACCATCTCGGTGACCGGATGCTCGACCTGGATGCGGGTGTTCATCTCCAGGAAGAAGAACTCGCCGCTCGTCACGTCGAAGATGAACTCGACCGTCCCGGCACCGGCATAGCGCGTCACACGCGCGAGCCTCAGCGCCGCTTCCGCCATAGCATTGCGCGTTTCCGGGGGAAGGCCGGGAGCGGGGCTCTCCTCGATCACCTTCTGGAAGCGTCGCTGGAGCGAGCAGTCGCGCTCGAAAAGGTGGATGGCCTCGCCATTGCCGAAGCCGAAGACCTGCACCTCGACGTGGCGGGCTCTGGGGACGTAGCGCTCCATATAGACCGTGGCGTCGCCGAAGGCCTTCGCCGCCATCGAGCGGGTGGCGGCGATCATGCCGGCGAGCGCATCCGGCTTGTCAAGACGGCGCATGCCGATGCCGCCACCGCCGGCGGCGGCCTTGACGAGCAGGGGATAGCCGACCTCCGCGGCAGCTTCCTGCCAGCCCCCGTCCTCCACGCCGAAGCGCGGGCTGCCGGGGACCACCGGCACGCCCGCCTGCCTGGCGATCTCGCGAGCGCGCTGCTTGTCGCCCATGTCGGTGATGGCCCGGGGCGAGGGGCCGATCCAGATGAGGCCGCTATCGGCGACGCGTTGGGCAAAGGCGGCGTTCTCGGCGAGAAACCCGTAGCCGGGATGTATGGCGTCCGCTCCGCTCGCGCGTGCCGCCGCGATCATCGCGTCGGGGCGCAGATAGCTTTCTCGGGCGGGCGCCGGACCGATGGCGACCGCCTCGTCGGCTTCGGCGACGTGAGCGGCCGTCGCATCGGCCTCCGAATGGACCGCGACGGTCGCTATGCCCCGCGCGCGGCAGGAACGGAACACGCGTCTGGCAATCTCGCCGCGATTGGCGACCAGCACCTTCTTCATGAGATAGCCTTCCAGAACCGATGGGCTCATCACTGCCGTGACGGGGCACGGCCTCCCGAGGCAGGCGGGGTGACCACCCAGATGACCCGGGCCTCCTCGTCGGAATCGTTGTCGACGCGGTGGCGCAGCATGCTGGAGAAACGGAAGCTGTCGCCTTCCTCCAGCACGTAGGTTTCGTCGCCGATGAGCAGCCGGATGCGTCCCTTGATGACGATGCCGGCCTTCTCCCCGTTGTGATTGTAGAGCGCGCCGCCCGACGTGCCGCCCGGCGCAAAGCGGAACTCCCACATTTCGAGCAGGCTCGCCCCCGGCGGCATCAGGAACATCTTGTTGATGCCGGTTTCGGTGAGGTTGAGGCAGTGGCGCGCGCCGGCCCTGACGATGAAGGGATTGGCCGAGGGCGGGACGGAATCGCCCTGGAAAAACTGGGTGATCGGCATGTCGAGCGCGCCGGCGAGAAGCCGCAGCGTGCGCAGCGAGGGCGTGGCGAGGCCGCGCTCGATCTGGCTCAGCATGCCGATCGAGATCGACGCCTGTTCGGCCAGCGTCCCCAGGGACCAGCTGCGCCGGAGGCGTTCGGCGCGCACCACGGCGCCGACACGGGCATCGGCCTCGGCATGAATGTCGTCGGGCAATATGTCGGCGGCCGCGTCCGTGTCGCTACGGGGCGCGTGCACCGTCTTGCCCGCGGGCTTCGCCGGCGGGTGTTCTCCGGCATCCACCCCGGCCTTCGCTGCCCTCGTCCGGGACTTCGTGCCGGCCATCTTGGTCCTGTCATTCATGGAAACGCTTCCTGCGGGCCACTCGCTTCCGGGTGGCCGATGCCTTCGCGGCGGTTGGATGACAATTAGTGGTATCGAAAATTCGGTGTCAAGTTTTGATCTCATGAAAAATTGCCGTTGACATTTTTTTTCACTCCATCAAACCTGTCAGCACTGATTTAATCGTGATTAAAGGTTGTGCAGCGATGCCGAAAAATGTGGCCATGGCATCGTGTCTGGGTGGATCATGTTGAAATGACGAATGATTTCCTGAAATCGGCACGGCTCAGGCCGAAGGGAAACCACTTCGAGGCCTTCGAAGTGGGAAAGCGCTTCGAACATCATTGGGGGCGGACGCTGCGCCATTCCGAAGCCGCGCTGTTCTCCACGCTGACGCTTCATTTCAATCCGCTGTACTTCAATCGCGAATACGCCGTCGCGCTCGGCCATGCCGACACGCCGGTCAATCCGCTGATGGTGTTCACCCTCGTGCTCGGGCTCTCGGTGGAGGACCTGTCGGAGGTGGGCGGGGCCTTTCTCGGCGTCGACGACCTCGAATACGGCGTCGTGGTCTATCCCGACGACACGCTCACCGCCCAAAGCACGGTGATCGCCCTTCGCGATTCCTCGTCCAACCCGATGATGGGCATCGCGACCTGGCACACCGAAGGTTTCAACCAGAAGGGCGAGCGGGTGATCTCCTTCGTCCGCACCAACATGGTCCCGCGCCTCGAGCCGCGGGAGGTGACCGTCCAATGACCTACATGACCGAAGAGCGGCGTGACATTCAGGAGCACGCCCGCGAGTTCACCCGCCGCGAGGTGATTTCGCTCGCCAACAAGCTCGACCCCGAACGCGCCGACATTCCGATGTCGCTGCGCGAGAAGCTCGCCGAGATGGGCTATTTCGGCATCCTGATCCCGTCGGAATATGGCGGCCTCGGCATGGGCTGCTTCGAATATTGCCTGGTCTCGGAGGAATTGGCGCGCGGCTGGATGTCGGTCGGCTCGATCATCGTGCGCGGCAACCTGCTCGTCGGCAGCCACATGATGAGCGAGGAGCAGCGCAAGCACTACCTGCCGAAGATGGCGGCGGGCGAGATGATCGGCGCCTTCGCCATGTCCGAGCCGGGCGCGGGGTCCGACGTCGCCTCCATCAGCACCCGCGCGGTGAAGGACGGGGACTCCTATCTCGTTACCGGCAACAAATACTGGTGCACCTTCGCCAAGGAGGCGGACTTCGTCATCCTGGTGGCGCGCACCTCCAAGGCGCCGCCGGAGCGCCGGCATCTCGGCCTGTCCATGTTCATCTTCGAGAAGAAGCGGGGCGAGTTCCCGGAGGGCATGGCAGGCTCGGCCATTCCGAAGATCGGCTATTTCGGGATGAAGACCTACGAGCTCGCCTTCGACAATTTCCGCATCCCGGCGGAAAACATGATCGGCGAGGAGGGCAAGGGTTTCTATTACGCGACCCAGGGACTCGAATCCGCCCGCGCCCAGACGGCCGCCCGCGCGGTCGGCGTGGCGCGCGCCGGCCTCGAGGACGCGGTCGACTACGCCAAGGAACGTGTCCAGTTCGGCAAGCCGATCGCGAGCTTCCAGGATACCCGCTTCAAGATTGCCAGGATGGCTTCGGAGATCGAGGCCTGCCGGCAGCTCGTCCACTATGTCTGCGACCGTATCGACACCGGCGAGCGCTGTGACCGCGAGGCCTCCATGGCGAAGTATCTCGCCTCGGAGATGGCGGAGAAGGTGACCTCCGAGGCGCTGCAGATCCACGGCGGGGCCGGCTACACCACTCACCACGCGGTGGAGCGCTACTGGCGCGACGCGCGCCTCACCAAGGTGTTCGAAGGCACCTCGGAGATCCAGCTGCGCGTCATCTCCGACCAGATCCTCGGGAGGATGTGAGATGAGGATCGCATCGCTCACGTCACCAGACAGCTATTTCGAGGCGTTCACCGTCGGCGAGGTGATGAGGCACGCGCGCGGCAAGACGGTGGAGCCGCTGGAGAACGTGCTGATCACCAATCTGGTCATGAACACTGCCGCCGGTCATTTCGACGAGCACGCGATGAAGGACTCGCCCTTCGGCCGACGCGTTACCTTTGGCGGCGTCACGGCCTCGCTGGTCATCGGCATGGCGAGCCAGGACACCGCCGAGAACGCGCTCGCCGAGATCGGCATGACCGGGCTGCGCCTCAAGTCGCCGGTGTTCCACGGCGACACGCTCTATGCCTATACCGAGGTGCTCGCCAAGGAGGATGCCGGACGCGAGGATGCCGGTCTCGTCACCTTCAGGCATTGGGGGGTGAACCAGGACGACGTCGTCGTTTGCGAGTGCGTGCGCACGGTGCTCGTCAAGCGCGCCAGCCACTGGGGGGCGGCGTGAGCGGCGGCGCGCCGGCAGGGGCGCTCGGCGACCTCAGGGTCGTCGACCTGACGCATTTCCTTGCCGGCCCCTACTGCACGCAGATGCTGGCCGACCAGGGCGCCGACGTGGTCAAGGTCGAGCCGCCGGGAGGCGATGTCACCCGCACCTTCGGGCCGTTCCACCCCGAGGACGGGTTGAAGGCCTATGCCGGCTATTTCGCCTCGGTGAACCGCAACAAGCGATCCATTACCCTCGATCTCAAGCAGGAAGCGGCGCGCAAGGTGCTGCTCCAGCTGGTCGATCGGGCCGACGTCGTGGTCGAGAACTACCGTGCCGGGGTGATGGAGAAGCTGGGTCTCTCCTACGAGACCCTGCGCGAGCGAAACCCGCGGCTCGTCTACGCCACCATTCGCGGCTTCGGCGACGCACGCACCCTGCCGAGCCCCTATGGCGACTGGCCGGCCTATGACGTGGTCGCGCAGGCCTTCGGCGGCATCATGGCGATTACCGGGGAGGTTGGAGGCGAGCCCACGAAGATCGGTCCGGGCATCGGCGATATCGTTCCCGCCATGTTCGCCGCCTTCGGCATCGTCTGTGCCGTGCATCATGCGCGGCGGACGGGGCAGGGGCAGTTCGTCGACGTCAGCATGGTGGATTCGATCCTCGCCCTGTGTGAGCGCGTTCTCCATCAATACGCTTATGGCGGCATGGTGCCGGCACCGCAGGGCAACCAGCATCCCTTCCTCTGCCCCTTCGGCACCTTCCCGACCCGCGACGGCTCCTGCACCATCACCGCCTATGACGACCGGATGTTCGGCGAACTGTGCCGGCTGTTCGACATGCCGGAACTGCCCGCCGATCCGCGTTTCACCACCTGGCAGGCGCGCTATGACAACCACGTCGCGCTGATCGATATCCTCTCCGGCTTCACGCGGCGGAAGACCAAGCAGGAACTGCTCGCCCTTCTCGGCGGGCGCATCCCCTTCGGGCCTGTCTATAACGTCGCCGACATCATGGCCGATCCGCATTTCGCCGCCCGCGAGATGATCGTGCCGGTCGAGCAGCCGGGCATGGACAGGCCGGTCATGCTTGCCGGCGTGCCGGTGAAGATGACGCAGACCCCCGGCTCCATCCGCTATCGCGCGCCGCTTCTCGGCGAACATACCGACGACGTGCTCGCCGAGGCCGGGCTCACCCTCGCCGCCATTGAAGAACTGCGCGCCGCCGACGTTTTCGGTGCCGCGCCTTCCCAGACCACAGAGACAGCAGCATGACCACTCGTCCCCAGCGCCTGCGGCGCGTCCAGCTCGCCGTTCCGGGATCCTCCGAGAAGATGATCCGCAAAGCGGCCGCCTCGGCCGCCGATCACGTCTTCCTCGATCTCGAGGACGCGGTCGCGCCGAGCGAGAAGCCCGGTGCGCGCAAGAAGATCGTCGAGGCGTTCAACACGCTGGATTGGGGTGGCAAGACGCGCTGCATCCGCATCAACGACTTCACGACGAAATACGCCTATCGCGACATCATCGAGGTGGTCGAAGGCGCGCGCGAAAACCTCGACACGATCATGCTGACGAAGGTGAAGACGCCGGCCGACATCCTGTTCGCCGACACGCTGCTGAACCAGGTCGAGCAGGATATCGGGCTGACCAAGTCCATCGGCCTCGAAGCGCTCATCGAGGAGGTCGAGGGGCTGCAGAACGTCGAGGCGATCGCCAAGGCCTCGCCGCGCCTCGAATGCCTGATCTTCGGCATGGGTGACTTTTCCGCCTCCATGGGCGTGCTGATCAAGCCGGACGGCAAGGTGGGGCCCTATCCGGGCGATGTCTGGCACTATTCGCGCTTCCGCCTGGTGATGGCCTGCCGCGCCGCCGGCATCGACCCGGTCGACGGCCCCTATGCCGATTTCCGCGACCCCACCGGCTACATCGAGGAAGCCTCGCGCTCGCTCACCCTCGGCTGCGTCGGCAAATGGGCGATCCATCCGGCGCAGATCGACTGGGCGCTCGATGTGTTCACGCCGGACGCCGGCGAGGTGGCTCGCGTCCGCAAGCTCGCCGCCGCCTACAAGGAGGCGGAATCGCAGGGCCTTGGCGCCATCCAGGTCGACGGCACCATGGTGGATGTCGCCTCGATCCGCATGTTCGGGGCGATCCTGAAGAGAGCCGACCTGATCGGCATGTAGGGAGGCGTTGCTTTCTTTCCGCGCCGGCTCAAGCCGGCGTCCATCAAAAACGAAGAGGGGACTATGAAGACACGCTTTACCGCACTCGCCGCCCTGGTCTTCGGACTGGCGGTCCAGCCTGCCCTCGCGCAGGACACGCTCGCCAGGATCAAGGACGCCGGAAAGATCGTCGTCGGCGTGAAGACCGACTACAAGCCCTGGGGCTATCTCGATCCGTCGGGCAAGATCGTCGGCATGGAGATCGACATGGCCGGCGACGTCGCCGACAAGCTCGGCGTCAAGCTGGAGATGGTGCCGGTCACTGCCGCCAACCGCATGGAATTCCTCAACCAGGGGCGCATCGACCTGATCATCGCGACGATGGGCGACCGCCCGGACCGCCGCAAGGTGGTCGGCGCCATCGAGCCGCAATACTACGCTTCGGGCGGCAACATCCTCGCCCCGAAGGCCGCGAAGTTCACCTCCTGGGAGCAGCTGAAGGGCAAGAAGGTCTGCGCCATTCAGGGCGCCTACTACAACCGCCCGACGGCGCAGCACTACGGTGCCGATCTCGTGGTGTTCCCCGGTGTCGAGGACGCCAAGAAGGCGCTGCTCGGCGGCAACTGCGTGGCTTTCCTGTTCGACAGCTCGCTGATCGAGGGCACTCTCGCTGCCGGCGACCCGCAATGGGCCGATTACGAGATGCCGCTGGAGACCGAGGAGAACGAGCCCTGGATCATCGGCGTGAAGCTCTCCGATCTCGACGGTCCGTTCGGCAAATTCATGATCGACACGTCGAAGGGCTGGCACAAGGCCGGTCGGCTGATCGAGTTCGAGAAGAAGTGGGGCATCAAGCCGAACGAATACCTCGTCGAGATGCACGAGAAGCATAAGAACGACTGATCATCAGTCACGTATCTCTGCCGCGCCGCCGCAGGAAAGTGAACCGCGATGGACGGCACGGTCGCCGAGTTCTTCCGCTGGCTGAACGACGCCCACGGAATCAACTTTTCGGTCCTCTACGATTCCTATGACCAGGGCCGCTTTCTGGCGGGTTTTCGCACGACCATCGAGCTGGCCTCCTCGTGCATTGCGCTGAGCGTCGTCATCGGTGTCGCCTGCGCCTGGCTACAGACGAGCCCGAACCGTTTCGTCCGCACGGTCGTCAATGCCTATGTACAGGCGTTTCGCAACACGCCGCAGCTGGTGCAACTCGCCTTCTTCTATTTCGCCTTCAGCACGCTGCTTCCGACCGTGGAAGTCGCGCCGGGGCTGCGCGAGCCACTGATCTCCAATTTCGGCTGGGCGGTGATCTCGTTGTCGCTCGCCACCGGCGCCTTCAACGCCGAGGTGTTCCGCTCGGGTATCGAGGCGGTGCCGGGCGCGACCATCGAGGCGGCGGAGGCGCTCGGCTACGGACGCTTCAAGGCGTTCGTCTATGTCATCCTGCCGATGGGATTCCGGGTTTGCCTGCCCTCGCTTACCAACAACCTCGTCGCGCTGGTGAAATTCACCAGCCTGTCCTTCGCCATCGGCGTGCAGGAGCTTTTGTCGGTCTGCTCCCAGATCTGGTCGGAAGTGCTGAATGTGCGCGAGATGATGGTGGTGCTGCTCGTCAGCTACATGGCGCTCGTGGTGGTCGTCGCCCTCGTCATGTGGCAGCTGGAGCGGTGGCTGCGCGTGCCGGGATACGGCCGATGAGCGCGAAGCGTCCCGTCTCGGTTCTCGCCGCCGCCTTCACCGGCCCTTCGTGCGAAGGGGTCTTCGATGTCGGCCGGCTGGGCCCGCGTTCGGCGCTTCTCGTCGTCCTGGGCTGCCTGACGGCTTCGGCCGCCCTTGCGCAGGGCCTTGCCCCTTCGAAGGCGAGCGCGTTCGAGCTGGCCGTCAAATGGACGCCGCTCATCTTCTCCGGCTTCCTGTTCAACCTGCTGGTCAGCGTTGTGACCATGATGGTGGCGACGGTGCTCGGCGTCCTTCTCGGCGCGGGCACCTCCTCGCCGAACCGGGTGCTGCGCGGCATCTGCCGCCCGCCGGTGCTGTTCTTCCGCAATGCTCCCTGGCTCGTGGTGCTCTTCGCGGTGATGCTGCTGGTACCCTTCCAGTTCAGCGTCTTCGGGATCACCATCTCCTTTCCGGCCTGGATCAAGGCGGTCTTCGGCCTGTCGCTGCCGGTGATGGCCAACATCGCCGAGACGGTTCGCGGCGCTCTGCAATCGCTGCCGCGCGGGCAGTGGGAAGCGGCACAGGCGCTCTCGCTCGGGCGCACGCAGACATTGCTGCTCGTCATCCTGCCGCAGGCGGTGCGCCGGATCATTCCGCCCTGGATGAACCAGTACGCCATCCTCACCATGAGCACGACGATCATCTCCATCGTCGGCATTCAGGAGGGGCTGGCGATGGCGCAGGCGGCGCAGGTGGCGGAGGGGCGCTCGGACCTCCTGATCCCCGTCTATCTCATCCTCCTCGCCATGTTCTTCTCCTATTGCTATCCGATCGCCCGCTACACCCGTTATCTCGAACGCCGGATCGCGGAGCGGGGCTGATATGGCGCATTCACTCGGGGAGCCCATCCTGGCCGCCAAGATGGTCGGCAAGTCCTATGGGACGACGGTCGTGTTGCGCGACTTCAACCTCCGGGTGGCGCGCGGCGAGACCATCTGCCTGATCGGTCCGTCCGGTTCCGGCAAGTCGACCTTCCTGCGCTGCGTCAACGCGCTCACCCCCATCACCGAAGGCTCGATCGAGGTCGCCGGCATTCGCGTCGACGATCCGAACATGGACAAGGCGGCACTGCGCCGGGCCGTCGGCATCGTCTTCCAGCAGTACAACCTCTTTCCGCATCGCACTGTGCTCGACAATATCTGCATGGCTCCGGTGCAGGTGCTCGGCCGCAGGCGCCGCGAGGTGCGGGAAGAAGCGCAGGCCTTGCTGCGAAAGGTCGGGCTGGAGGACAAGGCGCGGAGCTATCCGGGCGAACTGTCCGGCGGCCAGCAGCAGCGCGTTGCCATCGTCCGTTCGCTCGCGCTCCGGCCGGAAGTCATGCTTTTCGACGAGGTAACCGCCGCGCTCGATCCCGAAAAAAAGAAGGACGTGCTCGACACCATCCGCCAGCTCGCGGAGGAGGGGATGACCTGCATCCTGGTCACCCACGAGATCGGCTTCGCACGCGAAGTGGCCGATCGCGTCTGCTTCACCGATGGGGGACGCATCGTCGAGGAGGGGCCTCCCGCGCAGCTTTTCAACGAGCCCCAGAATCCGCGCACCCGCACTTTCCTCAATCATCTCCTATAGGACGTTCGGCATCATGGCGAAGACCGCAGCGATATCCGAGGTGTCCGGCACCGTGTGGCAGGTGCTGGTGGCCGTCGGCGACACCGTCGAGGAATTTCAGGAGCTGCTCCTGATCGAATCTATGAAGATGGAAATTCCCGTGCTGGCCCCGCGCGCCGGCCGCGTCGCCGAGATCCCGGTGGTGGAGAAGGATTCCGTCGCCGCCGGGCAGACCGTCGCGTGGATCGACTGACATGGCGTTCGAGAAGGAAATCGACGAACTCGAAGCCCGCCGCGCACGCGCGCTCGCCATGGGTTCGGCCAAGCGCATCGAGGAGCGGCGCGCGCAGAACATCCTCAACGCACGCGAGCGCGTCGCCCGTCTCACCGACGCGGATAGCTTTGCCGAATGGGGACTGCTCGCGGTCTCGGTGCGTCCCGAGGACCGCGAGCGCTCGGCCGGCGACGGCTATGTGAGCGGCAGTGCCAGCGTCGAGGGCCGTCCCGTGGTGGTCCACGCCGCCGACTTCACCACGCTCGGTGCCTCGACTTCGGCGATCGGCGACAAGAAGTTCCACCACGCCAAGGCCAACGCTGCCAGGAACGGCGTGCCGCTGGTGCTGTTGAACGAGTGCGCGGGTTCGCGCATCCCCGACATCATGGGCGCGCAGGGCCTGCACCGCGCCGGCGAGCACTCGGAGCTCTGGCGCGACCGGTCGTCGCCCTGGGCGGCGGCGATCCTCGGTCTCACCTATGGCGACGGGTCCTTCTACGCCTCGATGTCAGACTTCGTCGTCATGCGCAAGGGCGCGGTGATGGCCGTATCGAGCGAGCACGTCACGTCGGTGGCGCTGGCCGAGGCGGGCGATCCTCGTGAGTTCGGCGGCTGGGAGGTGCAGACCTCCGTCACCGGTGTCGTCGACCGCGCGGTCGACACCGACGAGGAAGCCATCGACCTCATCAAGCGCTTCCTCTCCTACATGCCCTCGCACGGCCAGGAACTGCCGCCGCGCATCGCTGCCGGCGCGCCGGGCGGCGACCAGGAGAGCCTGCTCGCCATCCTGCCGGAGAGCCCGAAGCGGACCTATGACGTGCGCCGCATCCTGCAGGTGGTCTTCGATGCCGGCACGCTGTTCCCGCTGAAGGAGCGCTTCGCCCCGGTGGCCTTCACCGGCCTCGCCCGCCTCGCCGGCGAGGTGGTCGGCATCATCGCCATCAACCCGATGCACAAGGGCGGCGCGCTCGACGCCGACGCCTGCGACAAGATCGTCAGCTTCATCGTGCTGTGCGACAGCTTCAACATCCCGCTGATCACCTTCGCCGACACGCCGGGCTTCATGGTCGGCGCCGCCGGCGAGCGGCAGAAGATGCCGGGCAAGATCATGAACTACCTGCAGGCGCTCGGCGCGGCCACGGTGCCCAAGCTCAGCGTCATCATGCGCAAGTCCTACGGGCAGGCGCATCTGAACATGGGTGCGGGCTATTGCGACGAGATGGCGGCGTGGTTCACCGCCGAAGTCAGCCTCATGGGTCGCCAGCCGGCGATGAACGTGCTGCACCGGCTCAAGCCCGGCGAGACGCCGGAGCAATATGCCGAGCTCGAAGCCCAGCTGACCCGCAACACCTCGGCCTATGCGCTCGCCGATGCCTTCATGGCGCAGAACGTCATCAAGCCGACCGAGACACGCGACTGGCTGATCCGCATGCGGGCACTGCACGCGCGCCGGCCTTCCGGCGGCATCGGGCTGCACCGCCTGTCGACCTGGCCGACGACCTATTGAGGATCCGCGATGAACGAGACGACCGAGCCGGCCATCGACCTCAAGCAGCGTTCGTCCTTCGACTTCTTCACCCAGGAGAGCCTGCGGATCGCCGATCTCGATCAGAACGGCCATGTGAACAACATCGCCTTCCTGCAGCTGTTCGAGAATGTCCGCAACCGCTTCATCGCCGGACGCACCCCGCTGGTTCGGAACGATGAGCGCACCTTCATGCTGGTGCATCTCGAGGCCGATTTCATGGGCGAGCTGCACTATCCCGGCACGGTCGACGCCGCCTGCCGCATCATCGAGGTGCGGCGCTCCTCGGTGGTGTTCGGACAGGCGCTGTTCGACGGCGGGCGGGTGGCGGCGACCGGCCGGGCGGTGACCGTCAACGTCGATCGCGTGCAGCGAAAGGCGGCTCCCTTCGCCGACAACGAGCGCGAAGGGTTGCTGCGGCTGCTCGGCCAGTGATGGCGTCACGGTCGAGCGGAGGACTGGTGCGAGTGGCTGCGGGCGCTGCGACCGACTGTCCAGTGAGTGCAGTGAGGTGTGCAGTCCGGCCAGGATTTTGTCCAGCGGGCCGGTTCGTGCAATGGGAACGGTGAAGGCGGAGCCGGGACCGGCTCCGCCTTCCGAGGAGGTCTGCCCCAAGGTCAGTTGCTCTGCGGCGGGGTTGCCGGCCAGCTCTTGATCAGCGTGTCGTAATCGATGGTCTCGGGCTTGGGCTTCTCGTTGGCGAGCTTGGGCTGCGGGGCGAGGTTGCCTTCCTTCTTGGCGAGATCGACCCAGTAGTCCATCGGGTGCTTGGCGTTCAGCTTCGGGCCGCAATCGCCCTGCACGCCGGAGCGCTGGAGACGCTCCATCACCGAGTCCTGCGCGGTTGCGAGCGCGTCCATCGCCTGCTGCGGGGTCTTGGCGCCGGAGGAGGCGTCGCCGATATTCTGCCACCAGAGCTGCGAGAGCTTGGCATAGTCCGGCACGTTGACGCCGGTGGGGGTCCACTGCACGCGGGCCGGGGAGCGGTAGAACTCGATCAGGCCGCCGAGCCTGGGCGCCCGCTCGGTGAAGCTCTTGTCCCAGATGTCGCTTTCGCGGATGAAGGTCAGGCCGACATGGCTCTTCTTCAGCGACACCGTCTTCGACACGATGAACTGCTGGTAGAGCCAGGCTGCCTTGCGCCGCTCCACCGGCGTCGACTTCAAGAGGGTGAGCGAGCCGACATCCTGGTAGCCGAGCTTCATGCCGTCCTTCCAGTAGGCGCCCTTCGGCGAGGGCGCCATGCGCCATTTCGGCGTGCCGTCGGCGTTCATCACCGGCAGGCCGGGCTTCACCATGTCGGCGGTGAAGGCGGTGTACCAGAACATCTGCTGGGCGACGTTGCCCTGCGCCGGGATGAGGGCGGAATCGTAGAAGGTCATGCCCGCGGCCTGCGGCGGGGCGTATTTCTTCAGCCAGTCGAGATAGCGGCTCACCGCATACACGGCCGCCGGTCCGTTGGTGTCGCCGCCGCGCTCCACCGAGGAGCCGGTCGGGTTGCAGCCCTCGAGGCGGATGCCCCATTCGTCGACAGGCTTGCCGTTGGGCAGGCCGCGGTCGCCATTGCCGGCCATGGACAGCCAGGCGTCGGTGAAGCGCCAGCCGAGCGAGGGGTCCTTCTTGCCATAGTCCATATGGCCGTAGACCTTCACCCCGTCGATTTCCTTGACGTCGTTGGTGAAGAACTCGGCGATATCCTCATAGGCCGACCAGTTGAGTGGCACCCCGAGCTCGTAGCCGTATTTTGCCTTGAACTTCTCCTTGATGTCGGGGCGGGTGAACCAGTCGTAGCGGAACCAGTAGAGATTGGCGAACTGCTGGTCGGGAAGCTGATAAAGCTTGCCGTCGATCCAGGAGGTGAACGACTTGCCGATGAAGTCCTTCAGGTCGAGCATCGGGTCGGTGACGTCTTTTGCCTCGCCGGCCATCCAGTCGGAGAGGTTGACGGTCTGGTTGTAGCGCGGATGGGTGCCGATGAAGTCGGAATCGTTGATCCAGCCATCATAGACCGACTTGCCGGACTGCAGAGCGGTCTGCAGCTTCTCCACAAGATCGCCCTCCTGGACGATGTCGTGCTTCACCTTGATGCCGGTGATCTCCTCGAAGGCCTTGGCCAGCACCTTGGATTCGTAGTCATGCGTGGTCAGCGATTCCGAGATGAACGAGATATCCATGCCTTTATAGGGCTTGGCCGCCTCGGCGAACCACTGCATTTCCTTCAGCTGGTCGTCCTTCGACAGGGTCGAGGGCTGGAACTCGCTGTCGATCCATTTCTTCGCCGCCGCATCGTCGGCACGGGCGAGAGGGACGGACAGCGGTACGGACAGGGCGACGAGAAGTGCCGCCATTGAGATGCGCGAGACTGTCTGCATGGTCGTTTCCTTGGAACCTAGTGACTGCGCCTCTCGTGATGAATGACCGGCGCTGGGCGCTGGCGCCGGCCTTGGAATTGCGGGGCGTGAACGAAGAGGTCAGACCCAGCGGAACACCGCCGCCGCGACGAGCAGCGACAGGCCGGTGGCCCAGACGAGATCCGTGCTCATGAGCGCGATCCAGGCGAGGTGGATGAAGGCGGCGGTGAGCAGGGCGACGAAGAGCCGGTCGCCGCGCGTGGTGGGAAAGTCGAGCACGCCGGTACGGGCGACCTCCGGCCGCGTCGCCGCCAGCGTCGTCATCACCACGAGGGTGGCGGCGAGGGCGAGGAAGAACAGGCCGGTCTGCCAGGTCCAGGCCATCCAGGCGGTGGCCTCGGCGAAATGGGCGAAAAAGCCGTCCATCAAAGCCTCCTTACACCCGCCCGAGGGCAAAGCCCTTGGCGATGTGATTGCGGACGAACCAGATGACGAGCGCGCCGGGAATGAGGGTGAGCACGCCGGCGGCGGCGAGCAGGCCCCAGTCGATGCCGGAGGCCGAGACCGAGCGCGTCATGATCGCGGAGATCGCCTTGCTGTTGGTCAGCGTGCGGGCGAGCAGCAGTTCCACCCACGAGAACATGAAGCAGAAGAACGCCGCCACCCCGATGCCGTTGGCGATCAGCGGCATGAAGATCTTCACGAAGAACGTCGGGAACGGATAGCCGTCGATGCGCGCGGTCTCGTCGATCTCCCGCGGCACGCCGGAGATGAAGCCCTCCAGGATCCACACCGCCAGCGGCACGTTGAAGATGCAATGGGCGAGTGCGACCGCCCACACCGTGTCGAACAGCCCGATCGAGGAGTAGAGGTTGAAATAGGGCAGCGCGAACACCGCCGCCGGCGCCATGCGGTTGGTCAGCAGCCAGAAGAACAGGTGCTTGTCGCCGAGGAAAGTGTAGCGCGAGAAGGCATAGGCGGCCGGCAGGGCGACGCTGATCGAGATGAGCGTGTTGAGCGTCACATAGGTGAGCGAGAACACGAAGCCGTCGAACCACTCCGGCTGGGTGAAGATGACGGTGTAGTTCTTCAGGGTCGGCTGCGTCGGCCACAGCGTCATCGTGGTCGATATTTCGACATTGTCCTTGAAGGACAGGTTGATGAGCCAGTAGAGCGGCAGCATCAGGCAGATGAGATAGGCGTAGAAGACGATCCGGCGGGTCATGACCGGGGCTCCTGACTGTCGGAGGTCTGGCTGTCGCGGGTGACGAGGACCGTGTAGAACACCCAGCACACCGTCAGCACGATGAGGGTGTAGACGATCGACATGGCGGCGGCCTTGCCGAGGTCGAACTGGCCGAGCGCGATCTTCACGAGGTCGATGGACAGCACGGTGGTGGCGTTGCCGGGTCCGCCGCCGGTCACCACGAAGGGCTCGGTGTAGATCATGAAGCTGTCCATGAAGCGCAGCAGCACGCCGATCATCAGGACCCGGCCGAGCTTGGGCAGCTCGATGCGGCGGAACACGTCGAGGCGCGAGGCGCCGTCGATGCGCGCCGCCTGGTAATAGGCGTCGGGGATCGACTTCAGCCCGGCGAAGCAGAGCAGCGCCACGAGGCTGGTCCAGTGCCACACATCCATGGCGATGAGCACCACCCAGGCGTCGGCGACGTTTCTGGTGGGGTTGAAGTCGACCCCCGCCCAGTTGATCAGCCAGCCGAACAGCCCGATGTCGGATCGGGTGTAGAGCAGCCAGATCATGCCGACCACGTTCCACGGGACAAGAAGCGGCAGCGCCATCACCACCAGCCCGACGGCGAGCTGGGTGCCGTGGCGCGGCATGCACAGCGCCACTAGGATGCCGAGCGGCACCTCGATGGCGAGGATGGCGAGGGAGAAGGCGGTGGAGCGCCCGAGCGCGGCGAGGAAGCGTCCGCCGAGCTCGCTCGAGGGGTCGAGCAGCTCCAGATACCAGCCGGTGCCGTTCCAGAAGAACTGGTTGTTGCCGAAGGAATCCTGGAACGAGTAGTTCACCACCGTCATCAGCGGCAGGATGGCGTTGAAGGCGACCAGCGCGAACACCGGCAGCACGAAGAACCAGGCGCGGTTGTCGAAGGGCTTTGTCATGGCTCACACCACCAGCCGGCTGTCGGCATAGACGTGGATCTGTGTGGGATCGAAGGCGATGCGCGCCTCCGGCCCGGTCGGCGGCGGCTCGCCCTCCGGCACGACCGCGGCGAGGCGCTGGCCCTCGAAGGCGATGCGCGCATAGCGCACCCGCCCGAGGTCCTCGATCCGCTCGACGCGCACCGCGTGGCCCGGCCCCGAGGTGAGACGCAGATGGTCGGGCCGGATGCCGATCTCCACCCGCGCCGCCACCGGCAGCGCCGCATAGGGGCGGGCGAGGCCGATCACCGCCTGGCCGACCCGCGCGCGGGCGCCGTCCACCTCGGCGGGCATGAGGTTCATGCCCGGCGAACCGATGAAATGGCCGATGAAGGTGTGGGCGGGGCGGTCGTAGAGCTCGTCTGGCCGGCCGGACTGCACGATGCCGCCATCGTGCATTACCACCACCGTGTCGGCGAAGGTCAGAGCCTCGGTCTGGTCATGCGTCACATAGATCATGGTAATGTCGAGGGCGCGGTGCAGCGCCTTCAGCTTGGAGCGCAGCTCCCATTTCAGCGCCGGGTCGATGACGGTCAGCGGTTCGTCGAACAGCACCGCGGCCACATCCGGCCGCACGAGGCCGCGCCCCAGCGAGATCTTCTGCTTGGCGTCGGCCCCGAGCCCCCGCGCCCGACGCTGCAGGTCCGGGGCAAGGTCGAGCAGGGCGGCGATCTCGCGCACCCGCGCATCGACGCGGCCCTTGTCCAGCCCGCGATTGCGCAGCGGGAAGGCGAGGTTCTCGTAGACGGTCATGGTGTCGTAGACGACAGGGAACTGGAACACCTGCGCGATGTTGCGCCGCTCGGTTGGCAGGCGGGCGACGTCGGTGCCGTCGAAGAGCACCTTTCCGTGCGAGGGCACGACGAGGCCGGAGATGATGTTGAGCAGCGTGGTCTTGCCGCAGCCGGAGGGCCCGAGCAGCGCATAGGCGCCGCCCTGCCGCCAGGTGGTGGTCATTGGTTTGAGCGCGTAGTCGGAGAGCTGCGCGCTGGGCCAGTAGGCGTGGGCCAGGTCGACGAGTTCGATGCGTGCCATGGTCAGCCTCCCACGCGCAGCGGCGCGCCAGGCGCCGCGCTGTCGGGCGCGATCATCACGCGCCCGCCGGAATCGAAGACGAACATCCGCGCCGGATCGACATGCACGACGATGGGCGCGCCCGGCACCAGCTCGTGCACGCCCGGCGCCAGCGCCACCCAGCGCAGCGCGCCCGCATGGATGTGGATGTAGCTTTCCGAGCCGGTGATCTCGGTGACGTCCACCGTGCCGGTGAAGGCCAGCGTCCCCGCTCCGGGCGCGAGGCGCAGGTGATGGGCACGCACGCCGAGCCGGTAGGCGCCGTCGGCCAGCCCCGCGAGCGGCCCGCCGGCGGGCACCGCGGCACCGCCCGCCAGCACGAGGCTCGCCCCGCGCTTCTCGACGGAGGCGATGTTCATCGGCGGATCGGAGAAGGTCTGCGCGGCGGCGAGGTCCACAGGCCGGCGATAGACCTGTGCCGCCGGGCCGAACTGCAGCAGCCGCCCTTCCGACAGGCAGGCGGTGTTGCCGCCGAGCATGAGCGCCTCGGCCGGCTCCGTGGTGGCATAGACGAAGATGGCGTTGGTCTCGGCGAAGATGCGCGGCAGCTCCTCGCGCAACTCCTCGCGCAGCTTGTAGTCGAGATTGGCGAGCGGCTCGTCCAGCAGCACCAGATCGGCCCGGCGCACCACGGCGCGGGCGATGGCGCAGCGCTGCTGCTGGCCCCCGGAAAGCTGGAGCGGCGTCTTCTGGAGATGCGCCTCCAGCTTGAGCAGCGCGGCGGCGGCGCGCACCCGCGCGTCGATCTCCGCCTTCGGCACCTTCCGCACCCGCAAAGGCGAGGCGATATTCTCGTAGACGGTGAGCGCCGGATAATTGATGAACTGCTGGTAGACCATCGCCACCGAACGCTTCTTCACGTTCAGCTCGGTGACGTCCTGTCCGTCGGCGAAAAGGCGCCCGCTGGTGGGCGGGTCAAGCCCGGCCATCACTCGCATCAGCGAGGTCTTGCCCGAGCGCGTCGGGCCGAGCAGCACGTTGACGGTGCCGCGTTCCAAGGTCAGGTCGACGCCGCACAGATGGTCCTGCCCACCGACCGTGAGGAAAATATCCTGGAGCGACAACGACATGGGTGCCTCGAAATGCGGACGCGAGGGATCGCTCGCGCGGACGGGCCGCTGCGCGTGCGGGCGGTATCGGATGGCCCGGCGGGCCTTTTCAGGCGATCAGGATCGGGTCCAGTCCCGCGCCAGCGCGTGGGTCAGGCCGAGGAAACGGGCATATTTCGTGGCATGTGCGGCGTGGCGAACCGTGGAGGGCTCCCACCGCTCGCGCACCCGTACCATCCCCTTGATCGCGCTGTCGAAATCCTTGTAGGCGCCGATGGCGACCGCCGAGGCGATGGCGACGCCCTGTGCCCCGAGTTCGGTGCCGTCGGTCACCTCCACCGGCAGGCCGAGCACGTCGGCGAACATCTGCGCCCAGATGGCGCTGCGCGAGGCGCCGCCGGCGAGCCGGATGGTGGTGGGCCTGGCCGCGTCATAGCCGGAAAGCAGCCGCTCGATATCGACGCGGTGGGCATAGGCGATGCCCTCGAAGATGCCGCGCAGCACGTCGCCGAGCTTGTCCGAGCGCTTCAGCCCGAGCAGCCCTGCCGGCGCCCCGCCCGGCCCGCCGAACAGATAGGGGAAGAACAGGATGTCGTTCTCGCGGTCGAGCGCGTCGCGCACATAGTCGTTGCACACGTCGTAGACCGAGATGCCGCTGGAGAGCGCCCGCGCCGCCTCGGCGTCGAGGATCTCGCGGCAGAACCACTCGAAATTCGAGGCGGAAGTGGCCGCGCCCTCGGTGGCCAGCACCTGTCCGCCGACCGGATAGGGCATCTGCAGGAAGGGCGGCACCGACAGGCGCGGCTGGTCGTGCAAGGTGGAATTGATGCTGAAGGTGCCGGCGATCATCGACAGCCGGTCGGGGGAGACGACGCCGGAGGCGAGTGCCGCCGAGGCGACGTCCACCACCCCGCGCACCACCGGGGTGCCCTCCTTGAGGCCGGTCTGCCGCGAAGCGCCCTGCGTCACCCGGCCGACCACCTCGGCGGAGGGGCCGATCTCCGGCATCACGTCGAGCCACGCGGCGATGCCGAGGTCGCGGAACACCTCACGGGCATAGTCCCCCTTCTCGACGTCGATGGCGCCGGCGATGCCGGCATCGGTTGGATCGGTGGAGAAGTCGCCGCACAGCCGCCCGCGCAGGAAGTCCTTGCAGAACAGCACCCGTTCGGTGCGCGCCACCGTCTCCGGCTCGTGCTGGGAGAACCATGCCATCAGCGCGATGGCCTGACCCGGCCAGACCCGCTGCTGGATGCGCCGGGCGGTGACGCCGGCGCGGCCGTTGCCTTCCCACCCGGCGACGAGATCGGCGGCGCGGCTGTCCGTGGAGACCACGCCGGGGCGGACGGGGTCGCCCTCGCGGTCGGTCAGGTAGATGCCGCTGCCATAGCCGGAGCAGGAGACGCCCACCACGTCGTCCGGCGAGGTGCCGGTCACCTCCAGCACCGAGGCGATGGCTTCGCAGGCGGCCTGCCACATGCGCTCGGGGTCGCGCTCGGTGTGGCCGGGGCCGGGGAAGAGCATCTGGTTGGGGCGGCGTTCACAGGCCAGCTCGCGACCGTCGAGATCGAACAAGGCGGCCTTCGTCATCGTCCCGCCGGCATCGATGCCGATCAGGCGTTCCCTCATGGCGTCCTCCTGGTGCCGGCAATCGCCGGCGCGGCCTCGTTTGCCGAAGCTCAACACGTAATTACATGTTTGATCATATCGCCGGGATTTGCGTCGTCAATGTCTTTCGCATCGCTTTATAATGCTGCATCGCAATGTTCTCGTAACGCAAACACGCGCCGATTGACAGGTCTCGTGCGATGTGGTCGTTCTAACTTGTCATTATAAGTTACGGCGGATTGTCGCGGTCCTCCGGCCGGCGGCCGGTCCGCTCGTCCGAGCCTCAGAGGAGCGTGCCATGTTGTCCCGCGACGTCATTCTCGATGCCCTGCGTTCGGGCCCCGGGCGCGGGCGTTCCGGGCCGGAGGTGCTGATCATCGGCGCCGGCATCAACGGCATCGGCGTGTTTCGCGATCTCGCCGTGCAGGGCGTGCCCTCGCTGCTGGTCGACATGGGAGATGTCTGCTCGGCGACCAGCGCCGCCTCCTCGCGGCTGATCCATGGCGGGCTGCGCTATCTCGAGATCGGCGAGTTCGCGCTGGTGCGCGAATCCGTCGAGGAGCGCAACCGCCTGCTGCTCGACGCCCCGCATCTGGTGCGGCCGATCCGGGTGCGGGTGCCGATCGCCAACCGCTTCAGCGGCGCGCTCGCCTCGGTGGGCCGCTTTCTCGGCTGGGTGCGCACGCCGGGGCCGAAGGGGGCCTTCGTCGTCGCGCTGGGGCTCCGGGTCTACGACCTGTTCAACCGCCGCGACCAGACCATGCCCAACCACCGCATGGTGCCCGCCCGCGAGTTCCGCGCGCAGATGCCGGCGCTGGCGTCGTCGACACGCTACGTCGCCGAATATCACGACGCCCGCCTCACCGCGCCGGAGCGACTGGGCCTCGAACTGGTCGCACAGGCCGAGCAGATGTGCCCCGAGGCGCAGGCGGCCACCTATCTGGCCGTGATCGGCCGCGAGGGTGGACGCATCCTGCTCGCCGACGCGCTCACCGGCGAGCGTTTCGCGGTGACGCCGAAGCTGGTGGTGAACTGCGCCGGCGCCCGCGTCGACGAGGTGGACGGGCGCTTCGGCATCAATGAGAGGCTGATCGGCGGCACCAAGGGCTCGCATCTGGTGGTGCGCAACCGCGCCTTCGTCGAGAGCCTCGCCGACACCATGATCTATTTCGAGACGCCCGATCATCGCATCTGCCTCGCCTATCCGCTGGACGACACGCATGTGCTGGTCGGCACCACCGATCTGCGCACCGACGATCCCGGCGACACGGTCTGCTCGGAGACGGAGATCGACTACCTGTTCGAGGTGATGGAGATGGCGATGCCTGCCATCCGGCTGGATCGCGGCCAGATCGTCCACACCTATGCCGGCATCCGACCGCTGCCGGCGAGCGAGGGGACGGCCGGCGCCATCAGCCGCGATCACTCCCTCCGCACTTTTCCGCCGCAGGGGGATCGTCCCTTCCCGGTGCTGTCGCTGGTCGGCGGCAAGTGGACGACCTTCCGCGCCTGCGCCGAGGAGATCGCCGACGAGGTGCTCGCGCGCATCGGCCAAGCGCGGCGTCGCTCCACCGCCGGCATCGCCATCGGCGGCGGCGCCGGCTGGCCCGCCGACCGCGCGCGCTACGTCGCCGAACTCGCCCACCGCTTCGACCTGACCCCAGCGCGGGCGCGCACCTTGTTCGACCGTTACGGCACCGCAGCGGCAAAACGCCTCGAAGGCTTTGCACCGCAACGTGAAATTCCGTTGACGACGCTTGCCGACTATTCGTATCAGGAGATAGCGGCCATCGCCCGCGAGGAGCGCGTGGTCCGGCTGGAGGACATGGTGCTTCGCCGTACCCACATCGCGCTGCTTGGCCATGCGACGCCTGAATCGCTCGACGAGCTCGGCGCGGTGGTCGGCGAGGTGCTGGACTGGTCGGCGGAGCGCATCGCGCAGGAAGTGGCGGCGACCGCCCATGTGATCGCCACGCGGCATCTTCTGCCGGGAAGGACGTGATGAACGAGGTACGTCGCCGCGCGCCGCGGACCGAGACCCATCTGGTGCCGACGCTGAAAGCACTGGCGGAGCGGGACAACGGCCTGCGCGACAACGGCTCCGGCCTGCCGCTCTGGTCGCAGGTGAAGTCGGCGCTGCTGACGCTGATCGTCACCGAGAAATTGCCGGAAAACGCCCGGTTGCCCTCCGAATCCGAGCTGTGCGACAGTTTCGGCGTCTCTCGCACCGTGGTGCGCGAGGCGCTGAACCAGCTGGTGTCCGAGCGCGTCATCTATAAGCTGCAAGGCAAGGGCGCCTTCGTCGCCCCCAAGCGCGACGATCACGGCTTCCTCGGCTCGAATATCGGCTTTTCCGGCGAGCTGCACCACACCAACCACTCGGTGAGCCGCGCCATCCTGCGCCAGGAACTGGTGACGCCGGACGAGCGTGTCCGCCAGATGCTGCGGCTCGGCCCGAACGAGCCGGTGGTGGCGCTGGACCGGGTGCTGAGCGTCGACGGCATGCCGCGCATCCTCGTCTACACCTTCATCAACCTGCGGCTCACGCCCGGCTTCGAGCAGGTGCCGATGCAGAACCGCTCGCTCTACGACACCCTGGCGCGGCGCTACGGCATCACCATGAAGCGCGCCGAGCGCTGGTTGGAGGCCGTCACCGCGACGCCCGAGCAGGCACGGCTGCTGGCGATCCCCAAGGGGGCGCCGGTGATCGCCATCGAATCCATCACCTACATGCAGACCGACGAGCCGGTGGAATACTACACCGCCGTCTACCGCACCGACCAGGCGCGGCTGCATTTCATCGTGAGCTGACCTCCAGCACCGCGCCGGCGGTGTCCTCGTCGGTGACCAGAACATCGGCGTAGCCGCCGCGCAGCATCGCCGCGATCGCCTCCACCTTGGAGGGGCCGCCCCCGACACAGATGCGGGTCGGCACCGCCAGGAAATCCTCGCGCGGCATGGACACGTGCCGGTCGTCGAGCTCGGTGCGCACCTGCTGGCCGTCGCGGTCGAGGAAATAGCCCGACACGAAGCCCACGGCCCCGTGCGCCCGATAATCGGCGAGCGTCGGCTCGGTCATGAAGCCGCTGTGCATCAGCGAGGTGCCCTCGCCGAGATCGGTGACGCCGAACAGGGTGAGGTCGCAGTTCCGCAGCAGGGCGAAATGCTGGGCGACGATGGGCTCCTCCATCAGCCGCTGCTTCATCTCGGGGCTGGAGACGATGCCCGGAGCCAGCATGTTGACGCAGCGCCCGCCCACCTTCAGCGCGATGTTGGAGGTGCACAGCTCGGGCGAGAAATCATAGGTGCCGATGGCGCTGCCGGTGATCTGGGCGATGGTGGTGCCCGGCAGGTTGAGCGTAGCGAGTGCCTTCGACAAGGCCATCACCGTGCGCCCCCAGGCGACGCCGAGCACGCTGTCGGCGCCGATGCGCGTCTCGAGCAGCCGCGCGCCCAGCCCGGCGATGCGCTCGATCACCGGCCGCCCATTGCCGTCGGCGGGCACCACATAGCATTCCGCCAAGCCGGTCGCGGCGCACAGCGCCTGCGACAGCCGCAGCCCCTGTATGCGGTCGAGATTGATGGCGACGCTCACCACCCCCTCGTCGCGGGCTTTCTGCAACAGGTTGAACACCGAGGCGCGGGAGATGCCGAAGCGGCCGGCGATCTCGTCCTGCTTCAGTCCCTCCTCGTAATAGAGCCAGGCGGCGGCAAGCACCGGGTCGAGCGCGAAGCCCGTATCCCCGGCGGCCGGAATCCTCGCGCCCTCGCGCGCGCCCCGCTTTGCCATGCTCGTTCCGAACTCCCGCTGCATCCGCGATTCGCCGCGCCGATCATACGCACTTCCCCCGCGCGTTCGGCGGGGTGATCGATTGTGGCGTTTGCCAGTATACAATGAAATTAGACATTGACGAAATTCATATCTTATTGAATTATGCCATGAACAAGGCAGCCTCCCGTCGCCGCTGCCGCTCGCGCCACCTGCTTGTCGCACCCAAGGCGCGCGCCCTTCCATCCCAAGGAGAGTTCCATGTCCCATATGGGTGATCTCGTCGCCGAGATGCTGGCGCGCTATGGCGTCGAGCTGGTGTTCGGCATGCCGGGCGGGCAGACCACCGCGCTGCATGACGGCATCTCGCGCCGCACCGACCGCATCCGCCATGTGCTGATGCGCGATGAGCGCAACGCCGCCTATGCCGCCGATGCCTATGCCCGCCTCACCGGCAAGCCGGGCGTGTGCGACGTCACCGTCGGGCCGGGAGCCAACCTGCTGCCGGCCGGCTTCATCGAGGCGCTCAACGCCTCGGTGCCGATGATCGGCATTGTCGGCGAGCTGCCGCTGGACTGGCTCACCCTCAAGGAGAAGGGCATCGCCTCGCAGGGCTTCGACCAGCTCTCCTTCTTCAAGACCATCACCAAGGACAGCTGGCTGGTGCCCTCGCGGACGGCGCTGCCGGAGATGATCCGCACCGCCTTCCGCGTCGCCACCTCGCCGCGCCCCGGCCCGGTGGCGCTGATCATTCCGCACGACATCTTCGACGCGGAGTG
Organism: Ancylobacter sp. GW821-FHT10E12; assembly: GCF_058809335.1. Taxonomy (NCBI): domain Bacteria; kingdom Pseudomonadati; phylum Pseudomonadota; class Alphaproteobacteria; order Hyphomicrobiales; family Xanthobacteraceae; genus Ancylobacter; species Ancylobacter sp. GW821-FHT10E12. The sequence continues at coordinate 104,377 of NZ_JBXASN010000016.1, read as the reverse complement.
GAACGAGGAGGAGATCAGGATCGGCATCGACAAGCGGGCGATCCATGCGCCCTTCCTGCGCTCCGCGCCCACCGGTACGGCGGTCGCCGAGGCGGTGGCGCTGATCGAGCGGGCGAAGCGACCGGCGGTGGTGTTCGGCGGCGGCGTCCACGGCGCCGACGCCTGTGCCGAGGCAACCGCCTTCGCCGAGAAGTTCGGCGGCCTCGCGGTGACCAGCCTCACCGGGCGCGGCGCCGTACCGGAGACGGCGGATTATGCCGCCGGCGCGCTGAATCCGCTGGGGTCCTGGGCGGCGATCGAGCTCGTCAAGGAGGCCGATCTCATCATCTGGTGCGGCTCCAAGGCCAGCCAGAACACTGCGATGAACTGGACGCTGCCGCTGCCCGAGCAGGCCACCATCACCATCGACTGCGACCCTAACGAGCACGGCCGCACCTTCCTGCCGACGGTGGCGATGCTCGGCGACGTGCGCGAGGGGCTGATCCTGCTCAATGCCGGGCTGGAGCCGCAATCGCACCCCGACTGGCAGGCGCGCATCGTCGAGGTGAAGGCCGAGGGCGAGCGGCAGAAGCGCGTGGAGATCGAGAGCGAGCAACTGCCGCTGCACCCGGCGCGGGTGATGGCGGAGGTGGCGGCGCGGCTCGGCGCCGATGACATCGTGGTGTCCGACGCCAGCTTCTCCGCCGGCTGGATTGCCAACTACATCCCGGCGCGCCGGGCCGGCCGCCAGTTCCTCTATGCGCGCGGACAGGGCGGCCTCGGCTATTCCACCCCCGCCGCCGTGGGCGCGGCGGAGACCCGGCCGGATACCCGCATCGTCACCGTCGCCGGCGACGGGGCATTCTCCTACACCATCGGCGAACTGGCGACGCAGGCGCAGCGCAACCAGAAGGTCGTCAATGTGGTGCTGAACAATGGCCGGCTCGGCTGGATCCAGCTCTGGCAGGAGATCTTCTTCAAGAACGTGCAGTCGGCGCTGCTGGAGAGCCAGAGCTGCCATCCGAATTTCGCCGCGGCGGCGAGTGGGCTCGGCCTGAAGGGGATCTATGTCGAGAAGCCGGACGAGCTCGGTCCGGCGCTCGACGCCGCCTTCGCCTATGACGGCCCTTCGGTGGTGGAGGTGCGGGTGGACGATCTCGCCACCCCGATCCACAGCTTCAAGCGCCGCATGCGCGAGGGCTCGGACATGCCACGTCCGCGTCCGGGCACCGTCTACAAGCTGCGCGACTGGAAGGTGAGCCCGGACCTGCCTTGAGCGTCGTTTCCCAGGCCGAAACGGCCGTGATGCACCGGCTCCCCCTTGGAGCCGGCGCGATGCCATGCTGGCGCGGCCCCGCAACTGTAAGCGGCGACTACTCGGTCCCGTCGGCTTCCAGCCGCGAACGGTCGTCACCTCCCGTTTCCGTTGCGGTTCGGGCGGCGTGCTGGTGACTGCAGCCATCATTGCCTGGGGGCGAGCCTCGGTCATAGTCGCGACGTCGCATAGCGGGAGCCGCGAGCCATGGTCCATGATTCCGCTCTCCCGTCGGTCCGGTCGCTGGCGGAGGGATATCGCGCCGGCCGCTTCACGCCGGTCGACGTCTGTCGCCACGCGATGGAACGACTGCGGGCCTGGGAGCCCAAGCTGAACGCCTTCATCGATCCGATGATGGATGCGGTGATTCAACAGGCCGAGCAGGCCACCGTTGAACTGGCTGCGGGAAGGGACAAGGGGCCCCTGCACGGCATTCCCGTCGCCATCAAGGACATCATCGATATCGCCGGAGTGGCGACGACTTACGCGACAAAAGCCGTCGCCCCGCGGGTTGCCGCGATGGATGCCGCCTGCGTGCAGCGTCTGCGGCAGGCGGGGGCCATCCTGTTCGGCAAGACAAATCTGCTGGAATTCGCTTACGGTATCGTCCATCCCGACTTCGGCCAGACCAACAACCCGTTCGACCCGTCGCGCACCGCAGGTGGCTCCAGCGGCGGATCGGCGGCAGCCGTGGCGGCGGGAATCGTGCCGCTCGCGCTTGGCACGGATACGGGCGGCTCGGTCCGGGCGCCGGCCGCCTATTGCGGGATCGTCGGGTTCAAGCCGACCTACGGACTGCTGCCGCTGGACGGCGTCTATCCCCTGTCCCCGAGCCTCGATCACCTCGGTATTCTCGGCCGGAACGGGGAGGATGTCGCTCTCGCGCTGGCCGCGTTGGCGCCGTCCGCGCTCCCGAACCCCGAGCGCTCCTCCAGCATCCGTCTCGGGACGGCACGCAACCAGTGGGACCATCCGGCGGTGCGGCCGGAGGTGCGCGCCTGCGTCGAGGCGGCTCTGCATCGTCTCCGAGCCGCCGGGGTGCAGATCGCGGAGATCGACCTTCCCGCGCCTGAAGCAATGACTGCGGCGCTGCTCGACATCCTGCTGCCCGAGGCGGCGCTGGTCCATGCGCGGACATTCCGGCACGACGCGTCGGGATACGCGGCCGGCACGGCCGCACAGATCCGCGCCGGCCTCAGCCTGCCGGCGCTGCGCTACCTGGAAGCGAAGCAGCGCCAGCAGGCGTGGACCGCGGAACTGGATGGGGTCTTCCACGAGGTTGATGCGATCATCGCGCCAACCGTCCCCTTCGTCGCTCCCGACACCGACCCGGCCCTGAGCGCTGAGGGTGACGATGAAATCCTCACCTTGACCCACGCCAATCTCACGGGCGCGCCGAGCGTCTCGATCCCCTGCCGCCACGCGGGTGGATTGCCCGTCGGGCTTCAGTTCACCGGAAGGCATGGCGACGATGCGCGGCTGCTTGCCCTCGTGCGCGGGCTGGAACTGTTGCTGTAGCGCCGCTCACGCCACGGCACACCACGCCACGGCACGGCGAAGACGCGCGGCCTCGTCGATGTCGGCCGCGAGCTGGTCGACCCGTTGCGGATCGGCGTCACCCGCTCCGGCGCCCTGGGGAGCACCGCGTTCGCCGGCACCGGAAACGGCAGTTCGACGCCGGCCACTTCGCCGATCGCCTCGGCCAGCCGCGTCGCGCCGGCATTGCCATGGCCGGCATTGCGAGCCAGGCCCTGTCCCTTCCCTGGCTTGCTTCGGCGGATTGCGGCCGGCCCGGCTATCCCGCGAGGTCGCCGATGACGCGCACCCTGACGCGCAGCGGATCGCCGGGAATGTAGGACATCGGCGTGTCCTCCATGTCGAGCACGGCGAGCGTTTCGAGGGCCGCGCCGGCGACGACCGCCTGTTCACGCGCCGCCGCCAGGGTCTCCGCAATCGCCCGCTCGCGCGGCACGCCGTAGAAGATGCGCTCGCTCTCGCCGCTGACCTGCGACATGGCTGCGCCCACCGCGTTGGCGACGCCGGCGTTCTCGACCTTGATGACGGTCGAGACGCCCGGAAGGCTGTCCGGCACCAGGAAGGCCCCGCCGCCCACGGCGATGACCGGCAGATCGCTGGCGCTGGTCTTCATCCGGTCGACGAGATCGGCCAGCCGGCGGTTGATCCAGCTCTTCGCCGCCTCGGTAAGCTCGACCGGCACATCCGCGAGATGGGCCGCGTTCCCGAGCTCGATCAGGCCGTGCCGGACGCCGACATCGGTCAGCGTCAGCGTATCGCCGCCGGCGACGCGGGCCTTCTCGAGCAGGCGGAAGCCCACGCTGTCCGGCCCGATGGCGAAAGGATCGTGACGGACGACCGTGCCGCCGCCGAGCGCGACCGCGACCACGTCGGGCATGCGGAAGAAGGTGCGTACCCCGCCAATATCGACCTGAGTGTTGGCTTGGCGCGGAAAACCGGCCCGCAGCATGCCTGCGTCCGTGGTGGTGCCGCCGACGTCCAGCACGATGGCGTCGGCGAGCCCGGAGAGCAGATGCGCGCCGCGCATGCTGTTGGTCGGGCCGGAGGCGAAGCAGAGCACCGGGAAACGTTCCGCCTCCTCGGCACGCATCACCGTGCCGTCGTTCTGCGTGAGGTAGAGCGGCCCTTTGAGGCCGGATTCGGCGATAGCCTGGCGGAAGGCGGCGACCGTCTGCCGGGCCAGCCCGTGGAGGGCGCTGTTGAGGATGGTCGCGTTCTCGCGTTCGATCAGGCCGATGCGGCCGAGTTCGCTCGAGAGCGTGACCGTCACATCCGGGGCGATCTCGGCGAGGATGGCGGCGGCTTCGGTCTCGCACGCGGCGATGAGCGGAGAGAACACGGCGGTGATCGCCGCCGCGGTGATGCCGCTGTCGCGGATCGCCTCGGCCGCGCGGCGCATACCCTCGCGGTCGAAGGCGACGATGGGGCGCCCGTCGAACTCATGGCCGCCTTCGAGCAGGAAGACGGGCCCCGCCACCGCGCGATGCAGGTCCTGCGGCCAATTGGCCATGGGCTCGATCGACGAGGCCGCGGGCAGGCCGATGCGGATCACCGCGACTCTGGAAAGGCTCCGCCGCTCCACGACCGCATTGGTGAAATGGGTCGTGCCGATCATGACCGCGCGCACATCCGGCATCGCCCCGTCCGCGCTCGCCAGCACATGGGCCAGCGCGTTCTTGACGCCCGCGGTGACGTCCGCGGTCGTCGGGGTCTTGATGGACCGGAGGATGCGGCTGCCGTCGAGCAGCACGGCGTCGGTATTGGTGCCGCCCACGTCGATGCCGATGCGCTTCATGGCGTGAGCTCCTCAAACGGGCGATAGTCGAAGTCGTAGCCGAAGGCCCGCGGGCCTACGACCTTCAACCCCTCGGCGCTGCGCATGATCGGGTCGGCGGCGAGCACGATCACCGCCACGCGCTGGCCGTAGCGGATAACCTCGGCGCCGATCGCCTCGGCGCTTTCCTCGTCGAGCACGGTGATGAGGTCAGGGACCGACGCCACCAGGGTCGCGTCGCGCCGGGCGACCGAGAACTCGTTCTGGAAATCGATGACCAGCTCGTGCCCCTGATGCGCGCCGCTGCCGGCGAACCGCACCGTGCCGCGCACGAAACCGCCCTCGGTGCGCCGCGAGACGTCCTCGACCTTGCCGGTGAAGACGAGCCGGGCATGCGCGCCGCCGACCACCGCCGCGACCGGGTCCGTTCCCGCCGCCCTGGCGTGCTGGATGGACCGGCCGATGACGATGGCGCGTGAGACCGAATTCAGAATGGCATGGGCCTTCACCTCCGCGCCGGAGCGCGGCGCCGCGCAGGTGCCGGCAATGGAGCCGAGCTCGACCACGACGCGGCGGCCGATCCGCTCCACGCGCGTGGCGCTCTCGGCCCGCGGGATCAGAATCTCGTTGTCGCGGATGTCAGCGATGGCGAAGGGAGCTACCTCCAGCCCACGAATGGCGAAGCTCGCCATCTGCGCTTCCGGAAAGGCGCGGCCCATCGTGTCGGCATCCACCACCGGCAGGCCGAGCTCCATCCCGACCAGCATGGCGAAGAAGGCGTTCTCGCCGCCGATCTCGATCGACATGATCGCGTCGAAGGGCTGCCCGGTGTGAGCTTCCATCCGCCGGACGGCGCGGCAGATCGACTGCGGCTCGGGCAGGCGCTCCTTGGTCACCAGCGGCGCACCCATGATGCACACCACCGCCACGCGGGCGTCGTCGGCGAGGTCGTCGGGGTCGATCAGACGGATGCGCCGGCCGCGGCGGTATTCGGCCTGCGCGCACATCAGTTCGAGATGCGGATGGTTGCCTCCGCCCGTCCCGAGCACGCCCGCGCCGATGGCGAGCGCCTCCAGTTCGTCATAGTCGAGTTCACGCATGAAGCTGTTGCCCTTGAAGGGGATCAGGCGTCGACCAGCCAGACGGACTGGCTCGGCCACGAAAAGACGGCGCTCAGGCCCCGCTCGGGCGCGGGCACCGCTGCGCTCTGATGCGCGGTGATGCGCCGCCCGTCCGGCCGGCGCCCCACGATCTGCTGCACCGCACCGGAGAACATGATCTCCTCGACGCGCGCCTCGACGCGGCAGTCATGGCCCTCGGGTGCGGCCCGACCGACGGCGATGGTCTCCGGGCGGACCACCAGCGCGACGCGGGCGGCAGGTGCGCGTCCGCCGCGCTGCGCATCGGACATGGCGAGCGTCAATGGCAGCGCGTCCGCCTCGACCGCGCCATCGGCGCGCAACTGTCCCTCGAACAGGTTGGCGTTGCCGACAAAGTCGGCGACGAACCGCGTAGCCGGGCGCCGGTACAGGTTTTCCGGCGTGTCGAACTGCTCGAGCGCGCCGCCATTCATCACCGCGATCCGGTCGGAGAGGGTAAGCGCCTCTTCCTGGTCGTGCGTGACTGCGACGAAGGTGAGGCCGAGGTCGCGATGGATGGTCTTCAGCTCCGCCTGCATCTGCTTGCGCAGCTTGAGGTCGAGCGCGCCGAGCGGCTCATCGAGCAGCAGCACGGCCGGGCGCACGATCAGCGCCCGCCCGAGCGCCACGCGCTGGGCCTGGCCGCCGGAGATCTGGCTCACGCGCCGGTCGCCGAAGCCCTTGAGGTTGACCAGCTCCAGCATGGCCTCGACCCGCCGCGCGATCTCGGCCCTGTCCACCTTGCGCATGCGCAGGCCGAAGGCGAGATTCTGCGCCACGGTCCGGTGCGGGAACAGGGCGTAATCCTGGAACACCATCGCCGTGTCGCGCTCGTAAGGAGCCGCTCGGACCACCGATGCGCCATCGATCAGCACGTCGCCGGAGGTCGGGGTGACGAAGCCGGATATCATGCGCAACAGCGTGGACTTGCCGCAGCCCGAGGGGCCGAGGATGGTGACGAAGGCGCCGCGCGGGATTTCCATCGAAATCTCGCGCACGGCCACCGAGGCACCATAGACCTTGCTGACGGCCCGCAGTTCCACGGCGTTGGGGGGAAGGTCAGTCATCGGTCACGGCTCGCTTTCGCGCCGGCTTTGGCCGAGGATCCAGATCTGGGCGGAGACGCTGACGGCAAGCGTCACCAGGATCACCACGGCGGAGAGCGCGTAGATCTTGGGGGAAATGACCTGCCGCAGCGAGGTCCAGATGGCGATGGGCAGCGTTTCGGTGAAACCCGCGAGGAACCACGCCACGACGAACTCGCCGAAGGCATCGGTGAAGGCGAGCAGCAGCACGGCGATCAGGGCCGGCGCAATCAACGGCAGCACGACTTCGCGAAAGGTGGCGAACTCGTTCGCGCCGAGATTCATCGCGGCCTCGATATAGCTGCGCCGGAAGCCGAGAAAGCGCGAGTAGAGCATCAGCGTGGCGTAGCTCGACGTCATCGTCGTATGGGCGAGGACGATCGCCGGCTGGCCGATGAGATCCGGCGCGGCGCGGAACAGCACGGTGAGGCCGAGCCCCAGCACGAGTTGCGGCAGCACCACCGGCCCCAGCACCAGGCAGAGCACGAGCGACTTCATGCGCACCGGCCGCCAGGCGAGAACCATGGCGGCGGGCATGGCGAGCGCGGTCGAGAGCACCGCGGCCAGCAGCGCGAGCCGGATGCTGGTCAGAAGCGAGCCGACGAGCCTGCCGTCGCCGAGGCCCGCGGCGAACCAGTCCGTCGTGAAGGCGTCGAGCGGAAGGCCGGGAATCGCCTTCGCGTCGAAGGCGAAGAGCACGATCACCACGATCGGCAGGTAGAGAAAGGCGTAGAGCAGGGCCGAATAGGCCGGCAGCGCCCAGCCGAAGGACAGGCGGTTCATGAGCCTGCCTCCCCGCTCGCGCGCCGGATCCACTTCATCGACAGCGCCAGCACCGCGAAGACCAGCGCGAGCAGCACGACGGCCATGGCGGCGCCGCTCGGCCAGCCGAGCCGGCGCTGGAACTCGTCCTGGATGACCTGCGAGAACATCAGCTGCTTGCCGCCGCCGAGCAGCGCCGGCGTCACGAACTCACCGAGCCCAAAGACGAAGCAGAAGACCGCGCCGACCACCAGCCCTGGCGCCGAGAGCGGCAGGATCACCTCGAAGAAGGTGCGGGCGGGGCTCGCGTTGAGGTCCATCGCCGCGTCGATCCAGCTGTCGTGAATGTTGCTGATGGAGGCGTAGAGCGGCAGCACGTAGAGCGGCAGATAGGCGTAGATGAGCCCGATGGCCGTCGAAACCGGGGAATAGAGCAGGAAGCTCAATGGCTCGTCGGTCAGGCCCAGCGCCATCGCCACCTGGTTGATCACCCCGCGCTCGCCGAGCAGCAGCCGCCAGGCGGCGATCCGCATGACGATGCTGACCCAGAACGGCGCGATCGCCGCCACCAGCAGCAGCCCCCGCCAGCGGCCGGCCTTCTTGGCGATGAAGTAGGCGACGGGATAGGCGAGGATCGCGCAGGCGACGGTGACGAACGCCGCGGTTTCCACCGAGAGACACAGCGCGCGCCAGATCGCCGGCCGCGCGAAGATGGCCGCGTAATTGTCGAAGGTGAAATCGGGGATCAGGCGGTAGTTCTTGCTGCGCCAGACGCTGAGCCCGAGGATCAACCCGACCGGCACGACGAAGAAGACGATCTGCCACAGCACCAATGGCAGCAGCCCGGCGGTCGGCAGGACCGCCGCGAGGGACGGCCGCCGCCGTACGGTGCCACGCGCTGCCATCACGCGAACGCGTATTCGTCGCGGGCGAAGGCCGGCGTGGGATAGGCCAGCTTCGAGGGACTGAGCCCCGTCGCCACCATGGCGCGCGCGAAATGCAGCGCCACCTTGCCGGGGTCGATCACCGGGATGGATACGCCGAAATGGCGGTGCAGCGCTTCTTCCACCGCCTGCGCCATGTCGAAGCCGGTGCCCGTGCAGCCCATGACGAAAGCCTCCGCGCCATCGCGCTCCACCGCGTCGATGCTCTCGGCGATGATATGGTCGAGGCAGCTTTCGTCCAGCGCCAGCACGCCGGCGCCGGCGGCCCGCACCGAGGCGAGGTTGCGCTCCAGCCCGTAGCGCGCGACCACCCTGCGGATCAGCGGAAACAGCGGTTTCTCGGTGATGAACACAGTGAAGCGGCTCGAGAGCATCGCCGCCATGTGCAGCGAGGCTTCACCCTCGCCGACGATGGGGATGGAGACCAGCTCACGCGCTCCCGACAGGCCGGGATCGGTGAAGCAGGCGATGGTGCAGGCATCCACCCCGTCCGCCTCGGCCTCGCGGGCGAGCCGCATCACTTCCGGCGCGGCAAGCGCCGAGTCGAACTCCGCCTCGATGGAGGCCGTGCCGCGCTTCAGCGGGACGGCGGAGATCTCCACGCCCGTGCCGGCAAAGGAGCGGTACTCGGCCTCGGCCTTGCCCACCAGCTCCTTGGAGTCCAGCACCGGGACGATCACGCGTATATGCATGGGCGTCGCCTCAGCCCATCTTGAAGGTCTGCCAGGCATCGGCCCAGGCGTTCTCGTCCACCGGCGCCAGGCTCATCTGGCAGTTGGCGACCCACTCTTCCATCTTGTCGAGACCGAGCGCTTTCACCTGCTCGGGGGTGAGGAGGTCCTTCACCTTGGCATTGGTGACGGCGAACTTGTCCGCTCCCCAGGCCATCTGCTTCATCGCCTTGGCGCTGGTCATGTAGTCGATATAGGCCATCGCCGAAGCGAGGTGCTCGGTGCCGCGCACGATCTGCAGCGTCTCCATCCACATGGCGCCACCCTGCTTGGGGATGGAGAGCTCGACATCCGCGCCGTTGAGGCGGGCGGTGGTGCGCACATTGTCGCTGGAGGAGCCCCACACCATCCACGCCTCACGGTTGGTGAGGTCGGACTTCACCGTGCCCATGTCGGCCTGGAGCGCGCGCATGTTGGGCCGGAAGGCAACCATCCTGTCGAGGATCTTCTGCAGTGTCGGGCCGGTCGCTTCCTCCGGCTTGTCGAGACCGATCCACTTGCCGGTCATCCAGAGATAGAGCTCCGGCCAGTCGATGATCTCCACGCGCCCCTTGAGCGCGGGGTCCCAGGCAAGCTCGGCATCGGCCGCCGCCGCGGCGGAGATCTTGTCCGGCCAGTAGACGAAGCCGTTCACGCCGAAGCGGGTCGGGATGCTGTAGACCTTGCCGTCGACGATCGTCTCCGGCCGGTTGCGGAAGGCGGGCAGCGTCTCGTCGAGCGAGGAGAGCTTCGCGGTATCGATCGGGAGCGTCAGGCCGGCGGCGGCGAACTTCGCCGTCCACACCGCATCGGGGTTGATGACGTCGAACTTGGTCGTGCCGGCCTGCACGAGGCTTAGCTGGGCACCGTTGCTCTCGGCTTCCTTGATGTTGAGCTCGACGCCGGTCAGCTCGGTGAAGCCGCGCATCAGCTCGGGGTCGTTGTAGCCTGCCCAGGCCAGCACGTTGAGCGGGCCGGTCATCTTGGTGTCACCGGCATAGGCCGGCCTGGAGACATCGACCTGCGCCGCAATGGTCGCGAACATCGCTGCCTGCGCGCCGAAGCGCAGCACGTCGCGGCGGCTGGGTGAAACATGGGTGAGCACGCGAGACCCGGACATGCGACCATTCCCTCTTGGAGCGGGGGAAAACTACCACCGCGGTTCATCGCCGACGTATAAGTCCGGGCGTGGCGGTTCTTCCATAGTGACTGCAGTCACCGGTTCGCTGACGCCCCCGCACGGCGCTGGCACGGTTTCTGCTTCGACGGCCGATCGCAGCGGTAGGGAAACGGGATCGTCATGGGACGTCAGGGACGGGGGCACGCTCTTCCGGCCGGCTTCGGCAGGGACTTGGCGCGCGTGCTCTCCCGCATCGGCCGCGACGATTTCTACGAGACCGTGATCGATGCCGTCGCGCCGCTGATCCCCTGCGATTTCTGGATCATGGCCCGTTACGAGACGGCGGCCAAGCCGCGGATCATCTCCGAATCCGGCATGGCCCCGCGGGCCAAGTCCGCCTACACGGACAAGCTCTGGCCGCTCGATCCGCTCTCGCGCATACCCCTCGCCGGCGATGGCCACCGCGCCATCAGCCTGAGGACGCTCTGCGCCGACGGCCCGCTCGATCGCAGCTATGCCCGCTATCTCGACGTCGATCTCGGCATCGTGGACGAACTGGCGCTGTTGCTGCCGCTGAACGAGCGCAGCTTCCTCGCCCTGTGCCTCGACCGGCACCGCGAGGCCTTCGATGAGGACGAACTGCGCCTGGCCTCCGAGATGCTCGACATCCTGCTGGAGATGCACCGCCAGCATGTCACGCGTTCGGTCGAGCGACAGGTCGCACGCACCGCCGGCCTCTCCGGCGGCGTGCCGGCGGAAATCCTGATCCTCACCGCGGGCGGAGCCTGCCTCTTCCAGTCCGAAGGCTGGGCGGAGGCCGCGCGGCAGGCCTTCGACCGCCCGACGCTACCGGGCCATCTGGCGTGGTCGGAGCGACATGTCATCCCCGCCAATGGCGGGTGGTGTCTGTTCCGGCCGGCCAGCGACGGGGCTGACGCTCTGCTGCACGACGCCCAGATCCTGGTGTTGCGCAAGGAGCCGCAGGATTTCCGCAGCCGGCTCGACCGGCTGGCGCGGCTCTACGGCCTGACCGAGCGGCAGAAGCAGATCGTGCAGCTGTCCTTCGAGGGCCACCACAACGCGTCGATCGCCCGGCAGCTCGACATTTCCGTCGGCGGCGTGAAGAACCACAAGCTGCGCATCTACGACAAGCTCGACATCACCAGCGAACGCGAACTGCTGCCCGCTTTTCTGATGAGTCTATGACGGTTGAGCCTGTGACGGCGGCATAGCGCATCGAGGCCGGGGCTCGAGGGGAGGCTGCCGTCCGTGCAGAGCGACCCGACGTGTCTGGTCCGGACCAAAGCTTGGGCGTCCCTGTGGGTGGACGGTTCAGCTCCGTTTCAACGCTTCGATGGGCGTCTTGCGTCCAGGCACGCGCCGTTGCCACCCAGCTACCTGGCGCGTGGCGGGCCTTCGGGAGGGCGTTGCAGGATGGTCTCGATCTCTTCCATTACGAAGGACGGCAAGGGGCCATGGTCCAGCGCTGCCGCATTCTCGACGGCCTGGCGAACCGTCTTTGCGCCGGGGATTGGCAGGATTCCGGGGCCTTTCGCCAGCAGCCAGCCCAGCGCGCCCTGAGCGAGCGTCCGGCCCCCGACGGTGAGGAGATTTCGGACGGCCTCCATCTGCCGGGCGAGCTCCGCGCGCGGGCGCCCGGCGTCGAAATAGCCCTGCCAATCTGGCGGGCCGGAGCGAATATCGTCCTTCGGCACTGAACGGCCGTCGCCGAACTTGCCTGTCAGCAGGCCCATTCCGAGGGGCGAGCGGATCAGCTGGGTCAGGCCATGTTCGGTGGCCATCCGGCACAGGGACGGCGCGTCGAAGAAGAGGTTCATCGAGTGCTGGACGGTGGTGAAGCCTGGCCGCCGCGCCATCGCCTCGACGCTTGCCGGGAAGTCCGTGCTCCAGCCATAGCTGCCAATGGCCCCCGTAGCGACCAATGCTTCCAACGTGTCGAAGGCAGGCTCGGCGTCCTCGATCGGCAGGTCGTTGAGGTGCAGCAGCATGACGTCGATATGATCGCGGCCGAGCCGTGCAAGGCTCTGCTCCACCGACCGGCGCACATAGGCGGGATCGAAGCGCGGGCCGGTCATCTGCCGTGACACAGGATCGATCGAATGGCCGAACTTCGAGACGATGATTGCCTCGCTGCGCCCGGCCAGTGCTTCGCCGAGAAGCTGTTCCGAATGGCCGGCACCATAGACCGCCGAGGTGTCGAATATCCTGATCCCGCCATCCCAGGCGGCATGGATGGTGCGAACGGATTCGGCATCGTCCGCACCGGAATATCCGGCCGCGATGTCGCCGAACCAGAACGGGCCGCCTATGGCCCAGCAGCCCATTCCGATGCGCGGCGCCGATTGCAGTCTTGATGTCATCTTCTTCGCAGCTCCATTCTTGCTCGCCCGCGAAGATGCGGCGATCCCGACGGCCGCAGCAGTCGCCGGGAATGAAGGGCCCCGTTCATGGATGAAACGACACTCGACTGGTCCGACCTCAGGATCTTTCTGGCGGTTGCGCGCGCAGGCGGGCTCGCGGCGGCTGCAAAGGCGATCGGACAGAGTCCGGCAACTCTGGGACGTCATATCCTCAACCTGGAGCGCGAAGTCGGCGAGGAACTGTTCCGTCGGCTGCCGGGTGGGTATGAGCTGACGGATGCGGGACAAAGGCGCCTCACGCAGGTGCAGGCGGTGGAAGATCGCATCCTCGACATGGTGCGCGATCGCCCCGGACACGATGCGCAATTGCCCATCCGCATCTCCGCCGGCACGTGGATGACGTGGTTCCTGGTCCGCCACATCGCGGAACTGGGCGTTGAGGGCCGCTTCCTCGTCTTCAGCGCGACGGAGGAGCGCCACAATATCGGACGGCGTGAAACCCTGATCGGCATTCGCAACCAGCGCCCGTCCGAACCTGGGCTCGCGGTGCGGCGAACGGCGACGGTGACCTTTGCGCCCTATGCCCGAGGCGAGGGAACGGCGGGCGAGGATTGGATCGCCTGCATGGTCGACACACCCTCGGCGCGCTGGGTGCGCAACAACCGGCGCGAGCGCATCCGCATCGAGGTCTCGCACCCGCGTTCGCTCCTCGATCTTGCACTGGCCGGCGCGGGGCAGGTCGTGCTGCCCTGTTTCGTCGGCGATACGCAGGACGAACTCGTACGCACCGGCCCCGTCATCAACGAGCTGTCCCACGAGCAATGGCTGGTCGTGCATGGCGAGGACCGGCATCGAACCGGCGTGCGCGAGACGATCGATGCCATCGCCCGCCTCATTGCCGCGAAGCGCGGGCAGTTCGCTCCGGTCGAGGACGCTTCATAGTGCGGCCACGCGCCTGCCAGGATTCACGTTTCGCGCCTGAGCGGACGTTGGATGGCGCCTGGAAAATGGACGTGAGTGAAGGCGACGTAGGGCAGTTATGGATTGTCGCCGCTCAGGCGAGCCTTACAGCCCTTCTGCATGGAGCCCGGCCAGCCGGGCCCGCAGGCGCGGCACAGTCCAATCCAGGAAACACCTGACTTTCAGCGGCAGCATGTCGGCCTGCGAGTAGATGAGGTTGACGGGCAGCGGCTCCGGCGCGAAATCCGGCAGGAGGACCTGCAGTTGCCCCGCCCGCAACTCATCGGCCACCTGGTAGGACAGCACGCGAATGAGCCCGAGATCGGCCAAGGCAGCCTGGATGGCCGCCTCCGTCGTGTTGACGGACAGTTTTGGACGCGGTTCGACGGCGAAGGCCGGGCTGTCCCGTCGATAACGCCACTCCGGTGCGGTAGCGAAGCCCTGGAAGCTGATACCGTCGTGCTGGGCGAGATCCTCCGGTCGGCGCGGTGCGCCTCGCCGGGCGAGGTAGGCAGGGCTGGCGCAGATGACGCGGCGTACCGCGCCCACACGTGTCGCAATCAGCGAGCTGTCCACCAGATGCCCGATGCGCAGGGCAACATCGATGTGCTCGTCCGCCAGGCTGACCTGCCGATCGGCCAGCGTAAGCCGCAAGTTGATCTCGGGCTGCTCCGCGAGGAAGCCCAGCGCGATGGGTAGCAGATGGCGCTGCCCGAAGGCGATCGGCGCGGTGACATGCAGCCCGCCACGAAGCGCGCCGTATTCGCCGGCGGCCTCCCGCTCAGCCGCCTCCAGATCCTCAAGAATCCGCCGGGAGGCGGCGACAAAGGCACGGCCCGCATCGGTCAGGGCGAGCCCACGGCTGGTGCGTAGGACCAGCCGGGTGCCCAGATGCTTTTCGAGCTCGGACACCTTGCGGCTGACGGTGGCGAGCGGGGCGCGCAGGTGCCGCGCGCCGGCTGAAAGACTGCCCGCCTCGACAACGGCCAGCAGCACCGACATCGCCTCGAACCGGTCCATTATGCCTTCCGATATTTGAGAGGATATATCCCGGAATCGCAGAGTACTGCGTCCAGGATGGATGTCCTAACTCTACGTCCAGACGGGTGGGACCGGTCCAGAGGACGTGTTCTCAGTCGCGCCAGTAATCAGACGGAGGACGTCATGCCTCAACTCTCCCGCCGTGCCTTTGCGAGCGGCCTTCCTCTCGGCCTTATCGGGGTCGGCCTCTCGTCTTTCACCGCCCCGGCCCCGAGCGTCGCGGCGAGTTCCGTCACGACCCGCGTGACGCCGCTGGCGCAGATTGGAATCGGCCGCTTCACCGTGACGGCGCTCACGGATGGCTATGCGGACATGCCCTACACCTACTTTCCGGGCCGCGCGGCCGCACAGGTCGAACAGGCCGCGGCGGCGCAGTTCGTTGCGCGGCCGAGCGGTGTCCGGTTCGTGTTCAACCAGTATTTGATCGAGGATGGTGATCGCAGAATCCTTCTCGATACCGGGCCGGCCGGCTCGATCGGGCAGACGGGCGCGCTGCCGCAGGCGCTTGCTGCAATCGGGCTGCGGCGCGACCAGATCGACGCGGTAATCGTGACACACATGCACGAAGACCACATGGGCGGGCTGGTCGTCGGCGGGCAGAACAACTATCCCAATGCCGACCTGTATATCGACCGCCGCGACATCACCCACTGGACAGATCCCGCAAAGCGCAGCGGTGCCCCTGACTATCTGCAGAACAGCTTTCGAATGGCGACCGAAGTCGTGCGCCTCTATCCACGGCTACAGGCCATTGACGGCCAACGCGAGATCGCGCGCGGCATCTCCATCGTCGATCTGACCGGCCATACGCCCGGCCATATCGGCGTGCGGATCGAGGATGCCGGTCAGAGCCTCATCATGGTGTCCGACATGCTCTTTCCGGTGGTGCATCCGGGCGCGACCGACGTAGGCTTCCTGTTCGAGCAGGACCGCGCGGCGGCACAGGCGATGCGGGACCGCTTTTTTCCCCTAGCCGCTTCGGAAGGCGCGCTGATCGCCGCGACGCATATGCCCTTCCCGGGGCTCGGCCGCGTCGTCTCCGACCGGGGGCAGTTGCGCTGGCAGGTGGCGGACTGGGCCTTGCAGACCTGAAGGGACGCTGCGGAACGGACCGCCGGGCTGACGGCGGCGAAGCTATGGCGGGCACATGCGCAACAGATATCTCGAGATCACTTCGACACCCTCCGTGACGGCCGCGCAGCAGCACTATGGCAGCGCGGCCCAGTGGGCGCGCATGGACGAGCGCCCAGCCGTGGACGAGGCAGCCCACAACCACCGCCTTGGTGCCGTCGAGCGAGAGTTCATCGCCGCGCGCGACGGCTTCTATCTGGCCAGCGTCTCCGAGACCGGCTGGCCTTATGTCCAGTACCGGGGCGGGCCGGCCGGTTTTCTGAAGGCCGTCGACGACGAGACGCTGGGCTTTGCGGATTTCCGAGGCAACCGGCAGTACATCACGACAGGCAATGTCCAGGCGAATGACCGCGTGTCGCTGTTCATGATGGACTACGCGCATCGGCAGCGCCTGAAGATCCTTGGCCGCATGCGCGTCATCGATGCGGTGGACGACCCTGCACTAAGGGAGCGGTTGGCGGTGCCGGCCTATGCAGGGCGCATCGAGCGCCTCGTCCTGATCGCGGTCGAGGCTTTCGATTGGAACTGCCCGCAGCATATCACGCCGCGCTTTACCCAGGCTGAGTTGGAGACGGCGCTCGCCCCCGTACGCGAAGAACTTGCGGCCCTGCGGCGGGAGAATGAGCGCCTGCGGCGCGAGGTGCATTCTCGGGAGCCCCGGCAACGCGATGACCCGGAAAACTCTGCCCAACCCGCTGACTGAACTGCCGGCGCGCGACCGGCTCCGTCCGGCTATTCCCGTGCGGCGTCGAGCGTGAGCGGTCCTCTCGCCTCCAGGCGAACGCGGCCTCGGCCGATTCGAACGATCTGGATCGGGGCCTGCTTTTCTTCGAGCCGGCGGCGCAGGAGCAATAACCGGGTTTCGAGATTGTCCTTGATCTCGGGCGTCCGGCTGCCCAGGGCCAGCCGCATCTCCCGATTGGTGAACACCTCGCGTCCATCCTTGAGGTGCCATTGGAGCATCAGGCGAAGCAGCGCGCCGGCAACGCCTTTTACGATATAGGTGCCGTCGACGAATACACTGTCGTCGACGCGGTGATGGACGACGGGGATCTCCCGGCCGTCGGAGGCGAGCCGGGGAGTGGGCAGAACCTGCTCCGGCTGGGCTGCCGCTGCTGCCTGTTCGCTGACCCGCAAGGCGCTGGCGGCCTGTCCCGCCAGGATTTCGAGGGCCGCCTCGTCCTCCTCGCGGAAGGCCAATCGCTCCGTGCTTTCAATGAACAGCACCCCGGTCACGACGCCGCGCGCGACCATGGGGATGGCGATTTGGCTCATCGCCATTGGCAATTGCGGGAAGGGAACGACGCGCGTGGCGTTTTCCGACGCCTCCACCTCCATGCCGATCGCCTCTCCGAAGCGTCGCACGCGGCTCATATCGTTGACCTTGATCGCCTGCCCGCTCGCGGCTGCCGCGCCGACCAGCCCCTCGCCGCCAGCGATTTCCGATCCCAGTCCCGAGCGCTCGTAGCCGATGCTGCCGGTCGTGACCAAGCAGCCGCGATGGCCGTCGCGGAGCAGCACGAGCGCGTTTCGATATCCAAGCACGCGCCGGACACCGGAAAGCAGGTTATCGATGATCTCGTCCGCCTCCGCCTGCCGCTCGATCGCCCGCATCGCCTCGGAAAGGGCCGGCAGGCTGACGGGATCGCGGCCGGGCGCGGGCGCGGTCTCCACCGGGCAGGGCACCCTCTCGATCCGGTGCACCCGGAAAATGTCGGCGCTCCGCAGTCGCATGACCTCCGACATGCCCACCTGCGCGCTGCTCGCCTTGAGCTGGAGCGCGATCTTGTCGAACAAAGGGCCGGTATCGACGGAGCGCACGAATTCGATGCTGAGCAGGAACTGGTCGCCCGTGAAGCCGTCGACCAGGATCAGCGTGACGTGGGTATTGGCGCGTATGTTCGCCGCCGTCTTGGCGAAGAACTGGTTGGAGAGCGCGACATGATCTTCGTCGACCCGTACCACGTGTGAGAGGTAGGAGATATTGGGCATCCCATCGGCCGAGGCGGTGGCGATGATGGAGGGAATGACACCTTCGAAACAGGCGGAAAGGTCGGAAAGGCGAAGGCTCATTGCGATCTCGCGCCGGTCCGCATGCCGGCGAGCGGGCCGGGCGTCTGGATGTAGATTTCGCTGACGACGATCCGGGTGACCCGTGCCTCGCGGGCGGTCAGCCAAGGCGAGATGATGTGCCGGGGCACGCCGAGGGATTCGAGTTCATCCGTCGCTGCCGTTATGAAGCGCGCCGCACGATCGAGGTGATGCGCGCCTGTGTCCTGCAAGGTGGCGATCCCCTTGAGCTGGAAGCTGACATAGTCCGAAGGGCTGACGAAGGTGGCGGCGATCCGCCCTGTCTGCCGGATGTCGGATTCCAGGCGCGGCCACTGCCAGGCGGAGAAGATGACGTCGATCGTCTCCCTGTCTTCCAGCACGTCAAAGCCGACGCCGCGCCCCGCAGATGGGCGCCCGGCCGCGTCGGCCCCGGCGATGATGCACATCAACGGCCGCTTGAAAAACTCGAGAAGCTTGTCGTCGAGCCGCACCGCCGTCCCCATCGCCCGCCATAAGTCTGCTTAGCAAACTTTTAGGATATCCGGCACGCCTTGCACATTCATTTAGGAACGCCCGCTTTCTGAGCGCGCTATAGAGACGCCGCACCGGTCGGACGGTGTGGAGAGCAAATAAAACCAACTATTGGTGGATGCACCCCACTCGGCCGTGCCGGCTACCACAACGTCGCCGGGTCCGGCGGCAAGTCATTTTGAAACACAGCATCGAGAATTCAACAACGGTTCAACCTTAGGAGGCCGAAGGATGACGCACGCGCCCGCAAACGAAAACGACATGACCCTGACTGCTGACCAGATCGAGGCTTACCTCGCAAGGGTTGGCATGGAGCGGCCAGGTTCCCTCGACATACGCAGCCTGTCAAAACTTCACCGCGCTCACCTTATGGCCTTCACGTGGGAGGCGCTGGACGCCTTCATGGGATGGCCGGCCTCGATTACCCCGGCATCCGCCTTCACCAAGATGGTGGAAGGTCGGCGCGGTGGCTGGTGCTACGAGATGAACGGCCTCTTCGGTGCCGCGCTCGCGGCGCTCGGCTTCCGGGTAACCCGTCTGTGCGGCGGGGTCGACCGAGAAAAGCTTGGCGACCTCGCCATCGGCAACCACCTGACGCTGCGCGTGGATCTCGACCGTCCCTATCTTGCCGAGGTCGGCGCCGCGGATGCCATCGTCGAGCCGGTGCCGCTTGCCGTCGGGCCGATCCGCCAGCGCGGTTTCGACTTTTCGATCACACCGGTGGAGGGCGGCTGGCTGCGCTTCAACAACCATGTTCGCGGCATTGCGAAAAGCGTCGATTTCCGACCCGACTACAGTGACGAGGCCACCATGGCGGCAACGCATGGCTGGCTGATGCAGGATCCCGGCTCGCCGTTCACCAACGCGCTCGCCGTCCTGCGGCATACGACGGACGGCTATGTCGCCCTGCGGAACGATTGCCTGCGCCGCGTGACGGCGAACAGCCTGAGCGAGCAGAGCATCACCAGCGCCGACCATCTCGCCGACACGTTCGAGACCGTTTTCAAGCTCGACGTTCCCCAGCCTCGACACGTCTGGGACAGGATCCAGGCCACGAGCCGCGACAAGGCCGCCTGAACCGGGGCGCGCGTTCGCGCTGCGGGACCCTATCAGGCCCCGCTGCATCTGCGACCTGGGCGAACCGGAGGCCGCCCCTCCGGGCGGCCTAGGACGACGAGGTGCATCGACACCGGCGAGAGCGACGCACAAGCGGGAATTCCTCACATCGTCTTGCGCTCGGGAGGGAATGCGTACGGGCCGAGAAGGAGTGACAGGAAGCCGGCAGCGAGCACCAGTGCTGCGAATATCCCGAGGCACGACACATATGATTTGGTGACGTCGAAGGTCTTGCCCATGGCAAAGACGCCGATCGCCTGTCCCGAGATGAGCGCGAAGAAGACGAAACCGTAGACCCGCGCAAACATGGCCTTGGGGAAATAACGGCTTGTCAGATAGCCCATCAGGTCGATCTCCGCTCCGAGGCCGATGCCGAGCAGGATGCCGGCGAAGAAGGGCGGGATCGCCGGAGAGTTCAGCCAGAGGATGCCAACCCCGAGCGCGGAGAGCACGAACACCGCCATGGCAAGGAAGGGAGCAAAGACGTGGTCGGCCAAAAAGCCGGCGCCGACACGCCCCGCAATGCCGCACATGCCGATCACCGTCATGACGCCAACCGCGGCGGAGAGGGAGAAACCCCGGTCGGTCAGCATCGGCACCATGTGCGGCAACGTACCGTTGATCGCGAGGGACAGCACGAAGGCCGAGAGCACGATGACCCAGAATGCGCGGTTGGCCAGCAGGCGGCCGAAGGTGTGCTCGCCGGCGACATCGGCGCGGGACCGGACGACTGGTGCGGTTGAAGTGTTCTCGCGGATCACGAACAGTGCGCCGGGCAGCGCGACGCAAACCAGCACCACGGCGAGACTCACATAGGCGCCGCGCCAGCCGAACTGCGCCGTGAGCAACGCGGCGAGCGAGGGAAGGATGGTGGCCCCGATGCCCTGTCCGGAATTCACCACACCGAGTGCCAGGCCGCGGCTGCGATCGAACCACCCGACCACCACCTTTGAATAGGCCACCGGCTGCAATCCCCAGGAGACGAGGCCGAGCACCGCGAAGACGGCCCAGAAACTCCACAGCTCATGCACCGTCGAGATGGCCGCCAGCGTGACGGCACTGGCGAGAATGGAGCCGATCAGCGGTATGCGGACGCCAAACCGGTCGATGATCACGCCGGATACCGGGCCCATCACCGCGGTGACGTAGAGCATGATGCTGATGGCGGCGGAGGCCTCCGCCCTTGTCCAGCCCATTTCCTCGGTGATCGGCTTGAGGAAGACGCTGAATGTGAGCACCAGCAGCGGCATGCCGCCGACGATGAGGCCGGTGGTCGATGCGGCGGCAATGGTCCAGGGGCGCCGCGCGGCGACGCCCTCGTGACGCTCCGCTTCAGTGTCGGCAAAAGAACGGCTGGCCAGCGCAGCCGCCGGTGCCTGTGGCGTCTCTTGAGTCATGAGTTCCTCCCCGGGAGCTCTATTGGGGCTGCTGTGGCTTCGTCCTGTGGCGCCTTGGCCGGTGGACTGCCGTCAGTCGTTCAGGGTTGTTTGGTTTCGGCGAGAAAACGCTCGAGCGTCATCGGGTTCGGACGCGGGACCGCGTCCTCGATGGCCATGCCGAGAAATGGCGTCGCCTGTTCGAACCAGCGGCTCTGAGCCGGCAACCCCCACGGGAACGAGACGTTCGGGTCAGCGGGGTTCCACCACACCGGTTCGATCTCGATGTCCATCACCTGGTAATGGGTGTTGAACAGCTCGATGCGGTGGCCATCAGGGTCGCGCAGATAGACGAACATCGCGTGGCCAGGCCCATGTCGTCCCGGCCCGCGTTCAACGGTGCGCCCGAAGCCGAGCGCGCCGGCCACGTCGCAGGCCTTGAGCAACTGCTGGCCTTCCTGGGTGAAATAGGCGACGTGGTGCAGGCGCGGGCCATCGCCGTGGAAGAAGACGATGTCGTGAGGATTGCCCTTGCGCTGCAGGAACACGCCTCGCAGGTGTTCCTCGTCGGTGGCGATGAGTTCGGAAAGTCGGAAGCCCATCGCGGTGTAGAAGTCGAGGGCGATCCGCACATGCGGCGTCAGGAGCTGGCAGTGGTCAATCCGCTGCGCGCAGCCGCCCCTGTGGCGCTCAAAGCGGGTGATCTGCCTTGGTTCCACGGGCATGCGCGCGCATAGTTCGAGCGGTATCCCGACCGGATCGGTAACGTGCAGCGTCCGGCCCTGATGGGGTGCGTCGATCCATTCTGGCGCGCAGCCAGTGGCGCCGAACCAGTCGAACGCCGCGTCCAGATCCTCGTCCATATAGACGCGCATGCCGATGCGCGCGCAGCCTCCCGGTCCCGACTGCTTGCGCAGGACAAGGCTGTGATGGCAGGCCTCCTCGATGCCGCGATAATAGAGGGCGGTATCATCCTCCGCCGTCAGGATCAGGCCGATCACCTCCTCGTAGAACAGGCGGCTCGTCTTGAGATCCGAGGCGGTCAGGACGACGTGGCTCGTCCGGGTGACGTTGAAGGCCGGATGCGGATTGATTGCGGGAAGGGGCATTGTTTCCTCGTCATTGTTGCTTTTCTTCACTCAGATGAGGGCTGGATAGGACCCACCGTCGAGATGCAGGTTTTGGCCGGAGATGAAGCCGGCCAGCGCACCGCATAGGAACGCGCAGGCGGCGCCGAACTCGCGCGGCTCGCCAAGCCGGCCGGCGGCGATGCTCTCCACCTGCCGCCGGCGCGCTTCCTCGTAAGTGGTGCCTTCGCGCTTTGCGGCCGCTTCGGCCATGAAATGCTGGCGATCCGTATCGATCCGCTCGGGCAGCAGGTTGTTGATGGTGACGTTGTAGCGGGCCACGTCGAGCGCGATGGCCTTCATCGCCGCAGTCAGCCCGGCGCGCGGGGCGCTCGACAGCGTCATGTGCGGGCGTGGCGTCGTCACCATGGCCGAGGTGATGTTGATGATGCGCCCGAACAGGCGCTGCTTCATCGCCGGCAGCACGGCCTGGGTGAGCAGCAGCGGCGAGATCATGTTGCGCTCCACCGCCTCCGGCCAGGCGGATGGGTCGATGTCGAGAAACATCTTCGGAGCCGGGCCGGCGCAGTTATTGACCAGAATGTCCGGCGCCGGACAGGCCGCGAGCAGCGCGGCGCGCCCCTCGGATGTAACGACATCAGCAACGACCCCGATCGCCCGGCCGCCGTTGCGCGCGTTGATTTCACCGGTGGTGCGTTCGACGGTCTCGGCCGTCCGGCCGCTGATCACGACATCCACGCCCTCGGCGGCCAGCGCCTCGGCGCAGGCGCGCCCCAACCCCCGGCTCGACGCGCAGACGATGGCGCGGCGTCCTTCGATTTCAAGATTCATGACGCGCTCAACTCGGATTGCGGTTCATGCCGGCGCGGCGGCGGCGCGGCTTGTGGCCCGTTCCTGCCGGCTCGACCAGGGAGTAACCATGGGTGCCCTTGCCGATGACCTTCTGGACGATCTCGGCGGTGCGCAGGAAATGCATGTTGAGAAGGTCGACGGCTTCGTCCGCCTTCCGATCGATCGCCGCCTGCATGATGTCCCTGTGTTCGTCCTCGGCATTGCCGCGCGCCACACCTGCGATGCGGGCGAGATGACGATAGCGCTCCGCCGCTTCGAACAGGCGCTCGCACAGATCGACCAGCCAGTGCGAGCCACAGCCCTCGATGAGGCTGCGGTGAAAGGCCCGGTGCGCCAGTTCCCAGGCGGGGTTGCGGCCGGTCGCATCCCCGGCGGTCTGACGGGGGGTGCGGCTGAGGCGGTGGAAGCTGAGCAGGACGGCCTCTTCCCAGACCTGGCCACCGCGCTGGATCGACTGGCGCAGCGCCACTTCGTTCAGCCAGCAGCGAGCCTGGGCGAGATCAAGAAGCTCGGCGACGCTGACCGGCATCACCGTGAAGCCGCGATTGTCGACCTGTTGCACCAATCCTTCGGCCGACAGCCGGCTCAGGGCCTCGCGCATGGGGCTTAGCCCCACGGAGAAACGTTCGCAGAGCTCGCGGATGTTCAGCTTCGCCTCGGGCCCGATCGAGCCGACGAGGATGTCGTCGCGTAGCTGATCATACATCGACGATGCGAGGGTCTGCTTCTGCGATGTCCGTTCCGGCGGCTCGATCATGTGCACTTCCTATTCCCGATGCGGCAATCGGAATGAACCACGATTGGTGTGTTTTTGCAATAATGATCGATTATTTGTAATTGACGATCCAGATCATCGGTGAGATGGGTACGGACAGGGTAGGAAACGCCCACCGGTAACGGAGAGCGATAACGTGACGATCGATCATGATGTGATCATTCTCGGCTATGGCCCGGTCGGTGCCGTGCTGGCCAATCTCTTCGGACGGGACGGCCTGAAGGTCGCGGTCGTCGACCGAATGACAGACATTTTCGACAAGCCGCGCGCCATCAACATCGACCACGAAGTGATGCGGTTGCTACAATCGGTAGGCCTCGCCGAGGCGGTGGACCGGATGACCTGTCATCACACCGGCACCGAGTTCCGCGGGCTTGAGGGGCGTCTCATCAAGGCCTTTCATCCCGTCCAGCCGCCCTATCCGCTTGGATGGGCCCCGAACCTGATGTTCATCCAGCCGGAGTTCGAGCCCATATTGCGTGAGGGTGTGGGTCGGTTTGACAATGTCGAGGTGTTCCTCGGCCATGACGTCGTCGATCTCTCCCAGGACGGACAGGCGGTTCGGGCGACGCTCCGCAAGCCGGACGGCCAGATTGCCGCGCTGACCTCCCGCTATCTTGTTGCCTGCGACGGCGCGGCCAGCTTCACACGCAGGCATCTGGGCATCCGGCAGGACAGCCTGGATTTTGACGAGTGGTGGACGGTCGTTGACGCCTGGCTGAAGGAGGGGGCGGTCGTGCCTGCGCGCACCACCCAGTTCTGCGTGCCCGACGGCCCCACCACCTATGTCGTCGGGCCGCGGGGGCTGCGGCGCTGGGAACTGAAGATGCTGCCCGGCGAGACGCCCGAGGACTACGAGGATCGCAACGTGCTGCGCCGTCGCATGGCGCCTTTCGTCGATCCTGATTCCATCGATATCTGGCGTGTCGCCACCTACCGCTTCCATGCTCTGGTGGCACATGACTGGCGCAGGGAGCGGATCCTGCTGGCCGGCGACGCGGCGCACCAGATGCCGCCTTTTATGGCGCAGGGGCTGTGTTCGGGGATACGCGACGTCGGGAACCTCGCGTGGAAGCTCGCGGCGATCCTGAAGGGCGGTTCATCTGACAGCTTGCTCGACACCTATGAGGAGGAGCGCAAGCCGCATATCCGCGAACTCGTCGCCACCACCAAGGAACTCGGCCTCATCATCGGCGAGCTCGATCTGGAAAAGGCCAAGGCGCGCGACCAGCGTCTCATCGGCGAGTTCGAGCGGGGGGCGTCGGAGACGGTTCGCCAGAAACTGATCCCGGATCTCACCCATGGCCTTATCGCCACCGATGGCTCGGGTCGTGCCGAGCCGCCGGCCGGCCTGCTCTCGCTTCAGCCCTGGATCATCGGCGCCGACGGCATCGAGCGACACCTCGATGACCTCGCCGGGACCGGCTTCCTGTTGCTGACACGCGGTGAGGAGGCTTGGCACTGGCTTGAAGGTGCAGACGACGCGGCATGGCGAGCCCTTGGTGGGGTACATTTCTCGGTTGACGACACGCCGTCCTGCCCCGGCCTGCGCGAAACCGGCGTGCTGCTGAGGGATTTCATGCAGGTCTTCGGCTGCCGGGCGCTGATCGTGCGTCCGGACAAATATGTCTACGGCGCCTGCGACGATCGAGCGAGCCTCCACCGCTTCGTGGAACATATCGCCGGGTATCTGCTTCCCGGCAGCAACGGCGTGCCGTCGACGTCCATCTACGAGGTTGCCCCATGAAATTCGCGACCGTGCGTGTCGGCGCGCAGGAACATCCCGGCGTCATCCAGAACGGGGAGATCGTCCTGCTCTCCGATCGCTATGTGGATCTCGTGGCGCTTATCGAAGACGGCGCAGATGGCCTCGCCGCGGCCCGCGCGGCGCTGGCGCTAACCGATACCCACCGGGTCCCGCTCGACGGCGCGGATCTGCGCGCTCCGATCCGTCGCTTTCGCCGGGATGTGCTCTGCACCGGCTGGAACTACTGGGATCATTTCGAGGAAGGGCGCGGAAAACGGGACGGCCAGGAGGTCGAGCGACCTGAGGCGCCAACCTTCTTCACGAAGGCACCCGACACCGTGATCGGTCCTTGCGACCGGATCGCCTTCGACGGCGGGCTTTCTTCGCGCTGGGACTACGAGGCCGAATTCGTCGCCATCATCGGGCGGCGCGGGCGATCCATCCCTGTCCGTTCGGCGATGGACCATGTGTTCGGCTTTTGCCTCGCCAACGACATCTCCCAGCGCGATCTTCAGCGCCGCCATGGTGGCCAGTGGCTGAAGGGCAAGAGCATCGACATGACGATGCCGCTCGGCCCGGTGGTGGTCACGCCCGACGAGATCGATTTGCCGTCAGCGCGCATACGCTGCGAGCTCAACGGCACGGTCATGCAGGACGCGACGGCTGCGCTCATGGCGTTCCCGCTGCCGGAACTCATCGCCGAACTATCCTGCGGCATGACTTTGCATCCGGGCGACGTGCTGTTGACCGGCACGCCGAGCGGTGTCGGCTTTGCGCGCATCCCGCCGGTATTCCTCAGGGAAGGTGACGAGGTCGTGGTGAGCGCCGATGGCATCGGCGAACTGCGCAATCGAATCGAATCCTGCAATCTCCGCGACTATGTCGGCTAACAATGCGCAGCGCATTGCCCTGATGGTTTCGCCAAAGGGGTGCAGCAGGAGGGCCGGCTAAGCGCGTGATCCGCCGGGCCCGTTCGCCCCGCAAGCAGTGGCGCGCCTGGTGCTGGAGGCACCGGCGCCGGGCGCGATCCGTGATTGCGACGAAAGGCTGTCGCTCCCCGACATGTGGAAGGCAGCGGGTGCTGACCATGCCCGCGAGCCGGCCAACTGGCCGGCATCCGCTGATGTGCGCCGCTTCATCGAGGTACTCGCCGAGCTGGTGAATCCCGGAAATTCCGGGAATGACCTTGTGAAGGCGGTTCGTGGCGGCAAGGCTCCCGGCACGTGGGCTCACTGGCAGATCGCCTTGGCCTATGCCAAGTCCCTCAGATCCGAATTCCTGACGCCGTGTGAGACTTTCAGATGCTTCTGGAAACTAGATATTGGCGGAGGCGCGTCCGTCAGAAATTTTATCTAATTAGCTGATATAAACAGGAAAATTCCTTACCAATATCGACTGTCCTCGTTTAGGCCCTAGCAGCGATCGAGCGTGGTGCTCGGGGAGGGGGCCATGCGGTGGCCAAGGCCCCCAGACACACAAATATACCACGCCGATACCTCGCCATCCGGCCCTGATACGTCAATGCGCCAAGTTATCTTGGCCGATGCACTTCGAGGGTCAGACACCCGGCAGACGGTCAAAGTCGAAACCTGGACTCGGCTGCCCCCGAGGGCTTACGCAAGGTAGTGGAATTTCCCGTACAAATTGGCAATATTGGCGTACTGGCCTAGATCGGTTTTGATTTCTCGAAAGCGTGCTTGCCCCAAGACGTTGCGACGATGAAACAAGATCAAGGATTTGACGGTCATGACAATTCGGCTCCTATCCTTCACCGCCTTTCTCCTCGCCCTGTCGCCAGCCACGGGGTCAGCACAAAGCCCCCCGGAGCGCGTCGTCCTGAAGATGGACGTATCGCAGCCTTCCCTGTTCTCGAACCAACGCAAGGACGTGTTCAAGGGCACCGTCGACGACAAAAGCGGCACGACCGTGCTTGAAGTGACCTGCTCGGCTGGAGCCAGCGCCTGGCTCGGTCTCAGCCGCATCGACGAGGCATGCGCCATCAATGGCAACGGCACGATCAAGAACCCGAACAATGCCAGCCAGTCGGTTCCGCGGATCAGCTATTCCGGCGGCTTCACCGTCGAGGCCAAGGCGGACGGCTATACCGACGCCAAGACCATTCTCGCCAATTATCTGCGCGCCGGCTCGGCAGGGGCCGAGAACGGCTCCTTCAAGGGCAACGTCATCATGAAACCCGAGAACCCGTCCGCTTCCGCGCGGGCCCTCGGCGACTCGCTTATCAAGAATTTGCAGGAGACGGCGGCCGGCACAGCGGCGGTGAAGTACAACACCGAAATTGATTCCGTGCGCTTCGAGAAATTCACCGTGCCGCACGTTGGCCAGCGCGACAGCACCTCCTGTAGCTGGACGGGCGATGCGATCTACGCCTACGCCAACGACGCCTGGCAGATGAAATTCGACGTACGATGTGGGGATCGCACCTTTGTTCTTGAAGGGAACATGCCACTCGTCGATGCCGCCGCCGGCAGTCCCCACCAGCAGGAATATCAGTTGAACTTGGTGCTGCCTGGTGCGGGCGGCGGCGATCCGTTCGCCGCGGCCGATCCGTTCGCCGTCGTCGATGGCGTAACCGGCACGATCCGTTTGACGAATAGCGGCCGCGCAACCGACGACGGCGTGTACGAAAAGGTCCGGGTCGAGGGCGACCTCAACGGTGTTGGCATCCCGCTCGAAGTGACGCGAGGCTTCGCCGAGATTCTGGTCGTCTTCGGACGCACCTGGTTCGGCGCCTGATCGGAAACATCCAAGGTCGGGTGCACGCCGCTCGCGCGCCCGACCTTCAGAAGACCCAGGCAGCCATCACCCAGAAAAAGAGGAAGAACAGGAAGAACCCGGGGATTACGAACTGTATCTCGCCGAGAAGACCATCGCCGGAGACGAGGGCGAGCACGATCAACGCCAAGAACGATACGATCGCCGCGATGATGGCGGCACCGCGCAGGCCGAGCCCCGGCGAAAAGTTCTCGCCCACGAAAGTCGCCATCTTCGGCAGCTCCATCATCACGACCGAGACGAGCAGCCCCGCGACGACGACTACCCCCAAGCCGATCACCGCCAGCAGGACGAGGGCGCGGCGTTGGTCGGAAGGATCGCGCGCGCTCATGCTTCCGAGTCCTCCCGATTTATGCGCCTGCGGATGTAGTCCCGCACGAAGTTTGGATCCGGCATGCCCTGGAGAGAGAACTCGGGTATGTCGCCCGTCGTATAGATCTCGATCTGACCCACGTCGAAGATTCGCTGCCAAAAGCGCTGGCGAATGAGGACAGTGCGGACCTCGCGGACGGCTATGTCGGTCTGATCCTTGTTCAAGATGCCGCGCGACAGGTGGATCGCGTCACCTGTGATCGTGAGTCGGACGGAGCGCGACTTGATGTACCAGTAGAGTAGGATCAAAATCCCCAGCCCGAATAACGGAATAAGCAGCAAAGAGGCCACGAAGCCCAGAGGTTGGTTGCGGAACATCGAGGGGCTAGCTTCGTAGTCGGGCTTGGTCAACGAGCTTCTCCTGAAAGGCCTGAAGTCTTGAGGCAAGGGCTCGTAATCGAACTCTATGGACGACGGTTCATCTACGATGACGATCAATCCAAGTTGAAAGTAAGCACCATCCGCGAGAAACCAGCAAGGATGAATTCTGCAGAGCGCGCCGGTCCTGTCGAACCAAGTTCGGGCGGTTCAGGTTGGCCATCTGCCGGTTTTATGGAGACCGAGATTGGTAGTTTCATGAAGTCGGAGGAGGGACACGCAGCGCAGGACATTCGGGCGTGAGTTCACGATCGAGGCGGTTCGCCTGATCAAGGACCGAGGGGTGAGCGTTGCGCCGGCGGCTCGGGATCTGGACGTACACGCGAACGTGCTGCGCAGGTGGGTCCGGGAGTTGGGAGCCGATCCGGCCCAGGCCTTTCCCGGACACGGACAAATGAAGCCGGAGCAGCTTGAGATCGACCGGCTGCGGCGCGAGGTGGCCAAGCTCAGGGCGGAGCGCGATATCCTGAAAAAGGCCGCAGCCTACTTCGCGAGGGACGCGACAGGAGGTTCGCTCTCATCGCGAAGCACCGGGGCATCTGGCAAGTTCTCGTTCAAAGATCGGGCATGGCTGTGCGAAGCGCTGGATGTCTCCCGCTCCGGCTTCCATGCCGAGCGACCGGACCTATGGCGCCCGTCGTGTGTGGCGCGATGTTCGGGCCGATGGTGTCTCCTGCGGCCTGCACAAGGTTGAGCGCCTGATGCGCGCAGAGGCTTTGCAAGCCCGACGACCCTGTCGAGCGGGCGTGGCGATCTACAACGCCATTGCCGTCGATGCCGGTTGGCCGAAGGTCGGGAAGATCACGTCGCCGCGACGATCCGCGATCCGAGCCCGGCTGAGGGACTGCGACGGCGTGGACGGCTGGTGTCAGGCCTTGGAGCGGGGCGCGCAGTCGGCATTCCTGCGCGGCGACAATGACCGCGGCTGGCGGGCGCACATCGATTTCTTCCTATGATGACAAGCGGCCGGCTGCACCAGCACCATCACGATGCGCCCCAACAATCACCGACGAGCAGTGGGAAAACCCTCGTCGCCCGCCGTCGCCCGGCACTCAGCTACCGGCCGTTCGGTGTTCGGGCCGCCGCCGGACGAGCCGGGATGCCGGGCGCCGGCTGACATTCTGGTGCGACACGGGTTTCGGCGCTCGGCTGCTGCGGCTTAGGATGGTCGAGGATTGCTGCACGCCGGCTTGCCCCGAAGGTGGCGTCGGGTGGATCGAGGGCGAACTCGCGCCCGCGGGAGGGGCGACGCGCGGTCCGGTTCGCGCGCCGCCTCCCGTCAGACGATGCAGCCGCGCGCGGCGACCGGCCAGCGCGCGATTTCGCCGCCGTCGACGACATGGATCGCGTCGACCATGTTGGTGACCACGCAGGCGTGGTTCGGCACGATGCGCACCTTGTCGCCGACGGCGAGGCCGATCGGCTCCTCGCTGACGAGGCGGCCGTGCTCCTCGGAAAGTTGGTCGATGGCGATGTCGGGCCGGCCGAGCACGTGGCCATAGCCGGTGAGGCCGAGCAGGTCGGAGGTGAGGGTCTTCGAGCCGGCATCGACGATGGCGCGGTTCGGCGCCGGCACCGAGACCACCGTGGCGAGCACGATGAGCGCGCAGTCCTCCCAGCCGCACACGCCGCGCGCCACCAGCGAGCGGTCGTTATAGACATAGGTTCCGGGGCGGTACTCGGTGGTCACCGGAGCCTCGGCCGCCTGCATCATCGAAGGCGTGCCGCCCGAGGTGATCACCGGCACCGATAGGCCCGTCGCTTCGATCCGCGCCTTCGCCTCGCGCATGAAGGCCTCCACCGCCCCGGCGGCGCCGACCGGCGGATAGGTCATCAGCCCGCCGAAGACGAGACCCGGCGCGCCGGCGATGGACCGGGCAAGGGCGGCGGCGGCCTCCGGAGTGGTCACGCCGCAGCGCGCGGCGCCGGTGTCGCATTCCACCAGCACGGCGAGCGGTCGAGGCGCGCCCGCAAAGGTCGCGGACAGGCCGGCGACGACGGCCTCGCTGTCCGCCACCACCGAAAGGGTCACCCGTTCGGCCAGTGCCGCAAGGCGGGCGAGCTTGTCGGCGCCCACGATATTGTAGGTGATCAGCACGTCGTTGATCTCGGGGGCCCCGGCCACCATCGCCTCCGCCTCGGACAGCTTCTGGCAGGTGATGCCGACGGCGCCGGCCGCGAGCTGCATGTGGGCGACGGCCGGCAGCTTGTGGGTCTTGATGTGCGGGCGGACCTTCAGCCCGTGCGCATCCGCATAGGCTTGGAAGCGCGCGATGTTGCGCCTCGCCACCGCGAGATCGACCAGGACCGCCGGTGTCTCGGCAGCGAACAGGGGGGCACTCGTCAAGCTCATACGCATCCTCTGCATCCATGCAGGCACCGCGCCGGGGGGATCAGCCGCGGGCCAAGTCGCCCATCCTCGCGCAGGGAGGCCCGAGGCGGCGCCATACGAGCCTGCCCATCCGCCCGCATCTTTCATCTTGACAAGCTATGGGCCGAGGGCATGAATAGGTCAATCCAATAAATAGGACGTATGTACAATATATTGGACATACGAAACAACAACAGGGGAACCGGCATGAGCGCGTCTTTCCGCGCCGGCGTCATTGCGCTGGCTTCGTCTCTTCTTCTCTCCGGCGCGGTCTTCGCGCAGGATGGCGGCAGCACCCTCGACAAGGTGTTGGCGCGCGGCCATCTGGTCATGGGCACGGGCTCGACCAACGCGCCCTGGCACTTCAAGGGCGCCGACGACACCCTGCAGGGCTTCGATGTCGACATGGGTCACATCCTCGCCAAGGCGCTGTTCAACGACCCGAGCAAGGTCGAGTTCGTCAACCAGTCGTCGGACGCCCGCATCCCGAACATCACCACCGGCAAGGTCGACATCACCTGCCAGTTCATGACGGTGACCGGCGCGCGCGCCCAGCAGGTGGCCTTCACCATTCCCTATTACCGCGAGGGCGTCGGCCTGATGCTGAAGGCCGGCAGTCCCTTCAAGGACTTCGAGGCGCTGAAGGCGGCCGGCTCCAAGGTTACAGTCGCCGTGCTGCAGAACGTCTATGCGGAAGCGATGGTCCACGCCGCCCTGCCGGATGCGAAGGTCGACCAGTATGACAGCCAGGACCTCGTCTATCAGGCCCTGAACTCCGGCCGCGCCGACGCGGTGGCCACCGACCAATCCTCCATCGCCTGGTTCATGACCCAGAATGCCGGCCGTTATGTCGATGCCGGCTATGGCTGGAGCCCGCAGACCTATGCCTGCGCGGTGAAGCGCGGCGATCAGGACTGGCTGAACTTCGTCAACACCGCCTTTCACGAGGCGATGACCGGCGTCGAGTTCGACACCTATGCGAAGTCCTATAAGACGTGGTTCGGCAAGGACCTGCCGCCGCCGCAGATCGGGTTCCCGGTCGAGTTCAAGTGAGCCGTCGATAGGATCGACCGGCGCGCGGCCAAGCCGGCGCGCCGGTCCGTCTCCACCGGGAATCCCTCATGGGCTACACGCTCAACTTCTCCGCGGTCTGGCGCAGCTTCGACCTGCTGCTCGGCGGACTGCTGCTCAGCCTCGAACTGGCGGCGGCATCGCTCATGATCGGCGCGCTCATCGGGCTGGCGGTCGCCTTCGCGCTCGCCGGCGGGCCGGGATGGCTGCACCGCCCGGCCGCGCTCTATGTGACGATCATCCGCAATCTGCCGATCCTGGTGCTGGTCCTGTTCACCTATTTCGCCCTGCCGCAACTCGGGGTGCGGATCGACAAGATCCAGAGCTTCGTGCTGACGCTGGCGGTCTATTCCGGCGCTTATCTCGCCGAGGTGTTCCGCGCCGGCCTTCTCTCCGTGCCGCGCGGCGTGAAGGAGGCGGGGCTCGCCATCGGGCTGACCCCGATGCAGATCCGCACCTCGCTGGTGATACCGCTGATGCTGCGCAACGTGCTGCCCTCGCTGTCCTCGACGCTCATCTCGCTGTTCAAGGACACCTCGCTCGCCGCAGCCATCGCGGTGCCGGAGCTCACTTTCGAGGCCCGCAAGATCAATGTGGAGAGTTTCCGTATCATCGAGGTGTGGATGGTGACCTCCGCGCTCTACGTCGTCACCTGTGCCGTGCTCGCCGCGCTTATGCGCTTCGTCGAGCGCCGCCTCGCCATCCCGAAGTGAGGCGCGCATGCCGAACCTGGGCTTCGTCAACGATCTTACGCTGTTCCTCAACGAGATCTGGATCGCTCGCTTCGCGCTCCTCAAGGGTCTCGGCGTCACCCTGTCGATCTCGGCGCTCGCCATTCTCGCCGGTTCGGTGCTCGGCGTCGGCGTGGCGCTTGGCCTCGTTTACGGCAACCGCCTCGTGCAGGCGCTGCTGCGCTTCTACACCGACGTGGTACGCGGCACGCCGGTGCTCGTGCTGGTGCTGGCGAGCTATTACATCTTCTCCACCGTCGGCCTCGATCTCGGCCCGTTTCAGGCCGGCGTGCTGGCGCTGGCAGTGTTCTGCTCCTCGCATATTGGCGAGATCGTGCGCGGCGCGCTGCAGGCGATCCCGACCGGCCAGACCGAGGCGGCCAAGGCGATCGGCCTCACCTTCCGCCAGACCTTCGCCAGCGTGCTGTGGCCGCAGGCGCTGCGCCAGATCCTGCCGACCTGGGTGAACACCGCCGCCGAGATGGTGAAGGCCTCCACCCTGCTGTCGGTGATCGGCGTGGCGGAGCTTCTCCTGCGCTCGCAGGAGATCATCTCCCGCAACTTCCTCAGCCTGCAGTTCTATTTTCTCGCGGGCTTCCTCTACTTCCTCATCAATTTCGGCATCGAGCGGCTCGGCAAATATGTCGAGCGCAAGACTGCCGTCCCTTCCTGAAGGCGCGCGCAATGAACAAGCCGCTTCTCGAAATCAAGGGTCTGCGCAAGCAGTACGGCGCCGTCGAGGTGCTGAAGAGCGTCGACTGCGCCATGCGTCAGGGAGAGGTGATCTCGATCATCGGCTCCTCCGGCTCCGGCAAAACCACCATGCTCCGCTGCATCAACATGCTCGAGGAGTTTCAGGGCGGGCAGATCCTGCTCGACGGCGAGGCGATCGGCTATGAGGAGGGCCCCTCCGGGCGGCGCCGCAAGAGCGAGAAGGAGATCGCCCGCCAGCGCGCCCTCACCGGCATGGCTTTCCAGCAGTTCAACCTGTTCCCGCACATGAGCGCGGCCCAGAACGTGATGCTCGGCCTCGTCAAGGTGAAGAAGATGGGCCGCGACGAGGCGCGCGCGCTCGCCGAGCAATGGCTCGGGCGCGTCGGGCTCGGCGCGCGGGCCGACCATTACCCCGGCCAGTTGTCCGGCGGCCAGCAGCAGCGCGTCGCCATCGCCCGTGCCATCGCGATGAACCCTCGGCTGATGCTGTTCGACGAGGTGACCTCGGCGCTCGATCCCGAACTCGTCGGCGAGGTGCTTCAGGTCATCAAGGGCCTCGCCGCCGACGGCATGAGCATGCTTCTCGTCACCCACGAGATGCGCTTCGCCTACGAGGTCTCCACCCGCGTCATCTTCATGAACAAGGGGGTCATCGGCGAGGAGGGTGATCCGAAGGAAATGTTCGTGCGGCCCAGGACCGAGCGGCTCGCCGACTTCCTCAAGTCCTCGAGCTTTCAGTAAAAGAGCAGGTACGCATGACCATCATTCGATACGGCGCCGGCGAAACCGGTGCGGGCGGCCAGAAGCTTCCCTTCGCCCGCGCCACCCAGGCCAATGGCTGGCTCTACGTCTCCGGCCAGGTGGCGATGGAGAAGGGCGAGATCGTAGGCGGTGGCATCATTGCCGAGAGCCGCAAGGCCATCGAGAACATGATCGCCATCCTCCACGAAGCCGGCTACGAGGTGGAGAACATCGTGCGCTGTGGCGTGTGGCTCGACGACCCGCGCGACTTCTGGAGCTTCAACGGAGTCTATGCCGAGTATTTCTCCGACAATCCGCCGGCGCGTGCTTGCGTCCAGTCGCGCATGATGGTCGATTGCAAGGTAGAGATCGATTGCGTCGCCTTCCGCGCCGACAAGATGTGAGGCCGGCCGCCGTCCCGTCCGAAGGCGGCGGGGCGGCGTCGTCCAGCGAGGGAGGGTCAGCGAGATGAAGGCCGGGGAGCGCCAGGCGAGCAAGGCGACGGGCGGGGACCGCCCGCAGAAGGACGGCGCTCGCGAGAGTGGGGCCAAGCGCAGCCGCGGCCTGGACCGGGCCTTCGACATCCTCGAATTCCTGCGTGCCCGCCGCCAGCCCATGCGGCCGAACGAGATCGCCGCCGAGATGGGCGGGCCGCGGTCCTCGGTCTACGAACTCGTCAACCTGCTGCTTCGCCAGGGCATGCTGGACTATTCCGGCGGCGACGGCCGGGTGTTTCTCGGCCGCCGGCTCTATTTCCTCGGCATGGCCTATTCCGGGCAGTTCGACCTGATGCGCGAAAGCGCGGCGCTGCTGCAGCGCCTCGCCGAGGAAACGCGCGAGACCTCCCAGATGTGCATGCTCGACGGCAACAAATATACCGTCGCGATGATGCGTGAGGGCCTGCGCCCGTTCCGCATCTCCTCCGATATTGGCGAGCTCGTGCCGATCCCGTGGACCGCATCCGGCCGCCTGCTTGTCGGACACATGAGCGACGAGGAGATTCTCGGCTTCATCTCGCCGGAGGATTTCGTGCTGCCCAATGGCCGCCTGCTCGAGCCCACGCAGTTCCTTGCCGAGGTGCGGCGCGCCACCTCGGACGGCTTCTTCACCTTCAACAGCACGGTAGAGAACTTCACTTATTGCTTCGCCGTGCCGGTGCATCAGGCCGATGGCTCGGTGATCGCTACGCTGTGCCTTGTCACTCCCCGCGAGGACGGTTTGCGCCATCGCGACGCCTATCTCGACCGCCTGCTCGCTGCTGCCGGTGAACTCTCTGAGAAGCTGGGCTATTTGCCCGCGGGCGCCGCCCCGTATGCCCGCATCGCTCACCCGGCGCGGCAGAGCGGCGAATAGCGGAGCGGCGAATAGCCCAGATCCGGTCCCATGCCGCGCGGCGTAATAGGCTTTATGCACGAGGGGCTGGCTCGATCTCGGCGAGGATCAGCGCGAGGGCGAGCCGCTGGTCCTGCTTGAACAGGTCGCGCGCCAAGGTATGAATGCCGCCGAAGGTGATGGCGGCCTCTAGAGTGCCGAGCGCGCACCAGTCGGGAATCGCCCGAACCGGCCCGTCAGCCGTTATGATGTCGACGGCTGCAGCGGCCTTAGTCGCCGTCATTGCCACCTGCGTGGCATGCTCGCTGGGTGAGGCGCAGAACGTCGCCCAGCGCCAACCACGGCCAATCGAGCACGTCGGGGCGCTCGTACCAGCGCGCCGCCGATGTCGACGACGAGCAACGGAATCGCGGGGGCCGCGGTCATGCGCCGTTCCCATCCCAAGGGTATCGCCAGCACGACGCTCGCCAAGGACCTCAAAATCACGCAGAAAAGCGCGTGGTTCGTTTTGCATCGGCTGCGTCATGCCGCGCGTACCAACTCCTTCAACGCGCCCCTTAAGGGTACTGTGGAGGCAGACGAAACCTACGTCGGCGGCAAGGAGAAGAACAAGCACGCCGCAGACCGCAAGGGCGGCACGCAGGGCGGCGCTGGCAAGGCGATCGTGCTCGGCGTTCTGGAGCGCGATGGCGAGCTTCGGGCCGGTTCCGTGCCCGACATGAAGGCGCGCACTGTGAAGCGTGTCATCACGGACAACGTGGCGCTGGGCTCTACCCTCATGACAGACGATCACGTTTCGTTCCGTGGCATTGATGGCTACTATCACCACGCGGTGAACCACAGCGCCGGCGAGTACGTCCGCCACTACACGATCCATTCCAACGGGATCGAGAGTGTGTGGGCGCTCCTCAAGCGTCAGATCGTGGGCATCCATCACTGGGTATCGCCGAAGCACCTTGATCGGTACGTGGCGGAAATGACGTGGCGCTTCAACCGCCGTGACATGGCCGTCGGTGCTCGCATGAACGGCCTATTCGGGTGCGTCGAGGGCCGCCTGACATACAAGGCGTTGATCGCATGACAGACGAGAAGCGCAAGCTAGAGCCGCCACTCAAGCTCGATATGAGCTTTGAGGGAGCACTGAGTCGTTTCGTCGCAACGAAGCCTGCCGAGGTCGAGGAAAGCGTACAGCGTTCCAAAACAAAAAAAGCCGCCGGGAAGCGATGCTCCTCGACGGCCAACTTCTCGTCCTAAATCGCTAAATCAGCGGGGGAAGGAACGGTTATGAGCGCGCACAAATTCGACGCGGCCATAGCGAATACGGGTGTAAGCGTTGACGAAGACCATGCAGGCTCCTCCTCTCCGGAGCCTTGCACCGCGGACGACGGTCCTATATAAAATGCAACGCGAATATGGGGCGGACCACGCCCTTCCATCAGGCTCCTAATCCAGTTCGATGGAACCCGCGAAACCCGGCTCGTTCATGGTGGCTAGACCATGGCGGGCCGGACTCGTTTCACGGGCCGGTGATTACTGGTATAGCGGAAGCCAAGGATCGCCACAAGCCTCACCCCACCCCACGCCACACACCTTTTGTTCCGCATGGCGACATGGTAGTGTCCCCCACAGATCGGGAGGGACCGGCTATGTCTTCATCGTTTGTTGCCGCGCTGCGTGCCGAGGTCGCAAGCCTCGAAGCCGAGCTTACTAAGAGCCTGACATATCAGCGACTTTTAGAGGCGCGCAGGATGCTTGCGTTGTACGAGACGGATGTGCCAAGGCCAGACAATCGGCAGTTTGGGGATATCGTGGCTGAGCCGCCATACGCCCCTGAACGAGCGCCGGCCCGGACCGCCGCGCGGGCGCCCTCGCCTGAGCGCGCGAAGGCATTGGAGGCAGCCCGGCTGTTTCTGGCGAATCGGACTAACCCGACACCCACCAGTGTCATCTACGATCACATCACGTCTTTGCTTGGCTTATCGATTGGCGGGAATGAACCGCGTAACAATCTGAGCGCCATGATGTCCAATTCGCCAGTGTTCAAATCCAATGGCAGGGCTGGATGGACGTTAGCGAACACGAGGGACGACGCGACCACCGAGCCATCGCCATCAAATCTCGCCAAGCTCTTTGCCCCAGACAGCGCCGCCTCGGATGGTGAATGAACCGCTGAGACCCAAAGGAGCCCGCTTCGGCGGGCTCTTTCTTCGGGCTATGGGTCAATCACGTATATAGGTCCCCGTTGAAAGCTCCGCTAATTTCGGCCTGCGCTTCCGCGGCGAAATCAATATTCCAGATTCGCAAATGCTCGTAGCGTCGGCACCTCATTCAAGGTTGCCTCAGGTAGAAGTTTTAAATCATCATGACCGTAAAATGCATAGATATTATATAAATTTACAGTCATTATTATAATAATAGCCTTGCATGATTTCAAACAACACTTATTTCGGCCCCGACATCGAGATCCCTTTCCAGCGCCTCAATGTGGGAGGGCGAGATCTCGATGATTTGCGGCGGCGCGATTACGCCAGATCACACAGCTTGGCCCAAAAATTTCGCGATCGAACTCCAGGACCGCTGGATCATGTCCTCCATGAGGGTCCGGGCATAACGGGCATTCTTTTTTTCCATCGCGGCAATAATTTCACGATGACCTTCGATTGAGGCCTGCATCATTTCCGGCGCCTGAGAATAGGCGAAGTAGCGATAGCGCAAGGATTGCTTTCCGATGCTCGCGAGAAGCCTCGTAAGCGTCTTGTTTCCGGACGAAGCATGAATTTTAGAGGATAGCATGACGTTCGCCTTGAAGAATCCTCGCTTGTCCTGGGCCTCATAGGCCTCTCTCTGCTTGTTGAGCAGGTCCTTTATCTCGCTGATGTCGCGTTGGGTACATTTCTGGGCGGCGAGCTCCATCGCGAGCCCTTCCATATTGAGACGGCATGTATAGACCTCATTGAGGTCATCGAGCGTCAGCGGTCCGACCCATACCCCGCGCCGAGACTCGCGCGATACGAGGCCCTCCTGTTCGAGGACACGCAGCGCCTCACGCACCGGCGAGCGGGACACGTTGAAGCGCCGCACGATGTCCTCCTCGACGAGCCTGGAGCCCGGCGGGAGGTCCCCGAACACGATCTCGTCTTCCAGAAATCGAGCCAGTTCCTTGGCTATGATTTCTGGAACGTGAAACCGGCGATCATCGGTGTTTGTGGAACCGACGAGAACCATCAACCCTCCCTCAGGTGCGTGCCCGGCCCAGCGCTCGAATCTCGGCGGTCATTCTGTCTCTTGTATACCAAATAGCATGATGGTTGGAGGCCGCGCGACAGCCGGAAGCTCGATTCCGGCTGTCGCGATGTTTCACAGTTTGATGCCGATGTTTCGGGTCTGGCAGTAATTCGCCATAGCTTCGACGCCTTTCTCTCGGCCATAGCCTGATTTCTTGAAGCCGCCGAAGGGAGTCTCGTTTCCTCCGACGAACCATTTGTTGACGAACACTGTGCCCGCTTCGAGCCGGTCCGCCGTCCAGTGGGCCAGCGACAGGTCCCGCGTGTAGACGCCGGCAGCCAGCCCGTAATCGGTGCCGTTCGCGATCGCCACCGCCTCTTCCGGCTCGTCGAAGGACAGCACGGCCAGCACCGGGCCGAACACTTCCGAGCAGTTGATATCCATATCCGCGGTGACGCCGGTGAGGATGGTCGGGTTCATGTAGAAGCCCGGCAGATCGGCATTGCGGCGGCCGCCGACCACGGCGGTGGCGCCGGCCTGCACCGCGGCGAGGGCGAAGGCTTCGGCCTTATCCCGTTGTGCCGCCGAGATAAGCGGGGTGAGGAAGTGGCCCTCGGTGCCGGGTCCCTGGCTGGAGGACTTCACCCACTTCACCATCTTCTCCACCACCTCGTCATGTACAGTGCGGTGGACGATGAGGCGCGAGCCGGCCGAGCAGACCTGCCCGCCATGGGCGAAGATGCCGATGGCCGAGCTGGAGGCGGTGGTGTCGAGATCGGCATCCTTGTAGACGATGCCGGCCGACTTGCCGCCGAGTTCCAGCACGCAAGGCACGATGCGCTCGGCGGCGTTGCGCAGGATGCGCTGGCCGGTGACCACCGATCCGGTGAACACGATCTGGTCGATGCCGGGATGGGCGGTGATCGCGTCGCCAGCCTCGTGGCCATAGCCGCACATCACGCTGAAATAGCCGGCCGGCACGCCGGCACGCTCGCAGGCGATGGCGAGGTAGTTCATGGCGAGCGGCGAGAGCTCGGGCGACTTGCAGACGACGGCATTGCCGCAGGCAAAGGCCGGAGCGATGGAGCGGGCGGCGATCTCGAAGGGGAAGTTCCAAGGAACGATCTGGCCGGAGACGCCGAAGGGCACCATCTGGGTGTAGTCGACATAGCCACCACCGAGCGGGATCGACTTGCCGAACACCTTGTCGGCGACGCCGGCGTAATATTCGAAATACTGCGCGGCGGATTCGACCTCGTCCTTGGCGAACTCGATGTTCTTGCCGTTCTCGTGCACCAGTACCGGGACGATCTCCGGCTCCAGCGCGCGGATTTCGTTGGCGATGCGCAGCAGCAGCATCATGCGCTGGTGCGGCGCCATCTCGTAGAGCGCCCGCGTCGCGAAGGCGGCGCGCGCGGCCTTCACCGCCGCATCGACGTCTTCCTTCGAGGCGGCGAAGATCTCGGCATAGCCGCTGCCGGTGGCGGGATCGTCGACCACGATGGTCCTGGTGCCGTCGACCCACTTGCCGCCGATATAGTTCTGCCAAACGCCGCTGCTGTTCTTCATCTCTGGGCCTCTTGATGGACGGAAGGGACCTGCGCGCCGCTCAGGGCCGGCGGCAGGCCATGATCTCGACTTCGACGAGATATTTCGGATTGGCGAGCGCAGGAACGATCACCGCCGTAGTCGCCGGCGTGGCGGTGCCGATGACCTCGTTGCGCACCCGGCCATGGGCGGCGAGCGCCTCCGGCGAGGTGGCGTAGACGCCGATGCGCACGAGGTCGGACATCTCCATGCCGGCTTCGTCGAGCAGCACCTTCAGATAGTGCCAGATCAGCCGGCTCTGTGCCTCGGCACCGTCCACGACGGCGCCGTCCTTGCCGAGGCCGACCTGCCCGGTGGTGACGAGCCAGCGCATGCCGGGATCGACGATGATGCCGTGGGCATAGGGGCCAGCCGGCGTCCACAGCGCATCGGGATTGAGCGGGGCGAGAGCCATGGCCGCGCTCACGCCTTGAAGGCGCGGCAGGCGCGCTCGGCGGCGGCGAAGGTCTCCTCGAGATCGCGCTCGTCATGGCGAATCGA
Source organism: Ancylobacter sp. GW821-FHT10E12 (assembly GCF_058809335.1). Taxonomy (NCBI): domain Bacteria; kingdom Pseudomonadati; phylum Pseudomonadota; class Alphaproteobacteria; order Hyphomicrobiales; family Xanthobacteraceae; genus Ancylobacter; species Ancylobacter sp. GW821-FHT10E12. Next base: position 63,147 of record NZ_JBXASN010000016.1, on the reverse strand, counting down.
CACGAAGCGGCGGTTGCCGGGCAGCACGAACAGCCCCTGGCGCAGCAGCTCGGCCTCGAAGGCGGCCATCTTTTTGGTGTCGGTTGCGGTTATCTCGCGCCAGTTGGTCGGCACCCTGTCGGTGAACAGCATGTGCCACATCGGGCCTTCGCCGAAGACGAGGATGCCCATGTCATGGCGGTCGAACACCTCCTGCAGCCCGGCACGCAACTTGTCCGCCACCGCGAAGACGCTGTCATAGACGCCTGGCGCCTCCAGCACGTCGAGCATGGCGAGCGAGGCGGCGCAGCCGAGCATATGCGCCTGCAGCGTGCCGTTCTGGTACACGTAGTCGGGCTGGCCCTTCTTGGCCGGATTGGCCTGATCCATGATGTCGGCGCGGCCGGCAATGGCGCCGACCGGCAGGCCGCTGCCGATGATCTTGCCATAGGTGGCGATGTCCGGGACGATGTCGAAATAGTCCTGCGCACCGCCGATGCCGTAGCGGAATCCGGTCACCACCTCGTCGAGGATCATGACGATGCCATACTTGGCGGTGAGCTCGCGGATCGCCTGCAGGAAGCCGGGCTTGGGCGACAGGATGCGCTGGATCGGCTCGACGATGATGGCGGCGATCTCGTGGCCGTGCTCGGCGAGGATCGAGGCGAGGGTGTCGACGTCGTTGAACGGCGCCACAAGCATCAGTTCCTTGACTGCCGCCGGGATGCCGGAGGTGTCGGCGATACCGGCCGGGAAGTTGGAATGCTGGCGGGGCGAGGTGCTGATCTGCGCATAGTCGTGGACGCCGTGATAGGCGCCCTCGAACTTCAGGATCTTCTCGCGGCCGGTGAAGCCGCGTGCCAGGCGGATGGCGTGGAAGGTGGAATCCGAGCCGGCGGTGGTGAAGCGGATGCGTTCGGCGCAGCGGATATGCGGCACGATGCGCCGGGCGAGGCGCACCGCCGTCTCGTTCAGATAGGCGAAGGCGTGGGTGCCGCGCGTCACCTGATCGGCGACTGCCGCCTGGATGGCGGGATGGGCGTGGCCGAGGAACATGGCGCCCGAGCACAGCACGTAGTCGATATATTCATTGCCCGACACGTCCCAGAAGCGCGAGCCATCGCCGTGGTCGAAGACGAACTTGCCATCCTGTGCGAGGGTATTGCCGCCCAGCACCGCGCCGGGGAAGAACTGCGCCGCATCCTCGAAATACCCGGCCTCGAGCGGGCTCAGGCGGCCCTGACGTCCGATCCCGGCCGCGGCAGCGACGAGCGTTTCGGCGTTCAACATGTTTCGTCTCCATGGCCGCGGCAGCGCGGCGTATTTTGTATCCAATGAGCAGGGACAGAAAGGCCCCGCCTGTCGTCGGGCCGGCGCGCGCGAGCCGCCGGCGCGGGAGCCGGGATCAGCCGGCCAGAATGATGCGGGCGTCGACGACGTCCGCGCCGTCGGCGCGGGCCATCACCGGATTGATGTCGATCTCGGCGATGCGCGGCTCGCCGGCGATCAGCCGGGAGAGCGAGACGAGCAGCGCGACGAGCGCCGCCTCGTCCACCGGGGGCCGGCCGCGATAGCCGTCCAGCAGGCGGCGGCCCTTCAGCCGCCCGAGCATGGCGGCGGCGGTGTCGGCCTCGAAAGGGGCCATGGCGAAGGCGACGTCGTTCAGCACCTCGACCAGCACGCCGCCGAGGCCGACCATCACCATCGGGCCGAACTGGGCGTCGCGCACCGCGCCGATCACCAGCTCGATGCCGGGCGCCACCATCGGAGTGACCAGCACGCCGGCCTCGGGATCGTCGGCCGCGAGCGCGCGCAGGCGCTCGAATTTGGCGGCGGCGTCCTCGGCGGTGACGTTCAGAAGCACGCCGCCGATATCGCTCTTGTGGACGATGCGGCGCGAGGAGATCTTCAGTGCCACCGGCACGCCGAAGGCGGCGACGATCGCGCGGCATTCCTCGGCGTTTGTCGCGAGACTGGCTGCGGGCACGTTCACTCCGGCGCGGGCGAGCAACTGGCGGGTGTCGAACTCCACCAGCGCCTCGCCGGGCGCCGAGCGGTCCAGCAGCTCGGAGAGATCGGGCAGTATCACCGTGTCCGCTTCGGTGGCGGTGGGGCGCCCACGAAAAGCAAGATCGCGCAGCATGCCCGACAGCAGCGTGCCGACCTCGGCCAGCGTGCGCATGACCGGAATGCCGTAGCCGCGCAGGATGGCGTTCACCGGCTCGTCGTCATCGGCATAGACGGAGTGGACGATCACCGGCTTGTCCAGCGCCTCGACCGCACGGCCGATGCGGCGGGCGGCTTCCTGTTCGGCTTCGCGCACCGCTTCGCCGGCAAGATGATGGTAGCCGCCGAAATGGCCGGCCAGCAGTACCGCGCCGATCTCGGGCGAGGCGAGGCAGGTCTCGATGGATTGCGGGATGACGTCCGGAACTTCCTCGGCATAGCCGGCATAGTCGACCGGGTTGCCGACCGGGCAGCGCACCGGCAGGAACCCGTGCAGCTGCGCGCGGAGCGCATCGTCGAATTCGGGAATGGCCAGTCCGGCACCCTCGGCGACGTCGCAGCCGAGAGTGGCGTGGCCGCCGCCGTCCGAGGCGACCGCGACGGTCGGCCGGCGCAGCCGCGGCAGGCGGGTGAGCGCCTCGGCCAGCCCCCAGGCGGCGTCGATGCTGGAGACGTGCAGCACGCCGGCCTGCTCGAAGGCGGCGGCGGCCACCGCCTCGGCTGCCGCCAGCGAGCCGGTATGCGACAGCGCCGCGCGCCGGCCGGCATCGGAGGTGCCGGGATTGACCAGGATCACCGGCTTGGCGCCGCCGCCCTGGCGCACCACGTCGCAGAACTGGCGCGCCTCGCCGGGCTGCCAGCCCTCGACATAGGCGACGACGACCTCGGTATCGGGATCGCGCAGCATCGCCTCGGCGAGCTCGGGCGAGCGCAGATCGACGCCATTGCCCATGCTGGCGGCGATGCTGAAGCCGATGCCGGAGCGCCGGGCGCGGTGGGCGCAGTCGAGCAGCACATTGCCGCTCTGGGTGACGAGGCCGATCGGGCCGGCCGGCAGGTTCATGCCGGTGGCGTTGACATGGCCGCCGCGGGAGAAGATGCCGGCGCAGTTCGGCCCGATCATCCGTGCGCCGGCCGCCTTGAGCCGCGCCGCCAGACGATGCTCGAGCGCGCGGCCTTCCTCGGACTGCTCGCCGAAGCCGCCGGTGATCACCACGACGCCGCCGACCTGCTTGCCGGCGCATTCGGCGACCACCTCCTCCACCGCATCCGGACGGATGGCGATGACCACGAGGTCGAGCGAACCGTCGATCTCGCCGACCGAGCGCAGCACCGGGATGCCGGACAGACGCTCCGCCTTGGGGTGGATCGGATAGAGCGCGCCCTCGAACCCGGCGCCGGCGGAGGTGAGCCAGCGGCGGCCGCCGACCTTGATGGCGGCCTCGGAGGCGCCGACAAAGGCGATGCTGCGCGGGCGGAAGATGCGGTCGAGCGAGGCGGCGGCGGTGCTATGGAGCATTTCGGGACGACTGTTCAGGCGCCGGCAGGCGGCGCGGACAAGGGAGAGGCTGCGGTCAGACCGGCAGCACCACGATCTTTTCCATGTTGATGCGCAGCGACACGTTGGCGCCGAGCGCCACCGGCACATGCGGGCCGAGCGGGGCGGCGATCAGCATCTCGCCGAAGCCCGGCGCATCGACGAGGATATGGTAGAGGCTGCCCTGGTAGCTCTGGGTGATTACCTTCGCCGGCAGCCAGTCGGTATCGGCCTGCACCGGCGGGCCGATCTGCACGTCCTCCGGGCGGATGAAGATGTTGACGTCGCTGCGGGCGATGAAGCTGACGCGGTCGGGCGACTTCGGCACGGTGACGGTTCGCCCGCTCTCCGTCGCCAGCACCAGCGCGCGCTCGTTGCTCTCGCGCACCTGCGCACGGATCTTGTTGGCCTCGCCGATGAAGGAAGCGACGAAGCTGGTGCGCGGCCGCGTGTAAATCTCCTCCGGCGTGCCGATCTGTTCGATCTGGCCCCTGTTGAGCACGGCGATGCGGTCGGACAGCGCCAGCGCCTCGCTCTGGTCGTGGGTGACGAAGACGGTGGCCACGTTGGCCTTCATCTGCAGCTGCTTGATCTCGATCTGCATCTGCGTGCGCAGGTTCTTGTCGAGCGCCGAGAGCGGTTCGTCGAGCAGCAGCACCTTGGGCTCGATCACCAGCGCGCGGGCAAGCGCGACGCGCTGCTGCTGGCCGCCCGACAGCGCGACGGGAAGCCGGTCGCCGAAGCCGGCGAGCTTCACCATTTCGAGCGCCCGCTCGACCTTCTCGCGGACCTGTGCCTTGGGCACGCCGCGCTCCTCGAGGCCGAAGGCGATGTTGCGCGCCACGGTCATGTGCGGGAACAGCGCGTAGTTCTGGAACACCATGCCGGTGTCGCGCAGATAGGGCGGCTGGCGGGTGACGTCCTCGCCATAGATGAGGATCTGCCCGGAGGTCGGCTGGAAGAAGCCGGCGAGCATGTTGAGCAGCGTGGTCTTGCCGCAGCCGGAAGGCCCGAGCAGCGTCAGGAACTCGCCCTGCCTTATGTCGAGCGAGATGTCGTCGACGGCAACGACGCCGCCATAGGACTTCGCGACATTGCGCACCGAGACGGCCACCGGGGCCTCGGAGCGCGCCCCGGTCGGAGCGGCGCCGGGACGGGTGTCCGCGACGTTGGCGCCGGCACGCGACTGGGAAAGGGACTGGACGCTGGTGATCATTCCGCTGCGGTCGGTTCGGGTTTCAGGACGCGCTCGGCGAGGCCGAGCAGGCGGGCGGCGTTGTCGTGGAACCACATCTTCTTCACGTCGTCCTTGAGCGGCAGCGCCAGCGTCTCGTCGATGGTGCGCTGGATCGGCTGCAGCGGATAGGAGGTCCCGAAGATCATCCTGTCCTTCAAAAGGCCGTTGCCGTAGCGCACCAGCGGTCCGTAGCCGGTCTCGGGCAGGTCGAGATATTTGGGCCGCACCGGGGAGAGGCCGATATGCACGTTCTTGTGACGCCAGGCGACGCCGATCAGCTCCTCCACCCAGGGCCAGCCGGGCGGGATGGCGACGACGCGCAACTCGGGGAAATGCACCATCACCTCGTCGAGATTGATGGGCCGGCCGTGCTCCATCAGCGTCGAGGTGGAGAAGTTGATGCTGGCATGGATGCCGACCGGGATGTCGAGCTCGATGCACTTGGCGTAGAGCGGATAGAATTTCTTGTCGTTGATCGGGATGCAGTGCTCGAAGGTCTGCAGGTTCAGCCCGCGTAGACCGAGCTCCTCCACCGCCTTCTTGAGCTCGTCGATCGCCTTGTAGCCCTTGTGCGGATCGACGCCGGCGAAGCCGATGAACCGCTCCCCATGCTCGCGGCAGAAGGCGGCGACGTCCTCGTTGCGGATCTTGAGGCCGAAAGTGGTCTCGACATCCTTGCCGTGGATCACCACGCGGGTGACGCCGGCATCGTCATAGGCCTTGAGATAGGCGTCGAGCGCGCCCGGTTCGCCGACCGACGCCACCTGATCGCGGGCAGCGCCGGCGCTGGTGGCGTAGACGCGGTCATAGTTCGCCAGATGGGTGGCGTTGGTGGGGTTGAAGGGCGGCAAGGGAGGCCTGCTGCCGAAGTCGATGATCATGAAACCATCCGCAACCAGTCATTAAATTCTGGATACAGTGTACAGAAAGCCGCCCTCATGAGCAAACGCATTGTTGCTCATTTCGCGACCAATATCAAATATGATTATTTATCATATTGATTTTATTGTGTTATTTTTACCGTGAACGACATCACGCGCTAAGCGCGACGCGCCATTGACCCTGAAGATGTCTGATTTTTGGATATAATGTCCTTGAACCAGAGGCGCGGGTGATGCAGCATGCGTGCCACCAGCCACCCGTAGCGCGCCGTGGCGCGTCTCCAGGGTCGGCACGCTTTCCGTCCGTCTGATTCCGCTCGTCGAGGTGACATTTGGTGGATGCCGCTCTCAATTCGCCGCAGGTGCTGTCGCGGCCCGTCATGAAGTCCCGGACGCCGACAGACTGGATCGGCGTCGGGCTCATGGTGCCGTCGGTGCTGCTGCTGCTGGTCGGGCTGGTGCTGCCGATCATCGGCTTCCTCTACCAGAGCGTCTCCAACGCCGAGATTCCCGACACGCTGCCACGCACCGTGGCCGCGCTTTCCGAATGGGATGGGCAGAGCCTGCCGCCGGACGCCGCCTTTGGCGCCCTCGCCCGCGACATGACGGACGCGCAGCGCGACGGCAGCATCGGTGTGCTGGCGCGGCGGGCCAACTTCATGGAATCCGGCTACCGCACGCTGTTCATGAAGACCGGCAGCATGATCGCGCAGGCGCAACCCGCCGACGACGCGGCCGCGCGCGCCGAGCTGACGACGATCGACCGCCGCTGGGACGACCCCCGCGTCTGGCAGCGGCTCCACACCGAATCGGCACGCTTCACCTCCAGCTACTATCTCGCCACCGCCGACCTGCAGAAGGCGCCGACCGGCGAGGTCGAACAGGTGGCCTCGTCCAACCGCATCTTCCTGGTGCTGTTCGCGCGTACCTTCGAGATCAGCTTCACCGTGACGGTGTTCTGTCTGCTGCTCGGCTATCCCGCGGCCTATCTGCTCGCCAATGCGCCGGCGCGCTGGGTGCCGGTGCTGCTGACGGCGGTGCTGCTGCCGTTCTGGACCTCGATCCTGGTTCGCACCACCGCCTGGGTGGTGCTGTTGCAGAACGAGGGGCTGATCAACAAGAGCCTGAGGGCGCTCGGCCTGATCGACGGCCCGCTGCCGCTGTTCCACAACCGCTTCTCGGTGATCGTGGCGATGGTGCATGTGCTGCTGCCCTACATGATCCTGCCGCTCTACGCCTCGATGAAGGAAATCCCGCCCTCGCTGATGCGGGCGGCCTCCGGCCTCGGCGCCAATCCGGTGCGGGCGCTGGTGCGGGTCTATGTGCCGCAGACCTATCGCGGCGCCGCGGCGGGCTGCCTGCTCACCTTCATCCTGGCGCTCGGCTACTACGTCACGCCGCAACTGGTGGGCGGCCCGTCCGACCAGATGGTGAGCCAGTTCATCGCCATGTATACGAACCAGTCGCTGAACTGGGGACTGGCCTCTTCGCTCGGCACGGTTCTGCTGGTGCTGACCCTCGCCCTCTACGTCCTGTTCGCGCGCCTCAGCGGCGCCAAGGCGGGAATGTGACCATGCGCAGCAACCCGGCCCTCTTCGACGGTCTCGGCCTGCTGTCGCGGCTGTTCGCCCTCTCGGTGTTCGCCTTCCTGATCGTGCCGATCGTGGTGATCATCCCGCTGTCCTTCACCTCCAGCGCCGCGCTGGTCTATCCGATGCCCGGCTGGTCGACGCGCTGGTATGTCGACTTCTTCACGCGGTCGGAGTGGATCTCCTCGATCCAGAACAGCTTCATCGTCGGCTTCGGCACGGTGATCCTGGCAACCGGGCTCGGCACCGCGGCGGCGCTCGGCCTGTCGCGGCTGCCGCGCGGGCTGCAGGCGGCGGTGAGCGCGCTGCTGATGCTGCCCATGGCGATCCCGGTCGTCATCCTCGCGGTGTCGTTCTTCTTCTTCTACGCGACGCTCGGGCTGACCGGCACCTATATCGGCCTCATCGTCGCCCACACCACCATGGCGCTCCCCTTCGTCTTCGTGACGGTGCGCGCCTCGCTGGCCGGCCTGTCGCCGGACTATGCCCGCGCCGCTACCAATCTCGGCGCCCGGCCGATCCGGGTGTTCCTCCGGGTGACGGCGCCGCTGATCACGCCGGGCGTCGCCACCGGGGCGCTGTTCGCCTTCGCGACCTCGCTGGAGGACGTGGTGGTGGCGATGTTCATCGCCGGCCCCGGCCAGCTGACGCTGCCGCGGCAGATGTATGCCGGCGTGCGCGAGAACATCAGCCCGACCATCCTGGCGGCAGCGACGCTGCTCACCATCCTCTCGGTGCTGCTGATGCTGGCCAACAACGTGCTGACACGGCGGGCCCAGAAGCTGCAAAGCGCGCACTGACCGGCCGGCCGGGGACAGGCAGATGATCGACAAGTTCTGCTCCGACCCCGAAAAGCTGATGGCGGGGATCGGCGACGGCGCGAGCGTCTTCGTCGGCGGTTTCGGCGAGGCCGGCGTGCCGGAGACGCTGATCGACCTGCTGATCGGCCACGGCGCGCGCAACCTCACCGTCATCTCCAACAATGCCGGCAGCACCGCCCGCGGCGTCGCCGCGCTGCTGGCGGCGGGGGTGGTATCGAAGATCGTCTGCTCCTATCCGCGCTCGCGCGGGTCGGTGGTGTTCGACGAACTCTACCGCGACGGCCGCATCGCGCTCGACCTCGTGCCGCAGGGCACGCTCGCCGAGCGCATCCGCGCCGGCGGCGCCGGAATCGGCGCCTTCTACACACCGACCGCCGCGGGCACCGCGCTCGGCGAGGGCAAGGAGCAGCGCATGATCGGCGGCCGCCCGCATGTGCTGGAATACGCCCTCACCGCCGATGTCGCGCTGATCCGGGCCGACCGCGCCGACCGCTGGGGCAACCTCGTCTACCGGCTGGCGAGCCGCAATTTCGCGCCGCTGATGGCCGCCGCCGCGCGCCTCACCATCGCCGAGGTGCGCGAGGCGGTGCCGCTCGGCAGCTTCGACCCCGAGGCGGTGGCGACGCCCGGCCTGTTCGTCGATCGCGTCTATGTCCGGGAGCCGGCCCGATGATCACCGATGTCCGTTCGCGCATCGCTGCCCGCGCCGCCCGCGACCTTCCGAACGGCGCCTGCGTCAATCTCGGCATCGGCATCCCGACGCTGGTGCCGGCTTTCGTGCCGCCGGAGCGCGAGATCGTCTACCAGAGCGAGAACGGGCTGATCGGCATGGGGCCGCCGCCGGCGGAGGGCGCCGGCGATCCCGACCTCATCAATGCCAGCAAGGACTTCACCACGCTTCGGTCCGGCGCGGCGATCTGCGACTCCGGCATGGCCTTCGGCATCATGCGCGGCGGGCATGTTGATATCGCGCTGATGGGGGCGTTCGAGGTCGCCGCCGACGGCACCCTTGCCAACTGGTCGCTTGGCCGCGAGGGCGTGCCGCCCGGTGTCGGCGGCGCCATGGACCTCGCCATCGGCGCGCGCGAGGTGTGGGTGCTGATGGAGCATGCCGGCCGACGCGGCGAGATGCGGATCGTGCCGCGCTGCACCTTGCCGGCGACCGCCTTCGGCGTGGTGACGCGCATCTATACCGACCGGGCGGTGCTGGCGCTGGGGGGCGGCCGGGTGCGGGTGCTGGAACTCGCGCCGGGCCAGACGCTGGACGAGGTGCAGGCGTTGACGGCGGTGCCGCTGCTGTTTCCCCTCCCCACCGTCTGACGACCGGCAGCGCCGGGTGGCGCTCACGCCGCGGCGCGGCGCCAGAGCAGCGAGGAGATCAGCACGGCGCAGAGTTGCACGGCGAGCGCCAGCATCACGCAGGCCGGCCAGCCGCCCCAGGCCCAGACATAGCCCGGTAGCGCCGCGCCGAGGCCGCCGCCGAGATAATAGAAGCTGAGATAGAGCCCCGCCGCGGTGGAACGCTGCGCCCCGGCGATCAGCCCGACCTGGCTGGTCGCCGCGGCCTGGGCGATGAACGCGCCAGTGCAGAACATCGCCAGCCCCAGCAGGATCGCCCAGAGCGGCGCCGCCAGAGTGACGAAGCCGCCGGCAATGCTGATCGCCGCCGCCATCTGCACCATGCGCTTCTGGCCGATTCGGTCGATCCAGCGCCCGGCGCGCGGCGTCACCGCGACGCCGATGAGATAGACGCAGAAGACGAGGCCGAGCTGGCTCGCCGACAGGCCATAGGGCGGCGCGGCGAGGTGGAAATTCACATAGGTGAAGATGGTGACGAGCCCGAACAGCACGTTGAAGCCGACGGCATAGACCGACAGCAGCCGCGGCTCGGCGAGCAGCCTCGGCAGCGCGCCAAGCATCTGGCCGAGCGCGTCATGCGGGCGATGCGCGCGCGGTGGCGGCAGCAGCCGCCACACCGCCACCGCGCCGGCGAGATTGATCGCCGCAAGCACGAAGAAGGTGGAATGCCAGTCGCCGATATCGGCGGCGAGTCCGCCCAGGAAGCGGCCGGCAAAGCCGCCGCTGACATTGGCGGCGACATAAAGCGCGGTGACGCGGCCGACCTGCGCGCGCGGCCATTCGGCGGCGACATAGCCGAGCGAGGCGGTGAACACCGCCGGCATGAACATGCCCTGCAGGAAGCGGGTGACGAGCAGCATCTCGAAGCCGGTGGAGATGCCGGACATCAGCGTCGGCACGCAGATGCCGACGAGCGCCAGCACGATGACCCGCTTGGCACCGAAGCGGTCGGCGGCGAGGCCGGAGAACGGCCCGAACAGCGCCACCGCCAGCGTCGTCGCGGTGATGACGAGGCCGGCGGAGGACGGCTGCACGCCGAAATCGCTCGCCAGCCGCGGCAAGATCGCCTGCGGGGCGTAGAGATTGAGCATCGAGCAGAAGCCGGCGGCGATGACGCCCCATTGCGCCGCCCGACCGAGGCCGGCGGCGTCGGCACTGCCGGCGGTGGTGGAGACGGACATGGGAACCTCAGCCTTACAGCCGCGGCGGCCGCACGATAAAGGCGCGCGGCCGCCCTTCAAAGATCAGAACAGGCGGACCGGGCTGTCCTCCACCCGCCATGTCTCGCGGACACCGTCCACGGTCGTCACGCTGGCGAGCTCGACGCGCACGCGCGGGCTCAGCACCTTCGCCGCCATGTCCTGATACTGGAACAAGGCGCGGTAGATGTCGGCGTCAACCGGCTGTCCCGCCAGCACCCGGTTGGTGCGCGACACCAGGAACGACTTCGGCCCTGTCTGCTCGGCGAGGAAATGCTCACCGGCGAGCACGGACAGCGTCTCGAACACCGAGACGAAGGCGGCGGCATCGACCGCCTCGACGCCGAGATTGTCCTTCAGCTCGCCGAAGAACTGCAGCGCCGTCATGCGCGCAGCCTGGCCGATGAAATCGGCGGCCTGCTTGACGCCGTACATCTCGATCGCGGTGGTCACCGCATCCTCGACATAGCCGAGGGCGAAGTTGCGCCGCGCCTTGACGAGACGCGCTTCCGGCCAGACCTGCGGATCGAGCTGCGGCACCTTCTCGGGATCATAGTCCGGCGAGGAGGTGACCGGCGCGAAGCGGATAAACTCGTCGTCGTCGAGATCATGGTCGTATTCGTAGAAATAGCCTTCGTCGTAGGGGCAGCCTTCCTGGTAGACCTTGGTCACCACGAAGCCGAGCCGGCGCGTGCCGAGCGAGCGCCCGTTGAACGGGTGCCAGCCCTCGAACATCGCCCGCTGCACCGAAGCGGGAACGGCGAACAGGCTCACGCCCGGAAAGCTCCACGCCGGCGGCATGTAGCGGATCCAGACCTTGCGGTCGCTCTCCTCGATATACTCCATCTTCAGGCCGCCGATGGCGTTGGAGAAATAGTGGTAGCGGCCGGCGACGATGGCGGGCGGCAGCGAGCGGTCGATGCCGAGCTTGCCGACGCCTTCGAGGAAATGGCTGCGCTGGTGGCGGCGCAGGATCAGGTATTTGAAGCGGGCGAGGTCGCGCTCGCCCTTTTCCTTCAGCACGGTGAGCTGGATGGCGCTCCAGTGCAGCGCCCAGAAGCGCCCGATGGTCTCGCATTGCCGCTTGAGCGGCCAGAGCGAGGTGTCGATTTTTGCATGCGCGGTCATGTCGTCCTGCCCGTCACGAGGTTCAAAGCGCGAGGATGCCGTCCTCGCGCAGCGCGCGGATGGCGTCGGCGAGCTTGGCGGTGGTCTCCTCCGAGGCCGGCACCAGCGGCAGGCGGGGATCGCCGGCCTCGAAGCCGAGCAGCTTTAGCGCCCGCTTCATCGGTGCCGGATTGGTCTCGCGGTAAATGGCGTCGAACAGCGGCAGCAGCCGCTTCTGCTCGGCGATGGCCTCGGCCAGCGTGCCCTCGGCGAGCGTTTTCATGATGGTCTTCCAGTGGTTGGGGACCAGCGTCGCCGAGGCGAGCACGCCACCGACCGCGCCGAGCGCCATGTGCAGCGGGCAGAAACGATCCTCGCCGCTGAGCACCGACATGCGGTCGCCGCACAGATGGACGACCTTCATGAAATGGTTGAAATCGGTGTTGCAGGCCTTGAGGCCATTGATCGAGCCGTCATCCACCATCTGCGCGATCGTCTCGGCATCGACGGTCGTGTTGGTGTAGCGGGGAATGTCGTAGAGCACGATCGGCAGGTCCACCGCGTCGCGATAGGCCTTGAAATAGTCGCGCACGCCCCGCTGCGTCGTCGGCGCATAGAAGGGCGAGATCACCATCAGGCCCTTGGCGCCGAGCTTCTGGAACGCCTTGCCGGTCGCCACCGCTTCGCCGAAGCCGGGGCTGATCACGCCCGGAATCACCGGCACGCTGCCCGCCGCCGCCACGGTGGCCTCGACCGCCGCCTCGCGCGCCGCCGGGGTGAGCGCGGTGAATTCGCCCGTCCCGCCCATGGGGACCAGGCCATCGGCGCCGTTGGCGACCATGAAGGACACCATGCGGGCCAGCACGTCGGACGCGACGCTGCCATCGGCCTTGGTGGGGGTCGGGAAGGCGGGAATCATACCGCCGAACGGTTGCAGATCGGACACTTAAGGGCTCCTGCGAACGGATCGATGGCCTGAACATACGAATTTCAGGATACAATGTACATCGACTTTTTGCGGCTCCGTCGACAATATGGCCGAGCATTTCGAGGCATTGCCGCTAGCGTTCACATGATATTATCCCTTATGTTTCATATAATTAAATGACATATGCTGAATGTTGCAGCAATCTTGAAACTGCTCACTTGTCATGCGTTCGTATCCCGTATACAAACTTTGCCGTTAGTAACGACGTGATTGGTGCCGCCCCCGCAACCCGTTCATCGAAGAGCATCCCATGCGATCTCCCTCCCTTTTGCTGACTGGCTTCATCCTCGGCCTCGCCTTGTCCCCGGCCGCCTCGACGGCCGCTTCCGCGCGCGACTTGACCATGGTGTCCTTCGGCGGATCGCTGCAGGACGCCATCAAGAAGGCGTGGGTAGAGCCGTTCTCCAAGGAGACCGGCATGCCGGTGCTGATGGATACCTATAACGGCTCGCTGTCGCTGATCCGCGCGCAGGTGGATGCCGGTACCGTCAACTGGGATGTGGCGGACATCGAATCCAACGACGTGCTGCAGGGGTGCCAGGAGGGTTATCTCGAGCCGCTCGACTGGTCGCGCCTCGGCATCAAGAAGGACGACCTGCTGGCCCCCTCCGGCACCATGACGCCGTGCGGTGCCGGCATCTTCACCGGCGCGCTGGTGCTCGCCTATGACGGCGACAAGCTGAAGGACGGCCCGAAGACCTGGGCGGACTTCTGGGACGTGAAGAAGTTTCCCGGCAAGCGCGGCCTTGGTGCCGACCCCAAGCGGTCGATGGAGATCGCGATGATGGCGGACGGCGTGGCGCCGGACAAAGTCTATGAGGAACTGCGCAAGCCGGGCGGCATCGACCGCGCCTTCAAGAAGCTGGACGAGCTCAAGCCCTATATCACCTGGTACAAGCTCGGCGCCGAGGCGATCCAGCTGCTGACCTCGGGCGAAGTGACGATGGTGCCGGCCTTCAGCGGCCGCGTCGTCGCCGCCAATCGCGGGGAGAAGCGCAACTTCAAGATGGTCTGGCAGGCGGGCGGCATCTATTTCGTCGAGTACATCGCCATCGTCAAAGGTACGCCGAACCTCGACAAAGCCTATGACCTCGTGCGCTACATCCTCGATCCGGCCAACCAGCGCCGCTTCCCGGAGTTCATCGGCTACGGCCCGGCCAATCTGAAGGCCTATGACGGGCTCGACCCCAAGCTTGCCGCCGACCTGATGACGCCGGACCTCGTCTCGCACACGTTGCGCCGCGACGACGCCTTCTGGTCGGACTACAATGACGAACTGACCCAGCGGTTCAGCGTCTGGGCCGCCAAGTAAGCGGCATCTCTTGCGAGCGGCCCGCCTATGGATGCCGGGCGGGCCGCCGCGTTCAAGAGCCGTTCCTTCCCTGCATTCCCGACGGACCCGTTACGTGATCATCGATCAACTCGTCTCGCTTCTCGGCACCCGCTCCGTTCTGGTCGCACCGGAGGACACCGAAGCCTTCGGACGCGACTGGCGCGGCCGCTATGCGGGAATGCCGCTCTGCGTGGTGCTGCCCCGTTCCACCGAGGAGGTGACCGGCGTGGTGAAGCTCTGCGCCGAGGCGGGGGTCCACATCGTGCCGCAGGGTGGCAATACCGGGCTGAGCGGCGGGTCGGTCCCCAACGACGCCAGCAGCATCGTGCTGTCGCTGAACCGCATGAACAAGGTTCTGGAAATCGACCCCATCGACGGCACCATGACGGTCGAGGCCGGCTGCGTGCTGGCGACCATCCAGCAGGCGGCTATCGAGGCCGGCTGGATGTTCCCGCTGACATTGGGAGCGGAGGGTTCTTGCCAGATCGGCGGCAACATCTCCACCAATGCTGGTGGCACCGGCGTGGTGCGCTACGGCAATACCCGCGATCTGGTGATGGGCCTCGAAGTCGTGCTGCCGGACGGCAGCGTCTGGAACGGGCTCAACGCGCTGCGCAAGAACAATTCCGGCTACGATCTCAAGCACCTGTTCATCGGCGCCGAGGGCACGCTCGGCATCATCACCAAGGCGACGCTGCGGCTGTTCCCCCAGCCGAAGGACAGCGCCTCCGCCTGGCTGGCGGTCGCCACCGCGCGCGATGCGGTGCTGCTCGCGACCCGCGCGCGTCGCGAGCTCGGCGTCGCAGTGGCGGCGCTGGAGCTGATCAACCGTCATCAGGCGGAGCTGGTGCAGACGCATTGCCACAATGCGCGGCTGCCCATCCAGGATCCCCACCCCTTCTACGTCCTGCTGGAGATCGCCGGACAGTCGCAGCCCGGCATATGCCGCACCATGCTGGAGGAGTTCCTTGCCGGTTGCCTCGAGGAGGGGCTGATCGTCGATGCGGTGCTCGCCGAGAGCTCGGCGCAGGCCGAGCATTTCTGGCATATCCGCCATGGCGTCGCCGAAGCCAACAGGACCGAAGGCATGGGCATCACCATGGACGCGTCGGTACCGACCAGCGCCATAGATGCCTTTCTCGCGGCGGCGGAAGCCGAGGTCGCCACGTACTTTCCGCAGGCACGGATCGTTGTGGTGTCGCATCTAGGCGATGGCAATGTGCATTACATCGTCATGGTCAAGTCATCGGTTTGGCAGGGGATAGAAGACAAGCCGTCTTACATTTACGAAGTGCGGAAACGCATCAACGATCTTGCCGTGATACATCATCGCGGCTCGTTCAGCGCCGAGCATGGCGTCGGCCAGACGTTGCTGCCAGAGATGGCGCGATACAAATCCGCGATAGATCTCAAACTGCTTTTTGGCATAAAGACATTCTTCGATCCCCAAGGTCTTATGAACCCGGGAAAGCTGCTGCCCAAGGCAACCTAAGACTGATCTCCTCTGTCGGTTTGCCCCAATCCAGACAATGCCGGACCGAGCTCTACGTGCCGCATGAAGGTGCGCGCATGGCGTTCGCAAACTTCGCGACATCTCCATATATTGTGGCGGAGACGATAGAACTCGGTGGACCAATAGCCGTCGCGATGATCGCGGTCCGAGCGACCGGAGGAAGTTCTCGCCTCGATCCTCGATCCTCGATCCTCGATCCTCGATCGGCGCGAGGAGCGGGCCGAGCGCCGCCGCGAGCATATCGCCGAGTTGAACCGGCGCGTGGCCGAAACCGAGCTTCGCCTGAAACGCCTCTACGAGGCCATCGAATCGGGCGTGACCGATCTGAACGATCCGGCGCTGAAGGAGCGCGTCGTCGCCCTTCGGGCGCTACGCGATCAGGCGCAGGCCGATTCCGAGCGGGCACAGGCCCAGCTCGAAAGCTCCGGTAGCATGGCCGTCACACCGGCCGTTCTGCGCAAGTTCGCCACGACCGCGCAGCGTCGGCTCCGGAAGGATGGCGGCGACTATCGGTGGGATCATCTGCGCGCTTTTGCCCAGCGCGTCGAGGTCGGAGAGGGCCATGTTCGCATCATGGGATCGAAGGGCGAACTGCTGCGCGCCCCTTACTTCGGTCTCTAGCGGGAATCGGCGTTCCCGGTTTTGTTCCGAAATGGCGGAGGGAGCGGGATTCGAACCCGCGATACGGTTTCCCGTATACACACTTTCCAGGCGTGCGCCTTCAACCACTCGGCCACCCCTCCTCGACACAGACCGTTCAGGGGTCGTGCGCTCCGCCGCAGGGACAGAGAGGCGCCGAATATAGCGAAGCCGCGCGCTTGGCAAGCCGTCGCTGAAAACGGCGGCCTCCGCGGCTTCAGTTCGTCGCCGGGGCTGTGGACGAGATCGCGCAGCTCGCCGCATCCGCAGCGCTGCCCAGCAGATGCACCTGATCCTTGCCGGTGCTGGCGGGGAGGATGTTGTAGATGGTGGTGCTCGCCGTGCCCGCCGGCTTGCCCGCGGCGGTGAAGTCGCAGGTTACCACCGCCGCGCCCACCGGCGTGGTCCCCTCATTGGCCACCGACACGTTCATCACCGTGCCGACGGGGTCGGTGAAGATGTCGCCCTGCTTGACCTTCAGCATCGGGTCGGCGGCGGCCGGGAAGGCGCCAAGGGCGAACGGAACGACGGCGAGCATGGCCAAGGCGAGGGCGTTCCAGGCGAGGGCGTTCCGGGCGAGGGCGTTCCGGGCGAGGGCGTTCCGGGCGAGGCTCGTCGTCTTCATGCTGCGTCTCATTTCCGCTGGCGCCGGACTGATGGTCGAGAGGTCGTCGCGGAATCAATAAGGTCTGATGGGCGAGGACGCCAGAAAATACCGCGTCCGCGCCACGCAGGCGCGGCGTGGCGAACCCCTTCATAGTAAAGTTCAAAAACGCCGATAACCTAGACAAGATCACCCCC
This sequence comes from Ancylobacter sp. GW821-FHT10E12, assembly GCF_058809335.1. NCBI lineage: Bacteria > Pseudomonadati > Pseudomonadota > Alphaproteobacteria > Hyphomicrobiales > Xanthobacteraceae > Ancylobacter > Ancylobacter sp. GW821-FHT10E12. The sequence continues at coordinate 46,157 of NZ_JBXASN010000016.1, read as the reverse complement.
CTCATATAGTCGAGACAGCGGGGAAGACAGCGGGAGCGGCGGATGGGTCCGGTGAAGTGGCGTATGACGGGCCTGACTGCGGTCGGCGTGCTGGGGCTCGCTCTGGCGGTATCCGGATGCAGCGAAAAGAACGAATACGTCCCGCCCCCGCCGCCGAAAGTCACCGTGGTCTCGCCCGTCGAGCAGCCGGTCATCCGCTATCTGGAACTCACCGGCAACACCGCCTCCATCAATTCGGTCGACCTCGTCGCGCGTGTCGAGGGCTTCCTGATGGCCATCGACTACAAGGACGGCGCCGTGATGAAGAAGGGCGACCGGCTCTTCCTCATCCAGCAGGACACCTACCAGGCCGATCTCGACCAGGCGAAGGCCTCGCTGGCCTCGGCCGAAGCGCAGCTCATCAACACCACCGCCGAATATAACCGCCAGTCCACGCTCGGCCAGCAGGACTTCGCCTCGCAGGCGGTGGTCGACAAGGCCCGCGCGGCGCGCGACCAGGCGCAGGCGGGGGTCGATTCCGCGAAGGCCAATATCGAGATCGCCACCATCAATCTCGGCTACACATCGGTGGTGGCGCCGTTCGACGGCATCGTCACCCGCCATCTCGCCGATGTCGGCCAGCTGGTCGGCCATGGCGAGCCGACCAAGCTCGCCACCATCGTGCAGATGGACCCGATCTACGTCTATTTCAACCTGAGCGAGAACCAGGTCCTGCGCATCAAGCAGGCACTGGCCGAAACCGGCCGCACCATCGAGCAGGTCAAGGAGATCGAGATCGACATCGGCCTGCAGAACGAGGACGGCTACCCGCACAAGGGCCGGCTCGACTACGTCTCCCCCGAGGTCGATCCGTCGACCGGCACGCTGCTGGTGCGGGCGCTGTTCGAGAACAAGGATCTCGCGCTGCTGCCGGGCCTGTTCACGCGGGTGCGGGTGCCGGTCCAGCGCCTGCCCAAGGCCTTGCTGGTGGAGGATACCGCCATCGGCTCCGCCCAGCAGGGCAGCTATGTGCTGGTGGTCGGCAAGGACAATGTGGTGGAAGAGAAGCTGGTCACCACCGGCCAGCTCGTCGGCCAGTACCGGGTGATCGAAACCGGCATCGAGGCGAGCGACAAGGTGGTGGTCGGCGGCATCCAGCGCGCCGTGCCCGGTGCCAAGGTCGACCCGGAGGTGGCTCCGGCCACCGCCGTGCCTGCACCCGCTGCGCCTGCGCCGGCCACGACGGCGCCCGCCACGGCTGCGCCGGCGACCCCCAAGCCCTGATCGTGCCAAGCGTCCCCCGCCCGGCATCGGGCGGACCGTCACGTCGACACCGGCAGACCCGAACCCCGAGGCACGAGCCATGATCTCCCGCTTCTTCATCGAACGGCCGGTTCTGTCGAACGTCCTGGCGCTGGTCTTCGTGCTCATCGGCGCGGTGGCGCTGCTCAAGCTGCCGGTCGCCCAATATCCCAATGTCGTGCCGCCCACCGTGCAGGTGACGACGCTCTACCCGGGCGCCAGCGCCCGCACCCTCGTCGATACGGTCGCCCTGCCCATCGAGCAGCAGGTCAACGGCGTCGAGGGCATGCTCTACATGCAGTCGACCAGCGCCAGCGACGGCACCTATACGCTCACCGTCACCTTCGCCATCGGCACCGACCCGGATTTCGCGCAGGTTCTGGTGCAGAACCGCGTCGCCATCGCCATGGCCTCGCTGCCGCAGGCGGTGCAGGTCCAGGGCGTGACGACGCAGAAGAAGTCCACCTCCATCCTGCAGTTCGTCACGCTGTTCGCGCCGGACGGGCGCTATGACAGCCTGTTCCTCGCCAATTACGGCATCATCAACCTGCAGGACGAGATCGCCCGCCTGCCGGGCGTCGGCAGCGTCAGCATCTTCGGTTCCGGCCAGTATGCGATGCGCATCTGGCTCAACCCGGACCAGCTGCAGGCGCGCGGGCTGACGCCGGACCAGGTGATGTCGGCGATCCAGCAGCAGAGCCAGGAGGTCGCCTCGGGCGTCGTCGGCATGCCGCCGGTGCCGAAGGGGCAGAATTTCCAGTTCACGCTGAACATCGCCGGCCGCCTCAACGACGCGGTCGACTACGAAAACATCATCGTCAAGGTCGACAATCAGAATGGCGGGCAGATCACCCGCCTGCGCGACATCGCCCGCGTCGAGCTCGGCGCCCAGACCTACAGCCAGATCTTCACCTATAACGGCCAGCCGGCCGCCGCTCTCGGCATCTACCAGCTGCCGGAGGCGAACTCGCTGCAGGTGGCGCAGGAAGTGCGCGCCAAGATGGCCGTGCTCGCCAAGGAGTTCCCGCCGGGCCTGTCCTACGACGTGCCGTTCGACACCACGGTGTTCGTCAATGCCTCGATTACCGAGGTCTACAAGACGCTGTTCGAGGCGGGCATCCTGGTGCTGGTCGTCATCCTCGTCTTCCTGCAGGACTGGCGTGCGACGCTGGTGCCGGCGACGACGGTTCCGGTCACCATCATCGGCACCTTCGCCGCCATGGCGGCGATGGGCTTCACGGTGAACCTCTCCACCCTTTTCGCCATCGTGCTCGCCATCGGCATCGTGGTCGACGACGCCATCGTCATCGTCGAGGGCGTGTCGCGCCATATCGAGCGCGGCCTGCCGGGACGGGAGGCGGCGGAAAAGGCGATGGACGAGCTGCTCGGCCCGATCATCGGCATCACGCTGGTGCTGATGTCGGTGTTCATCCCGGCGGCCTTCATGCCGGGCCTCACCGGCCAGCTCTACCAGCAATTCGCGCTGGTCATCGCCGCCACCGCCTTCATCTCCGCCATCAACGCGATGACGCTGAAGCCGACGCAGTGCGCGCTCTGGCTGCGCAAGCCGGTGCCGCCGGAGAAGCGCAACTTCTTCTATCGCGGCTTCAATGCGGTCTATGACAAGGCCGAGCACTGGTACGCGGGCATCATCCGCCGCATGGTGCATGTGAGCTATCTCACCGTCGCCGTTGCCCTGGTGCTCATCGGCGTCGCCATCTGGGGCATCACCCGCGTTCCGACCGGCTTCCTGCCGACCGAGGACCAGGGCTATGTGCTGATCGGCGCCCAGCTGCCGGATGCCTCCTCGCTGGAGCGCACCCAGGCGGTGATGCAGCGCATCTCGAAGATCGCCGGCGATACGCCGGGCGTCGAGAACGTCATCGCGATTGCCGGCATCTCGGTGCTGGACAACAACGCCACCCTGCCGAACGGCGGCGTCGCCTATGTCATGCTCAAGGACTGGGACGTGCGCGACAAGGCCGGGCAGGGCCTTCTGGAGATCTACACCTCGCTCAACAAGGAGCTGGCGCAGATCCAGGAGGCGGTGACCTTCGTGCTGGTGCCCCCGCCGATCCAGGGCATCGGCAATGCCAGCGGCTTCACCATGATGGTGGAATCGAAGGACGGCAGCTTCGATTTCCCCCAGCTGCAGACCGCCACCCAGCAGATCGTGCAGAACGCCAGTTCGCAGTCGGCGCTCCAGCATCTCAGCACCTCGTTCCGCGCCAATGTCCCGCAGCTGTTCATGAGCATCGACCGGGTGAAGGCGGAGACGCTCGGCGTCACCGTCGGGCAGGTGTTCTCCGCCATCCAGGGCTATGTGGGGTCGAGCTACGTCACCCAGTTCAATCAGTTCGGCCAGACCTTCCAGGCCTATGTGCAGGCGGAGGCGGAGTTCCGCCGCACGCCGGACCAGATCCTGAACATGAAGATCCCCGCGCCGTCCGGCGAGATGGTGCCGATCGGCACGCTGGCGACCATCAAGCAGGTCCTGGGACCCTCGTTGATCACCCTTTACAATCTCTACCCGGCTTCCACCATCGTCGGCGTGCAGTCGACCGGCTTCAGTTCCGGCCAGGCGCTCGACATCATGCAGCAATTGGCCGACGCCACGCTGCCGCCGGGCATGGGCTTCGACTGGAGCGCCATGTCCTATCAGGAGGTCGCGGTCGGCAACGAGATCTACTTCGTGTTCGGCCTTGCCATCCTGCTGGTCTATTTCGTGCTCGCCGGCCAGTATGAAAGCTGGATCCAGCCGTTCTCGGTGCTGCTCGCCGTGCCGCTGGCGCTGCTCGGCACCGTCGCCGCGCTCACCGGGCTCGGCATCGCCAACAACCTCTATACCCAGATCGGCCTGATCCTGCTGATCGCGCTGTCGGCGAAGAACGCCATCCTGATCGTCGAGTTCGCCCGCGAGAAACGGGCGGAGGGCATGGAGATCATGGAGGCGGCGGTGGAGGCGGCGCGGTTGCGCTTCCGGCCGATCCTGATGACGTCCTTCGCCTTCATCCTCGGCGTGCTGCCTCTGGTGCTCGCCACCGGTGCCGGCGCCAATTCGCGCAAGTCGATCGGCATCGCGGTGTTCAGCGGCATGCTGGCCTCGACCTGTCTCGCCGTGCTGTTCGTGCCGTCCTTCTACACGGTGCTGCAGCGCTTCGAGGAATGGCGCTCGCGCGGCAAGGCCAAGCCGGCGGTTGCCGCGGCAGGCGAGGGCGAAGCCAATCCGGCCGCCTGAACGGAGGATCGTTCTCGCTTCCGGCCGCCATCCTCGCGCGCGCCGCACCCGTTGCCGTTACCCGCCGCCGGTATCGACCTGCCTTGATAACAGGCATGATTCTGGCGCTTCCGTGAGCGTCGTTGCGACATCGGAGACCCGGCCGCCTGACGCAGCGCGGACAAAGGCCGCGGCACGATTCCTGCGTTTGTCCTGGGCGAAGTCCAATCGCCTCTTTCAGGGCGGGCGATCGTCGGCGTAGGCTGGCGGCCGCTGTCCGCGTTCTTAGTTCTCAGTTGTGGTGCCATGACCATTTTCGCCAGCCTGCATCACGTCACGGCCTATAAATACGATCGTCCGGTATCGCTCGGCCCCCAGATCATCAGGCTGCGCCCGGCACCGCATTGCCGCACGCCGGTGAAGAGCTATTCGCTCAAGGTCACGCCATCGAACCATTTCGTGAACTGGCAGCAGGACCCGTTCGGCAACTGGATGGCGCGGTTCGTCTTCCCGGAGAAGACAACGGAGTTCCGCATCGAGGTCGACCTCATCGCGGACATGACCGTCTACAATCCCTTCGACTTCTTCGTCGAGGAATATGCCGAGAAGCTGCCCTTCGCCTATACGACCGACCTCGCCAAGGAACTGATTCCCTATCTCGAGGCGGAGGAGGGCGGGCCGCTGCTCGACGCCTATGTCGAGAAGGTGCGGCCGAAGGACGGGGCGCCGACGGTCGACTATCTGGTCGAGCTCAACCAGCAGCTCCAGTCCGACGTCAGCTATCTCATCCGCATGGAGCCGGGCGTACAGGCGCCGGACCAGACCTTGAGCCTCGCCGCCGGCTCCTGCCGCGATTCCGGCTGGCTCTTGGTGCAGATCCTGCGCCGGCTCGGCCTCGCCGCCCGTTTCGTCTCCGGCTATCTCATCCAGCTGAAGCCCGACGTGAAGGCGCTGGACGGCCCGACCGGCACCGAGGTCGACTTCACCGACCTGCACGCGTGGTGCGAGGTCTATCTGCCCGGTGCCGGCTGGATCGGCCTCGACCCGACCTCCGGCCTGCTCTGCGGCGAGAGCCACCTGCCGCTCTGCGCCACGCCGAACTATGTCTCGGCCGCCCCCATCACCGGCGGCTTCACGGCGGAAGAAGGCACGGAGACCGGCTTCGAGTTCGACATGCGGGTCACGCGCGTGTCCGAGAAGCCGCGCGTGACGCTGCCCTTCTCCGACGAGGCCTGGGCGTCGCTCGACGCGCTCGGCGACCGGGTGGATGCCGACCTCGCCGCGCAGGATGTGCGCCTCACCATGGGCGGCGAGCCGACCTTCATCTCCATCGACGACTATCAGAGCGCCGAATGGAACACCGCCGCCGTCGGGCCGACCAAGCGCATGCGGGCGGACGATCTCATCCGGCGCCTGCGCAAGCGCTTCGCGCCGGGCGGCATGCTGCATTACGGACAGGGCAAGTGGTATCCCGGCGAAAGCCTGCCGCGCTGGACCTTCTCGCTGTATTGGCGCAAGGACGGCAAGCCGATCTGGCGCGATCCCGCGCTCGTCGCCGCCGAGACCTATACCGGCGCGGCAATCGAGGAGGCCAAGGCCTTCACCGAGAATCTCGCCGAGCGGCTCGGCCTGGCGGCCGCCTATGCCCAGCCCGCCTATGAGGACGCCGCTCACTGGATCGTCAAGGAAGGCGAGCTGCCGGAAAACGTCGACACGCTTGATTCCAAGCTGGAGAACCCGGAGGAGCGCGCGCGTCTCGCTCGCGTCTTCTCGCGCGGCCTCGGCAAGGCAAGCGGCTATGTATTGCCGATCCAGCGCTGGCAGGCCCGCAGCCGCCTCGGCTGGATGAGCGAAGTCTGGCAGTTCCGGCGCGGCAAGCTGCTGCTGGTTCCCGGTGACAGCCCGGTCGGCTACCGCCTGCCGCTCGCCAGCCTGCCCTGGGTGCCGCCGGCGCTGTATCCCTATGTCAATCCGGCCGATCCGATGGTGATTTCCGGCGATCTGCCGGATGTGGAGGCGCTGCATCAGCGCTATCGGCGGGTGAGTAACGAGGAAGGCCACCAGGAGAAGATCGATCAGGTGCTCACCGGCACCGGCTCGGTGCGCACCGCGCTTTCCGTCGAGCCGCGCGACGGACGCATCTGCGTGTTCATGCCGCCGACCGAGCGGCTGGAGGACTATCTCGAACTGCTCGCCGCGGTCGAAGTTACCGCCGCCGAGCTCAAGCTGCCGGTGCATATCGAGGGCTATACGCCGCCGGTCGATCCGAGGCTCAACGTCATCCGCGTCGCTCCCGATCCGGGGGTCATCGAGGTCAACGTCCACCCGGCGGCGAACTGGAAGACCTGTGTCGAGATTACCCGCGACCTCTATGAGGACGCCCGCCAGACCCGGCTCGGCACCGAGAAGTTCATGGTCGACGGCCGCCACACCGGCACCGGCGGCGGCAACCATGTGGTGGTGGGCGGTGCCACCCCGGCGGACAGTCCGTTCCTGCGCCGGCCGGACCTCTTGAAGAGCCTGATCCTGTATTGGCAGCGCCATCCTTCGCTGTCCTACCTGTTCTCCGGCCTGTTCATCGGCCCGACCAGCCAGGCCCCGCGCATCGACGAGGCCCGGCACGACAGCCTCTACGAGCTGGAAATCGCGTTCTCCAACGTGCCGGCGCCCCATCGCGGCATGGCGCCGCCGCCCTGGCTGGTTGACCGGCTGTTCCGCAACCTGCTCACCGACGTCACCGGCAATACCCACCGCTCGGAAATCTGCATCGACAAGCTGTTCTCGCCGGACGGGCCGACCGGCCGGCTCGGCCTCGTCGAGTTCCGCTCCTTCGAGATGCCGCCGGACTGGCGGATGAGCCTTGCCCAGCAATTGCTGCTGCGCGCCCTCATCGCCTGGTTCTGGCGCGAGCCGCAGGAGGGCGAGCTCACCCGCTGGGGCACGTCGCTCGCCGATCGCTTCATGCTGCCGCATTTCGTGTGGGCGGACTTCATGGACGTGCTGCACGATCTCGGCCGTGCCGGCTATCGCGTCGACCCAGCCTGGTTCGAGGCGCAGCGCGAGTTCCGCTTTCCCTATTTCGGCCAGGTCGAGCATGGCGGCGTGTCGCTGGAGATCCGCCAGGCGCTGGAGCCGTGGAACGTGCTCGGCGAGGAAGGGGCGGCGGGCGGCACGGTGCGCTTCGTCGATTCCTCGGTGGAGCGGCTGCAGGCGCGGGTGGAGGGGCTCAACCCGACCCGCCACATCGTCACCTGCAACGGAAGGCGCCTGCCGCTGGTCCCCACCGGGCGGTTCGGCGAATATGTCGCGGGCGTGCGCTTCAAGGCGTGGCAGCCGGCGTCCGGCCTGCACCCGACCATCCCGGTGCATGCTCCGCTTACATTCGACATCGTCGATTTGTGGTCGAACCGCTCGCTCGGCGGCTGCGTCTACCATGTCGCCCATCCGGGCGGGCGGAATTACGAGACTTTTCCGGTGAATTCCTACGAGGCGCAGGCCCGGCGTCTGGCGCGGTTCCAGGATTACGGCCACACTCCCGGCTATCTGTTCGTGCCGCCGGAAGAGCCGACGCCGGAATTCCCCGCCACTCTCGATCTCAGGAGGCCGGCGCGGATCTGACGCGGCGCCGGGAGCGCGGCGCGGCGCCGGCGTTGATCGCCGGCCCCGGCCGTGGTGCCGCGTGGGGGCGTGTCCGAAAACCCGGGTCGAGGAGGCCATGGCGGGAGGGAGCGAGCTGCAGGCATTGACGCGCCGCTTCGAGGCTGAAGCGGCGGATTCGCTGCTGTCCGGCTATCGGCCGCTGCCCGGCGTCCATGACGAACTCGTCGACGGCGAGGGCAAGCTGCGCCCGCATTGGGGGCCGCTGCTGGCGACGCTGGCTGAGATGGGCGTCGACGAGGTCAACCGCCTCTTCACGGCCGCCGACCGCTATCTCTACCGTTCCGGCGTGTTCTACCGCGTCTATGACGATCCCGGCGGCGGCGAGCGCCCCTGGCCGCTGTCGCATCTCCCGCTGCTCATCGACGAGACGGAATGGCAGGCGCTGTCGCGCGGGCTGATCCAGCGCGCGCAGATGCTGGAATCGGTGCTCGCCGACATCTATGGCGATGGCGAACTGGTGCGTTCCGGCGCCCTGCCGGCGGCGGCGGTGGCCGGTAGCCCGGAATTCCTGCGACCGCTGGTCGGGGTCGATCCGCATGGCGGGAGCTTCCTGCGCATCTATGCCGCCGATGTCGGGCGCGGGCCGGATGGCAATTGGTGGGTGCTGTCCGACCGTACCCAGTCGCCCTCCGGTGCCGGCTACGCGCTGGAGAACCGCATCGCCATCTCGCGTTCGCTGCCGGAACTGTCGCGTTCGATGAACGTCGTGCGGCTCGCCGGCTATTTCCAGGGCCTGCGCGCCGGCCTCACCCGGCTCGACCGCTCCGGCGAGGGGCGGGTGGGGCTACTTACCCCCGGTCCGCTCAACGAGACCTATTTCGAGCATGCCTATCTCGCCCGCTATCTCGGCTTCGTGCTGCTGGAGGGCGAGGACCTGACCGTGCGCGACAACGCGGTCTATGTGCGCACCGTTGCCGGGCTGAAGCGGGTCGACGTGCTGCTGCGCCGCCTCGATTCCGATTTCGCCGATCCGCTCGAGCTCAATCCGCGCTCGCGGCTCGGCGTTCCGGGCCTGGTGCAGGCGATCCGCGCCGGCGGGGTGGCGCTGGCCAATGCGCTCGGCGCCGGCCTCATCGAGGCGCCGCTGATGATGAGCTTCCTGCCGAAGATCGGCCCGCGCATCCTCGGCGAGGACCTGCAGCTGCCCAACGTCGCCACCTGGTGGTGCGGGCAGGCGGCCGAGCGCGAGCGGGTGCTGGATGAGATCGATGATCTCGTCATCGCCCCGGCTTTCGCCCGCACGCTGCCGGGCCTGCTCGACGACGGCCCGGTGATCGGCGCCGACCTGACGCCCGCGCGCCGCGCCGAGCTCATCAATGCGATCCGCACCCGCGGGGTGGATTTCATCGGCCAGGAGGCGGTGCGCCTGTCGACCATGCCGGTCTGGCGCAATGGCCAGCTGGAGCCGCGCCCCTTCATCCTTCGCATCTACGTGGCGGCGACCGAAGACGGCTGGCGGGTGATGCCCGGTGGCTTCTGCCGCGTCTCGGACAGCCTCGATGCCCGCGCTGTGACCATGCAGAGCGGCGGGCGCTCGGCCGATGTCTGGGTGCTCGGCACTGCGCCGGCGGAGCAGACGACGCTGCTGCCGACCCCCGGTGCCGGCGAGGTGCGACGTCAGATCGGCCCGCTGCCCAGCCGCGCCGCTGACAATTTCTTCTGGCTCGGCCGCTATGTCGAGCGCGCCGAGCTCACCTTGCGCCTGCTGCGCACCCTGGTCGGCCGGCTGTCCTCGACCATCGAGGGCGACACGACATCGGTGGAGAAGCTCACCCTGCTGCTCCAGACCTGGGGCGCGGTGCCGGCGGGCCTAGCCCAGAAACAGACGACGCGCCATGCGCTTGCCGTGCTCTCCCGCCGCGACCTGTCCGGGGCGCTGCCCAACATCGTCGAGGCGGCGCGCCAGACCGCCTCGGTCATCCGCGACCGCCTGTCGCCCGATGCCTGGCGCACCCTCGCCGATCTCGCGCTGATGCTGGCCGAGCCGGTTCCCGCCAGGGGCATCGAGGCCGATGCGCATGAGCGGCTGGAGCGGGCGCTCCGCGCGCTCTCGGCCTTTTCCGGCCTCGCCTCGGAAAACATGAACCGGCAGGCCGGCTGGCGCTTCCTCGATCTCGGCCGGCGCATCGAGCGGGGCATCGCCACCGCCCGCATGTCCCGCACCCTGGTCGGCGAGACCGCCAGCGCCAGCACGCTCGACGTGCTGCTCGAGCTCTGCGACAGCCAGATCACCTATCGCTCGCGCTATGTGATGACCGAGAGCCGCGCGCCGGTGCTCGATCTCGTTCTGCTCGACCCGGTCAACCCGCGCTCGCTCGCCTACCAGATCGACTGCGTCGCCGATCATCTCGACCAGTTGCCCGGCCACCACGGCGACGAGCCGCCTCTGCCGGAGGAGCGCCTCGCCGCGCGGCTGCTGGCCTCGATGCGGGCTTTCGGCGCCAACGAGTTCGACGATGCCCGGCTGCGCGAGGTCGAATCGCAACTGATGGAGTTGTCAAACGACATCGCCGAGCGCTACTTCATCCATCGGTCGCCGGTCGAGACGCCATGGGATTTCCTGGCCTGATCGGCTTCTTGGCCTGAACCGGATTTCCTGGCCCGAACGGAGATGTGCCGGCGTGAGCGGATGGCGCGCATGAAATACGACATCCACCAGACCACCGCCTACGCCTATGCCCAACCGGTGCCGGTGGCACGACATGTGGTGCGCATGGTGCCGGTGAACCGTCCCGGCCAGCGCGTGGTCGCCAGCCATTTCTCCGTCGACCCCGAGCCGGCGGAGTGGACCGACACCACCGACTTCTTCGGCAACAAGGTCGCGCATATCCGCATCGAGACCCCGCATACCCGCTTCACCGTGCGCACCACCGCGCGGGTCGAGGTGGATCCCGGCATCGAGCACGACCCTGCCTCCGGGCCGGGCTGGGAAGAGGTGCGCGAGGCAGTGGGGCTGTGCGACGACCTGTCCGACCGCTCGCCGGTGCATCACGTCTACCCAAGCCCGGCGGTGCCGCTCAGTTCGCCGATAACCGACTGGACGATAAAGAGTTTTTCCGCCGGCCGGCCGATGCTGGAAGGCGCGGTCGAGCTGATGAACCGGCTGCATGACGAGTTCACCTACGATTCCCGCGCCACCGATGTCTCCACCCCCGCCATCGATGCCTTCGAGATGCGGCGCGGCGTGTGCCAGGATTTCGCGCATATCATGATCACCGGCCTGCGCGGGCTCGGGCTTCCGGCGGCCTATGTCTCCGGCTTCCTGCGTACCGAACCGCCGCCCGGCAAGGAGCGGCTGCAGGGCGCCGATGCCACCCATGCCTGGGTAAATGTCTGGTGCGGAAACGAAATCGGCTGGGTGGGCCTCGACCCCACCAATGCGCTGGTCGTCTCCACCGACCATGTCGTGCTCGCCATCGGCCGCGACTATACCGATGTCGCCCCGATCGGCGGGGTGCTGATCGGCTCCGGCCGGCAGAAGCTCTCGGTCGCCGTCGACGTCATCCCGATGCCGGAGGAACCGGCGGCCGACGCCGTGTCCGGCGAGACGTCCAGTGAGACCGGTGAGGTGTACGATGGGACCGAAAATCCCGGTTGACGGACCGATTTCGGGCCGGGAGCCGCGCCGGCGCGACAGCGTGGCGGCGGCGGGTTAGAAAGACCGCATCGCCATCCGAATCGCCCACCGGTCCCCCCGCCGAATTCCCGCCGACCCCCCGCTCATGGGAATGTGCCGCTCATGACCGAGACCGCCCGTCCATCCATGCCGGCCGACGAGGGCATGGACGGCTTCCTCGCCAGCCTCCGGGTCTATCTGCGCCCGCGGGTGCTGATCGTCATCCTGCTCGGCTTCTCCTCCGGCCTGCCGCTGGCGCTGTCCGGGGCGACGCTGACCATCTGGATGGCGGAGGCGAAGGTGAACCTCGCCACCATCGGCCTGTTCGCCCTGGTCGGGGTGCCCTACAATTTCAAGTTCATCTGGGCGCCGCTGGTCGATGCGCTGGATGTTCCCATCCTCTCCCGTCTGCTCGGGCGGCGGCGCGGCTGGCTGGTGTTCACCCAATTGCTGCTGGCGGTGGCGATCCTGTGGCTGGGCTTCCAGGACCCGGTCGCGGCGCCCTGGCATGTGGCGCTCGGCGCCTTCCTCGTCGCCTGCGCCTCGGCGACGCAGGACATCGTCGTCGACGCCTTCCGCGTCGAGAGCCTGGAGACCCGCGAGCAGGCGGCCGGCATGGCCGGCTATGTCGCCGCCTACCGGGTCGGCATGCTGGCCTCCGGCGCCGGGGTGGTGCTGCTGGTGGCGTGGTTCGAGGCGATCGGCGTCGACCGCGCCGATGTCTGGGCCTTCGGCTACATGGCGGCGGCGCTGATGGTCGGCGTCGGCTTCCTCGCCACGCTGTTCGCCCGCGAGCCGGCGGGCAATGCCGGGCTGGTGCGCGAGCCGAACGTCGCCAAGCGGGTATGGGACACCGCGGTCGGCGCCTTTGCCGACATGCTGATGCGCCGCGACGCGGTCGCCATCCTCGCCTTCGTGGTGTTCTTCAAGTTCTGCGACGCCTTTGCCGGGGTGCTGACCGGCGCCTTCGTCATCGATATCGGCTTCGACAAGGCGGCCTATGCCGGCATCGTCAAGGGCGTGGGCTTCGCCGCCGCACTGCTCGGCGGCTTTGCCGGCGGCTTGATCGCCCGAGCGCTGCCATTGGGCCGGGCCTTGTGGATCGCCGGCATCCTGCAGATGCTCTCCAACCTGGTGTTCTCGTGGCAGGCCTGGATGGGGGTGGACCTCGGCGCGCTGACGCTGACCATCCTCGTCGAGAACTTCACCGGCGCCATCGGCACGGTGATTTTCGTCGCCTATATCTCGGCGCTGTGCGGCGCGCGCGCGCACACCGCGACGCAATACGCGCTGCTGACCGCGCTGGCGGCGGTGGGGCGGACGTTCCTCGCCTCAGGCGCTGGCTTCGTCGCCGAAAGCACGGGATGGGTGGTGTTCTTCGCGGTGACGGCATTCGCCGCGCTGCCGGGGCTGGCGCTGCTGGCCTATCTGCAGGCGCGGGGGCATTTCCGGGGGCTGGGGTAGGGGGGCGAGTGTATGATAGTGCCTGCAAATGTCCCACTCATGGCGCTTTGACACATATCAGAAGCGCTCTAGAGGGCCATTAAATTGCCCGGCCTTTGCCGCATCAGCAAAGCGTATTATGCAGGGATTCCTTGCGTTTCGTCGGCGTGTATGCTATCGAATAGAAACGGCGGGGCATTGCCCCGCCGTCCTGACTCTATGTCAAGAGCAGGGGAAATAGGATGGGTACCAGCCATCCAAATTTCCCGGGGATGCCGTTCCCCATAATCTACCTCCAATCTCGCGCTTCCATGGCGCGTATGCCGCTTGCACGGAGGCCCCGGATGATCCGGGGCCTTTGCGCGGTATTTACCGCATTCACAATCTACATGATGAGGCCGCTCCACACAAGCTGCCCGGTGTTGCTGTGTGGGCGCGGGCGTGAGATACGTATGGGGAACAAACGGAGGCCATCATGGAAGACGCAGCTTACCGTAACGCGGCAGCGCGACGAGAGGATCTGGCCGCGGAAATAAACAAGCTCCAACAGAGACTTGAGGAGGCGAGGCGCGACCTAATTCGCGTTTCAAAATTTATGGAAGATTGGCAAGAATTTGCGGGTGTGAGTGTCGATAGCACCCCTGTGGGGAATGTGGATATCAGCGCCGTGTCGCTAGATACGCGCACGCCGCGGCCGAAGAATCCACCAAAAGAACAGGTAATAGAGGAGGCGCGGGCGATTCTTATGGACGGTGGCCGCCCAATGAGTCGTACCGAACTTTTCTCAGGACTGCGGTCGCGCGGGGTGATCCTAAACGGATCTGATCCCGAAATGGTACTGTCTACGATGCTTTGGCGGATGAAGGACCGCATCGCTCGCACCAAGAAAGGGTATTGGCTGGCAGAAATTCCTTACCCTGACGCCGATTATACCCCCGAGAACAATACCCTCATGGAGAATGCCCTCAACATGAGCCTCTCTGAGCTACCCGATCCGGGTGTAGACTACGAAGAGCAGGAAGAACCGGGTGGCATATTTAAGTAAAACTACGTGATTAGGTCTTGCAAAATCGTGCCGCCCGCGCCGCGCAAGTGCGTGGATGCTTACTTGCGTAAAGAGGATAATCGCCTTTTAGGTTGACGTCGAATTGTAGATTGATCGGTTGTTTTACAACGCCGTCCTCGCCCGGATCGCCGCCGCCAGCGTACCCTCGTCGAGATAGTCGAGCTCGCCGCCCACCGGCACGCCATGCGCCAGCCGCGTCACCTTCACTCCGGTGTCGCGTAACAGTTCGGTGACGTAATGCGCGGTGGTCTGGCCGTCCACCGTGGCGCCGAGCGCGATCAGCACCTCGGTGATGCCGCCATTCGGCCCCCGCTCGCGCACCCGACCGATCAGGCTGGCAATGTTGAGCTCGTCCGGGCCGATGCCGTCGAGCGGGGAGAGCGTGCCGCCCAGCACATGGTAGCGCGCATTCATCGCCCCGGAACGCTCCAGCGCCCACAGGTCGGCCACGTCCGCCACCACGATCAGCATCGCGGTGTCGCGGGTCGGGTCCGAGCAGACCAGGCACGGGCTGCGCACGTCGAGATTGCCGCAGACCGGGCAGGTCTCGATCTTGCCGAGCACCTCGGAAAGCGCGCTTGCCAGCGGCGCCATCAGCGCCTCGCGCTTCTTGATCAATTGCAGCGCCGCCCGTCGCGCCGAGCGCGGCCCGAGGCCGGGCACCCGCGCCAGCAGCTGGATGAGCCGTTCGATCTCGGGGCCGGCGACGGCACGGGCCATGGCGAATCCTCCTGCGCGCCGGCGGCGCGGGCTAGAACTAGAACCCTCGCGCGGGCGATTCAACCGGCGGCGCCGCTGCGGCGCCGTCCGCGCTGGCTAGAACCGTCCCGGCCGCGCGACCATGGCCGCCCGGCGCGGGGTGCACCGGCATCGACATCGGCGCCGGCATCGATGCCGGCCGGATTTCCTCGACAGGCCGGGGAGGGGTTGCTAACCCCAACGCGGGGCATCGAGACGTGGGGGAGCGCGATGGCGAAGCTGTTCGGAGCGGCGAGGACGGCGGCGCTGGCGGCGGGCCTCATGGCCGGCATGGCCGCGCCGGCCCTCGCCGCCGAGGGGGCCGGCATCGACGGCGCCAGCCTGTCGCTGGCCTGGGGCATCCCCTTTGCCGGCATGCTGCTCTCCATCGCCATCCTGCCGCTGGTGTCGCCGCATGTCTGGCATCACCATTACGGCAAGGTGGCGCTGTTCTGGGCGCTGGCCTATCTGGTGCCCTTCGTGGCGCTGCAGGGGGCGGGCATCGCGACCTATGAGGTCGTGCACGCGGCGCTGCTGGAATATATCCCCTTCATCATCCTGCTGTTCACGCTGTTCACCATTTCCGGCGGCATCCTGGTCACCGGAAACCTGCATGGCAGCCCGGCGGTGAACACCGCGATGCTCGCCATCGGCACCGTGCTCGCCAGCCTGATCGGCACCACGGGGGCCTCGATGGTGCTGATCCGCCCGCTGCTGCGCGCCAATGACAACCGGCGCCACAATGTGCACACCGTGGTGTTCTTCATCTTCCTGGTCTCGAATATCGGCGGCTCGCTCACTCCGCTCGGCGACCCGCCGCTGTTCCTCGGCTTCCTCAAGGGCGTCGATTTCTTCTGGACCACCAGCCACCTGTTCCACGATACCGCGCTGGTGGTGGCGATCCTGCTCGTCGCCTTCTACGGGCTCGACCGCTGGTTCTACGCGCGCGAGGAGAGGCGGCCGCCCAGGCCCGACCCGACGCCGGACACCGAGAGCATCGGCCTGCGCGGCCTCGCCAACCTGCCGCTGCTCGCCGGCGTCATCGGCGCCATCCTGGTCAGCGCGCTGTGGAAGCCGGATATCGAGTTCAACGTCGCCGGCACCCACCTGCCGCTGCCCTCGGTGGTGCGCGACGCCATCCTGCTGGTGCTGGCCGGCGTGTCGATGGCGGTGACGCCCGCCTTCATCCGCGAGCGCAACGGCTTCGACTGGGAGCCGATCCGCGAGGTGGCCAAGCTGTTCGCGGCGATCTTCCTCACCATCATCCCGGTGATCGCGATCCTCAAGGCCGGCTCCGGCGGCGCGCTGTCCGGGCTGGTGGCGCTGGTCACCGACGAGGCGGGCGAGCCGTTCAATGCCGGCTATTTCTGGATGACCGGCATCCTGTCCGGCTTCCTCGACAATGCGCCGACCTACCTGGTGTTCTTCAACCTCGCCGGCGGCGACGCGGGCGAATTGATGAACCGCTACGCGACGACGCTGGAGGCGATCTCGGCCGGCGCGGTGTTCATGGGGGCGCTGACCTATATCGGCAATGCGCCGAACTTCATGGTGCTGGCCATCGCCAGAAGCCGCGGCGTGAAGATGCCGAGCTTCTTCGGCTACATGGCGTGGTCGGGCATCTTCCTGCTGCCCTGCTTCGCGCTGCTCACCTTCCTGTATTTCCGCTGAGCCGGGCTCAGCCTTGCGCGCCGGTGGCGAAGCGGGCGCGCAACCAGGCGGCGATCATCGCCCGCTCGTAGCGCAGCGGATCGGACGAGCGGGCGGCGCGCGGGTCCATCAGGTAGTTCATCGCCCGCAGCGTCGCCTCGCCCCGCGCGATCACGCGGCCGTGCCGCAGCAGCCGGTAGCGCAGGGCGAGCGAGGGCCAGGTGTCCGCGCGCATCACCCGCAATTCGCCGGTGCGGGAGGCGAGGGGATCGATGCTGCCGGCGAGGTCGAGGGCGAGGATGTCGATCTCCAGCACGTCGCCGGCCGGCAGGGCGCGCGCCGCCTCGCGGGCGAAGATGCGGGACAGACCCTCGAAGGTCAGCCGCCGGTCGACCGGCGACCAGGCGAGATTGCCGTCGACATAGGTCTCGGGCGCGATGAAGCGCAAGGCCGCCGCACCGTCGCCGGCGAGCGCCGGGGCCGCAGTGAGCAGGGCGGCCGCCAGCGCGACGGCCCGGATCGCGTATCGGCTCGCTTCCGCCACGGCGTCTCTCCCGGCCTTGTGCCGGGAGAGAGTGCCATCACTCGGCGGCGATCGCCATGCCCGGCTGGGCGTCCCGCAATTCCGCGTCGAACTCGCCCTCGAAGCGGGCGAAATTGGCGGCGAACAGGCCGACGAGGCGGCGCGCCGCCATCACGTAGTCCATGCGGTTGCCCCAGCTCTGCGCCGGCTCCAGCAGGCGCGCGTCGACGCCCTCGGCCGCCACCGGCACCTCGATGCCGAAATGCGGGTCGGGGCGGAACTCGCCCTGCGCCAGCGTGCCGTCGAGCGCGGCGGCGACCAGCAGGCGCGTGGTCTCCAGCGGGATGCGCGTGCCCTTGCCGGCTTCCGGACCGGCGCCCCGGCCGGCGGGACCGCCGCTCCAGCCGGTATTGACCAGCCAGCAGGTCACCTCGCCGCCGGCGAGCCGGTCGCGCAGCAGCCGGCCGTGGAGGGGGGAGCGCTCGTCGGGGGCGAAGCGCGGCTCGTGTCCGTCCGGGCCGACGGAATAGCCGGACAGGAAATGATAGAGCGCCTGGCTGGCGCTGAGGCGGGCGATCGGCGGCAGCACGCCGAAGCTGTCGCAGCTGGTCAGGATCAGCGTGCGCGGCGCGCCGGCCGCCATGCCGAAATCGCCGGCCGCCAGCGTCGCGCGCGCCGCCTCGCCGACGCCCGCGAGGTCCGGCTCCCGGCTGTCGGCGTCGAGCGGGACATTCTCCAACACCACGTCGAAGCCCGCCGCCTCGATATCCCGCACGCGCGGGCGCAGGCCGCCGAGCGGGCTGAACACGCCGTCGGCGCTCCAGCCGAGGGCGCCGTCGCCGATGCGGCCGGTGCGCGGGTCGGCGGCCAGCGTGCCGGCCAGCGTGCTCTTGCCGCTGCCCGGCGAACCGACGAACAGCGTCACCTCGCCATGCGGGCCGATATCCGCCGCCCCGTCCAGCACCAGCACGCCGGCCTCGCCGAGCACCGCGTCGAGATGGGCGAGGACGGCGCGCTGCACGGCGCCGAAATCGAGGGTGCCGCCGACGAGGATCAGCCCCTGCGCCGGGTCCTCGACGATGGCGCTGGCCTCGCCGAGGCCGTGCCGCTCGGCATCCGGCCGGAAATGCGGCAGGCAGAACAGCGTGACGTCCGGCACGAAGCCGTCGAGCGCCGCGCGGTCGGGGCGCTGCATCAGGTTGCGGATCGCCAGCGCGTGCCAGGCATGCTCGGCGAATACCCGCACCCGGCGCACATGGCCCGGCGCCGTCGCGGCATGAAGGTCCTGCGCGAAAAGGGTGCGCCCGGCCGCATAGGCGATCATGTCGTCCCGGAGCCGCTCGAAGGCCTCGCGCGGCAGCGCCAGCGGATCGGCCCGGTGGTCGAGGGCCGGGGCGCCGTCCTGCGCCGCTCCCGCATCCTCATGGAGGATTTCCTCGTGCGCCAAATCCTCGCGCACCACATCCTCGCGCACCACATGGCGCGCGGCGGTGTCGCCGGCGCCGGTCTCCACGACCAGCGCGCCGGTCGCCGACAGCCGCGCCTCGCCGCGGGCGATGGCGCGCTCATAGAGCGTGGGGCCCGCAAGGTTCCAGAATACCTTGCCCGAACCCGAAAGACCCGTCGCCGCAGCGGCGTTCTCCAGGTTGCGCATGCCGGTTTCCAGCATGTTGAACTCCTTCTCGTCATGCCCGCCGGCCGGCACCGTGAAGGAGCACTCGGGCCATTTGTCTGTCATACGGGGTCGAATTCGTGGCGAAACCGGGTCGGGGGCGAGGCGGCGTTTACCCTCGCCCCGCCGCCGGACCCAGCGTCAATGGTCGCCGCGCGAGGAGGGCACGCCGGCGATTTTGCGAGCCTTCACCGCGAGTTCGACCAGGATGCGGTGCACGTCGCCGGCCGTGGTGATGCGCCGGTCGAACGGCAGGCGCCGCGTCTCGACCCCGGTCATCAGGTCGCACCCCTCCGGGTCGATGCCGGCCATCCGCCAGTCGCCGGGCGCGGCGCCGAGCAGGGCGGTGGCGTAGAGGCCGATGGCGTCGGCATGGTCGTCGTTCATGTGCTCGACGGCGCCGGCCTCGCTCGACGCCACCTCGTCGGCCCCGGTCAGGTCGGTGAGGAAATCGGCGGCGGGCAATTCGACGATGCGGCCGAAGCCGGCGACGAGATGCGCGCTTTCCAGCACGATGCGGTGGAAGGCGAAGTCGGCGAAACCGGCAAAGCCGGCGGCGTCGGGATGGCGGGCGAGGAAGCGCCGGCGGGCGGTGGCGATGTCCTCCTCGCTCGCGATGCGGCCGATCCGGCCCTTCAGGCTGACCCGCGCGCCCTGCAATTCGTCGCCCTGGCGGTCCTCGTCCAGCAGCAGGCTCACCCGCGAGTCGGCGGCGATGTTGCGGGTGTGGCGGGCGAGCTGGGAGAGCAGCAGCAGCGGCGAGCCGTCATGCAGCGTCGCGGTCTGCACCAGCGAGGCATAGGGCCAGCCGTCGCGGTCGAGGCTGGCCAGCGCGCCGGTGCGCGCCTCGCGGATGAGCCGCCTGACGGTGGCGGGCGCGTCGAAACCGGGGGTGGAGGTGTCGTTCATGGAAGTCCCCTGAATGGCTTTCCCGGCCAGGAGCCTGAGTGGCGAAGCCGGCGGGCGGCGTCAAGCACCGTCGCGGGCGGCATGCGGCCGCACATTGGCTATGTGACTCAAAACGCGCTATTCCTAGGTGAGTCTCCTTGCGTGTCACATTATGGACACGCCAGCACGGTTCACCGCCCGTTGCGCATGACGCCGCCGAACAGGAAAATGTAGATGCCGACCATCGCTCTCGTCGACGACGACCGCAACATCCTGACTTCCGTCTCGATCGCCCTCGAATCCGAAGGTTACCGCATCCAGACCTATACCGACGGCGCCACCGCGCTCGACGGGTTCAAGAGCAATCCCCCCGACCTCGCCATCTTCGACATCAAGATGCCGCGCATGGACGGCATGGAGCTGTTGCGCCGCCTGCGGCAGAAGAGCGACATGCCGGTGATCTTCCTCACCTCCAAGGACGACGAGATCGACGAGCTGTTCGGCCTGAAGATGGGCGCCGACGACTTCATCAAGAAGCCGTTCTCCCAGCGCCTGCTGGTCGAGCGGGTGAAGGCGGTGCTGCGCCGCGTGGCGCCGAAGGACGGCACCGCCCCGCGCGAGACCGACAGCGCCAAGGTGCTGGAGCGCGGGCTGCTGCGCATGGACCCCGAGCGGCATACCTGCACCTGGAAGGGCGAGAACGTCACCCTCACCGTCACCGAGTTCCTGATCCTGCAGGCGCTCGCCACCCGCCCCGGCGTGGTGAAGAGCCGCAACGCGCTGATGGACGCGGCCTATGACGACCAAGTCTATGTCGACGACCGCACCATCGACAGCCACATCAAGCGGCTGCGCAAGAAGTTCAAGGTGACGGACGACAATTTCGAGATGATCGAAACGCTGTACGGCGTCGGGTACCGCTTCAAGGAGTAGGCGTTCCTTGCTCGATCCCGAATCGACGCGCGCCAGGCTGCCGGGCGAACCGCCTCCCGGCGACGAGCCGGAGGAACAGGACGAGGCCGCGCCCGAAGCCGGGCGGCGCAGGCTCGGCCTGGCGGCGGCGCTCGCCTCGGGGGCGCTGGTCTCCGGCATCGTCGGCGCGGCGCGCCGGCTGCGCAATTTCGTCGCCTTCAAGAGCTTCTCCAGCCTCACCCGCCGCATCGTGCTGCTCAACCTCGCCGGCATGGCGGCGCTGGTGGCGGGCATCCTCTATCTCTCCGAATTCCGCGCCGGGCTGATCGACGCGCGGGTGCAGAGCCTGTTGGTGCAGGGCGAGATCATCGCCGGCGCCATCGCCGCCAATGCGCAGGTCGAGACCAACGCCATCACCATCGACCCCGAGCGGCTGCTGGAACTGCAGGCCGGCGAGAGCTACGGGCCGGGCGAGGAGGGCTTCGCCCCGCTGGAATTCCCGATCAATCCCGAGCGCGTCGCCCCGGTGCTGAAGCGCCTCGTCGAGCCGACCGGCACCCGCGCCCGCATCTATGACCGCGACGGGCTGCTGCTGCTGGATTCCCAGTCGCTCTATTCGCGCGGCGAGATCCTGCGCTTCGAGCTGCCGACCCCCACCGCGCGTCCGCCGAACTGGATGGAGCACGGCTGGAACAGCGTGAAGATGTGGTTCGAGCGCGGCGACCTGCCGCTCTATCGCGAGCTCGGGCCCAATAACGGCAAGGGCTACCCGCAGGTGGTGGACGCGCTCACCGGCCAGAAGTCGAGCGCGGTGCAGGTGAACGAGCGCGGCCAGATCATCGTCTCGGTGGCGGTGCCGGTGCAGCGCTTCCGCGCCGTGCTCGGCGCGCTGCTGCTCTCCACCCAGGGCGGCGAGATCGACGAGGCGGTGGCGGCCGAGCGGCTGGTCATCGTGCGGGTCTTCGTCGTCGCCATGGTGGTGATGGTGGTGCTGTCGCTGCTGCTCGCCGGTACCATTGCCGGCCCGGTGCGCCGCCTCGCCGACGCCGCCGAGCGGGTGCGCCGGCGCACCCGCCAGCGGGTGGAGATCCCCGACTTCACCAGCCGTTCCGACGAGATCGGGCATCTGTCGGGCGCGCTGCGCGACATGACCGACGCGCTCTATTCGCGCATCGAGGCGATCGAGAGCTTCGCCGCCGACGTCTCGCACGAATTGAAGAACCCGCTCACCTCGCTGCGCTCCGCCGTCGAGACGCTGCCGCTGGCCCGCAACGACGTCTCGCGCGGCCGGCTGATGGAAGTGATCCAGCACGACGTGAAGCGGCTCGACCGGCTGATCACCGACATTTCCGACGCCAGCCGCCTCGATGCCGAATTGCAGCGCCAGGAGGCCGAGCCGGTCGACCTGCGGCGCCTGCTCACCACCGTGTGCGGGGTGCACAATGACGTGATGCGCGGCGATGGCGTCACCGTGAAGCTGATCTTCGAGCCGGCGGGCGGCGAGGCGAAGGGGCATCCCTTCATCGTGCCGGGCCACGATTCCCGGCTCGGCCAGGTGATCAACAACCTCGTCGACAATGCCCGCTCCTTCTCGCCCAAGGGCGGCGAGGTGCGCGTGACCTGCCGCCAGGCCAAGGGGGCGGTGGAGATCCTCGTCGACGATGACGGGCCGGGCATTCCCGAGCACGCGCTCGGGCGCATCTTCGAGCGCTTCTACACCGACCGGCCGGAGGAGCAGGGCTTCGGCCAGAATTCCGGCCTCGGCCTGTCGATCTCCCGGCAGATCGTCGAGGCGCATGGCGGGCGCATCTGGGCGGAGAACCGCCCGGCCGCGCCGCCGCCCCCACCCGAACCCGGCAAGCGCCGCCGCGCGGCGAAGAAGGGGGCGTCCGGCGGGGCGCGCTTCATCGTGAGGCTGCCCTGCGCCTGAGGAGGACGAGATGGCCGACGACACTACGCAGCCCGGCGCAGGTCTCAGCGCCACCCACCACGCCTCCTGCGTGCGCGTCGGCGAGGCGGGGGTGCTGATCCGCGGCCCCTCGGGCTCGGGCAAGTCGCATCTCGCCTTCGCGCTCATCCTCGCCGGCCGCGCCGGGCTGATCCCGCCGACCGTGCTGGTCGGCGACGACCGCATCGTGCTGGAGTCGCGCGGCGACCGGCTGCTGGCCCGCCCGGTGCCGGTGCTGGCCGGCCTGATCGAGGTGCGCGGCGCCGGGCTGCGGCGGGTGCCGCATGTCGAGGAGGTGGAGGTGGCGCTGGTCGTCGACCTCGCCGATGCCGATGGCGCCAGGCTGCCGCGCCGCGAGGACGGCCGCATCCGCCTCGGCGGCGTCGAGATCCACCGGCTGCCGGTCTATGACCGCGGCGATGCCGTCCACCAGGTGCTGGCCATGCTGACCACCGAGGCGGGACTGGACGACGCATAGGCCCCCGTCGTCCGGGGGGAGGCGCCCGCGCGGCAGAAAATGCTTTCGATGCAGTGGCATGGAGCGGGACGGGCGCCGCCGGTCCGGGCCTCGCCATAGCTGCTCCAGCGTCATCCCCAGGATTTCACGCACCGCACTTGCCATTTAGGTGCAGCGCAACGATGATATGTGCCCCGCGAAGAGCGGGAACGGATCTGCGTATCTCGGAAGTCCCGGCGCCCAGTCGCTGTCGACGCGCTCGGGTTCGTGCCGTTCAGCCGCACGGCGGAGCAGAATGATAGGGCTTGTACTCGTCACCCACGGCCGCCTCGCCAGCGAGTTCCGTGCCGCACTGGAACATGTGATGGGACCGCAGTCCCAGATCGAGTCCGTCACCATCGGGCCCGATGACGATATCGAGCAGCGCCGCCTCGACATCGTCGCCTCGGTGAAGGCGGTCAATACCGGCGACGGCGTGGTGATCCTCACCGACATGTTCGGCGGCACCCCCTCCAACCTCGCCATTTCGGTGATGACCGAGCCGGATATCGAGGTGGTCGCCGGCATCAACCTGCCGATGCTGGTCAAGCTCGCCACCGTGCGCGGCGAGGTGCCGATGGATGTCGCGGTCGCCCAGGCCCAGGAGGCCGGGCGCAAATACATCAACATTGCCAGCCGGGTGCTCGCGGGAAAATGACGACCGTGCCGGGCGTGTCGAAACCGCTGCAGCGCGAGCTCGCCATCCTCAACAAGCGTGGCCTGCACGCCCGCGCCTCCGCCAAATTCGTCCAGACCGTGGAGCGCTTCGACGCCGCGGTGCGCGTCACCCGCTGTGGCGAGACGGTGAGCGGCACCTCGATCATGGGGTTGATGATGCTCGCCGCCGCCACCGGCACCACCATCCTCGTCGAGGCCGAGGGACGGGAGGCGCAGGCCGCCATCGCCGCGCTGGCCGATCTCGTCGCCGACCGTTTCGGCGAAGGCGAGTAGGCTGCGGCCTGTCACATAAAGACATCTTTATATCGTTATTGAAACCTCCGGCCGGGGCTGCTATCAACCCGACCGAGCTTCGATCCACCGGACCGGGGCCGGTTCGCATCGCCCCTGTCGTCCGGCATGGGCCGCGCCGGCTCGCGGCACGCACCGTCAGCCAAAGGAATTGCGACCATGGCCCTCGCCAGCGAATACATTGTCAAGGACATCGGCCTCGCCGGCTTCGGCCGCAAGGAGATCGACCTCGCCGAGACCGAAATGCCGGGCCTGATGGCGATCCGCGCCGAATACGGCCCCTCGCAGCCGCTCAAGGGCGCGCGCATCGCCGGCTCGCTGCACATGACCATCCAGACCGCGGTGCTGATCGAGACGCTGAAGGCGCTCGGCGCCGACGTGCGCTGGGTCTCTTGCAACATCTTCTCCACCCAGGACCACGCCGCCGCCGCCATTGCCGAGGCCGGCATCCCGGTCTTCGCCTACAAGGGCGAGACGCTGGTGGAATATTGGGACTTCACCGCCCGCCTGTTCGACTGGCACGGCGGCAAGGACGGCGAAACCCTGGTGCCGAACCTCATCCTCGACGATGGCGGCGACGCCACCATGCTGGTGCATTACGGCCTGCGTGCCGAGCAGGGCGACACCGCCTTCCTCGATACGCCGGGCTCGGAGGAAGAGGAGATCTTCTTCGCGCTGATCCGCCGCCTGCTGTCGCAGAAGCCGAAGGGCTGGTTCGGTGAGGTCGCCACCTCGATCAAGGGCGTGTCGGAGGAGACCACCACCGGCGTGCACCGGCTCTACAAGCTGGCCGAGCAGGGCAAGCTGCTGTTCCCGGCGATCAACGTCAACGACTCGGTGACCAAGTCGAAATTCGACAACCTCTATGGCTGCCGCGAATCGCTGGTCGACGCCATCCGCCGCGGCACCGACGTGATGCTGGCCGGCAAGGTGGCCTTCGTCGCCGGCTTCGGCGATGTCGGCAAGGGCTCGGCCGCCTCGCTGCGGCAGGCCGGCGCCCGCGTCATCGTCTCGGAAGTCGACCCGATCTGCGCGCTGCAGGCGTCGATGGAAGGCTATGAGGTGGCGACCATCGAGGACGCCTTCTCCCGCGCCGACATCTACGTCACCTGCACCGGCAACAAGGACATCATCACCGTCGACCACATGCGGCAGATGAAGGACCGGGCCATCGTCTGCAACATCGGCCATTTCGACAACGAGATCCAGGTCGCCGGCCTGCGCAACTTCACCTGGACCAACATCAAGCCGCAGGTGGACGAGATCACGTTCCCGGCCGGCAACCGCATCATCCTCTTGTCGGAAGGCCGGCTGGTGAATCTCGGCAACGCGATGGGCCACCCGTCCTTCGTGATGTCGTCCTCGTTCTCCAACCAGACGCTGGCGCAGGTCGACCTGTGGGTGAACCCCGGCAAGTACGACCGGAAGGTCTACACCCTGCCGAAGGTGCTCGACGAGAAGGTGGCGGCGCTGCATCTCGAAAAGCTCGGCGTGAAGCTGACCAAGCTCTCCCCCGAACAGGCCGACTATATCGGCGTGACGGTCGACGGCCCGTTCAAGGCGGATCACTACCGCTATTGAGCGTGCGGCCTTTGCGGCTTGCCGACGGTGAAGGGCGCCTCGCGGCGCCCTTTTTCGTCCGGGAGGGAGCGCGGCGCCTCCCGCGGCCTCACAGGTCCTTCTGCATCAGCACCAGGTCCAGCCGCTGGCCGAACTTGATGCCGATGCCGCGCATGTAGCCGCTCTGCTCGAAGCCGAGCCGGGCGTGCAGGGCGATGGAGGCGGCATTGCCGGCGGTGATGCCGCCGATCATCACCTTCTTGTCCAATGCCCGCGCCGGCCCGAACAGCGCCTCGACCAGCTGCCGGCCGATGCCGCGCCCCTGTGCGCGCTCCGCCACATAGACCGAATGCTCGACGCTGACGCGGTAGCCCTCGAAGGGGCGGAAATCGCCGAAGCTCGCATAGCCGAGCACCTCGTCGCCGATCGCCTCGTCCTCCCCGACCGCCACCATCACCGGATAGCGCTTGGAGATGCGGTCGGCGAGCCAGGCGCGCCGGTTGGCGAGATCGGTGGGGGTGTCGTTCCAGATGGCGGTGGAGGTGAGGACGGCGCGATTGTAGATGTCGAGGATGCCGACGAGATCGCGCTCCTCCGCGTGGCGAAGCAGCATGGCGGTTCTTTCGTTTTGGGCCTTCCACCGGCCGATTCGGGGCCGAATGGGACGGCCATGACGGACGATCTTTCGCGCATTTTCGACGGGGCGCAATGTCGCGCGTGGCGAAAATCGACCGCGCAAATCTGGAACGGCCACCGGATCGACCCATATGACGGGTACCAGCGGTTCAAGCCACTGGCGACGTGACGAGGAAGGAAAAGGAATGAGCGCGAACGATCCGTTCGGCCAGATGCGATTTACCGTGCAGCGCGTGAGCTGGTGGCAGGTGGCGATCGTCGTCGCCGTGGCGCTGGCCCTGGGCACGGCACTGGCCCTGGTGGCGGCGAGCGTGTTCCTGGTGGTGGCGCCGGTGGTGCTGATCGCCGGCCTGGCCTACAAGCTGTTCGGCGGCCGCAAGCCGGCGCGGCCGGGCGGCGTCACCGTGATCGACGCCGAATACCGCGTGCTCACCCCGGAAGAGGCCGCGCGCCGGCCGGGCCCCGCGCGGGACACCGACCGGCTGCGCTGAGCCGGAGGTTTTTCCGCGCGGGCTGCTGCCCGGCGCGGGCTATTTCTCGACGAACGCCTTCTCGATCACGAAGTCGCCCGGCTCGGTGGTCGAGCCTTCCTCGAAGGCGAGCTCCTTCAGGATGACGCGCATGTCGTCGAGCAGCTGCGGGCTGCCGCACAGCATGACGCGGTCGTCCTCCTTGTCGAGCGGCGGCTCGCCGATGTCGGCGAACAGCTTGCCGGAGGTGATGAGGTCGGTGATGCGGCCCTGGTTGCGATAGGGCTCGCGCGTCACCGTCGGGTAATAGACCAGCTTCTCGCGCACCAGCTCGCCGAAATACTCGTTATCCGGCAGCTCCTTCTCGATGAAGTCCTGATAGGCGAGCTCGGCGACGGTGCGCACGCCGTGCACCAGGATGACCTTCTCGTAATTCTCGTAGGTCTCCGGGTCCTTGATCAGGCTCATGAAGGGCGCCAGCCCGGTGCCGGTGGCGAGCAGATAGAGCCGCCTTCCGGGCACCAGATAGTCGACCAGCAGCGTGCCGGTCGGCTTGCGCCCGACGATCACCTCGTCGCCGACCTTGAGGTTCCTCAGCCGCGAGGTCAAAGGGCCGTTCGGCACCTTGATCGAGAAGAATTCGAGCGTCTCCTCGTAATTGGCGCTGGCGATCGAATAGGCGCGCAGCAGCGGCTTGCCGTTCACGGGCAGGCCGATCATCACGAACTGGCCGTTCTTGAAGCGCAGCGCCGGATCGCGCGTGGTGGTGAAGGTGAACAGGTTGTCCGTCCAGTGATGCACCGACAGGACGCGCTCGTGATGGAGATTGCTCATTTACGAACCGTTTATGTGAAAACTTCCAAACAAGCCGGAAGTCATGTAATTCCGTGGCGGGGGTTTACTGCGCATCGGCGCCGCTGTCGAGCGGATCCGTTGCGTAGCCGCTCCCGGCTTGCGCGTGTCCCGGCTTGCGCAGGGCGGCTCCGCTGTCCTGAATGGGCGGGGTCGGCCGCTTCGGCGATGAGGGAGCCCAATGTTCAGCCACATCATTCTCGGCGCCCGCGATCTGGCGCGTCTGGCGGCCTTCTACGAGGCGGCGCTGGCACCGCTCGGCCTCGAGCGGCGCGACGAGCCGCCCGATGGCGGGCCGGAGGGCGTGATGTTCGCACGTCCCGGCCGGCACTGGCCGCAATTCTTCGTGCAGTTGCCCTTCAACGGGCTGCCGGCGACCTGGGGCAACGGCACCCAGGTGAGCTTCATGGCGCCCTCGACGGCGGCGGTCGACGCGGCGCATGCGGCGGCGCTGGCGCATGGCGGCATCGACGAGGGCGCGCCGGGGCCGCGCCCGCATTACGGGCCGGACTATTACGGCGCCTATTGCCGCGACCCGGAAGGCAACAAGTTGTGCTTCGTCCACGCCGGCTTTGACGGCGGCTGATACCTCCGGCTTCGCCGGCGACTGATACTCCCGGCCCCGGCCGGCTGCTCAGATCTCGATGGCGGGGTCGAAGCTGCGCTTGTTCTCGTACATGCGCAGGTCGGCGCGCTTGACCACCGATTCCAGCCGCTCGCCGACGGCGCTGGTCGCCATGCCGATGGAGATGCTCAGCGTCTGGGTGGAGTGGAACTGGTTGTTCACCGCGATCAGTTCGGCGATGGCGGCCATGGCGAGCGTCCCGCCATCCTCGTCGATGCCGGGCAGCAGCACCGCGAATTCGTCGCCGCCGATGCGCGCGGCGACGTTCGGCTTGTCGATCGCCTTGCCCAGCACCTCGCCGGCCCGGCGCAGCAGGGCGTCGCCGGCGGCGTGGCCGAGCAGGTCGTTGACGATCTTCAGGTTGTTGAGGTCGATCATGAGGATGGTGACCGGGAACGGCCCGCGCCGCTCCAGCCGGTTCAATTCGTCGACATAGAAGGAGCGGTTGTAGAGCTTGGTCAGCACGTCGTGATTACCGAGATATTCGAGATAGGCCTCGGCTTTCTTGCGGGCGGTGATGTCGATCAGCGCCACCTGCACCAGCGACCAGTCGCGCTCATAGCCGGGCAGCACCGAGAATTGCAGGTGCACGTTGATCTCGTCGCCGGCGAGCGAATAATTCACCACCTCGCGCTGGTGGAGCAGCTTGCCGTTCCACAGGTCGATCAGCTGCTCGCGGAAATGCCGGTGCATGTCCTCGCGGAACACCTTGTCGATATTGGCGATCAGCGTCTTCTTGTCGCCGGCCTGGAACATGTCGAGCGTGTGCTGGTTCACGTCGATCACCCGCACCTCGCTGATGCAGCGCTGCACGAATTCCGGGTGCACGTCGGTGAAGACGCGCAGGTCGTCGATGCCGCAGCGCCGCAGGTCGTCGAGCAGATGCTTGATGGAGGAGAAGTCCTCGACCCACAGCGACACCGGCGAGTGCTCGAACAGCCCGCGTGCATATTCCTCGGCCTTGCCGGTGGCGCGACGGGCGGTCTCGCGCTCGGTCACGTCCTCGGTGCAGACGAGGACGCGGTCCATCGCCTCCTCGTGGCCGGGCAGCAGCATGCCCTTGAGCTGGATGTCCAGCCGGCCGCCGCTGAGCGTGTAATTGACGGTGTTGCTGGAGAAATGCGTCTCGCCGTCCCAGAGCAGGGCCAGTTCCTCGATATGCTGGCGCAGCATGTCGCCGCGCAGCACCTTGTCGAGATTGGCGACGAGGTGGTCGAGCGATTCGGCCTCGAAAAGCTGCAGCGTCGCCCGATTGACCTTGAGCACGCGGATGCACGCGGCGCATTCGGCGACGCGGCGCGAATCCTCCCACAGGAAGTCGCGCAGCGAGGTCACGCCCTGCGCGCGCCAGCGGTCGAACAGGGCCTTGAGATCGCTGTAGTCCTCCAGCCACATCGGAATAGGCGCCAGGTCGAATATCTGGCTGTCGTCGAAGCTGGAGGCATTGGCGGCCGTCGCGTGCGGGAGGTTCTGCTGATGCAGCATTCGCGCTTCACTCATGTCGTCAGTCGCGCCACCTTTGCCCATGTGGGCGCGAGCATTACCACGTTGGATGATGCGCGAATATTCCGAGTCTGGAAATATTGGCGTGGAGCGGTGTCGTAAGGTAATCAGGTGCGGTTTCCTGCGGCGGTTGTCGGCTACGCTGCCGGCGGTTCGATCGACAGGGGTGCCGCCGCGATGATCATGCACGACTTCACCGCCAAGCACTGGATCGTCGTGACGGTCATTCTTCTCATCGCGGTGGGCGCCTTCCTGTTCAGCTGGACGTGATCGGGCCGCGCCGCCGCGCAATGGCGGCTTCCGATGCGAGGCTTCTGGTCTTTGTCACATTCACTGCCTATCTGTAGGGGCGCGGCCGCCAGCGGCCGGTGAATGGGTCGGGGAGGAGCGTTCCGCATCGTGCAGTCCGATTGTCCGTCACCCGACCCCGTCGAGGACGTGCCGCCCGCCGCCGAAGCCGGCCGGCTGTCCGACGTGCTGAACGGCATCGCCTTCGACGAGACGCGCGAACGCATCGCCGTCGGCGATCTGCTCGCCGCCATGCAGGAGCGGGCGTTCGGGCCGCTGATGCTGGTCTTCGCGCTGCCGAACGTGCTGCCCACCCCGCCCGGCACGTCGGCGATCCTCGGCGCGCCGCTGATCTTCCTCACCGCGCAACTCGCGCTGGGCCGCGATCCCTGGTTGCCGCCGCTGATCGCCCGCCGCTCCATCGCCCGCAAGGATTTCGCCAGCTTCGTCACGCGCGCGGTGCCGTGGCTCGCCAAGGCGGAGGGCCTGCTGCGCCCGCGCCTGCGCGCGTTCGCCCATCCGCCGGCGGAATATGCGGTCGGCATCGTGTGCCTGATACTGGCGCTGGTGCTGGTGCTGCCGATTCCGCTCGGCAACATGCTGCCGGCGCTCGCCATCTGCATCCTGGCGCTCGGCATATTGGAGCGTGACGGGATCTGGGTGCTGGCCGGAATGGCGGTGGCGGTCGCCTCGCTCGGCGTGGTTTCCGGCGTGGTCTGGGGATTCGTGGAGGCCGGGCTGTATCTGGTGAAGAGCTTTCTCGCCTGAGCGGCGAGGGCCGCGCCGGACGGCCGGCCTAGCCGGCGATGGACTGGGCGCTGGCCAGTGCCCGCGTCAGCATGTCCAGGCACTCCTCCGCCTGCTCCTGCCCGACGGCATCGCCGCGCAGGCGCTGCGCCAGATCGCGCAGGTCGCGAATGGCGACGTCGACGGCGGTGATCAGGTCGATATCCGGTTCGGGATCGACATGCGGCGCCGGAACGGGGAAGGGAATCACATTACTCATGCGGCACTCGGTTCGGCGAATCGCGGTGTGGCGTTCCCTGAACGATGCCGGCAATTGGTTAACGCCATCCTCCCCTTACCGCAGACGGGCGCGAGATGGGCGGCGGATCCGGCTGGGCGGGCGCGAAGGGGGCAACCCGCGCCCGCCCGCCGGAACGCCGGAGCTGGAGGAAAGCTCCGGCGATGCGGGTCAGGCGTCGCAGCGCGCCGGACGGCGCGCGGGGCGCTCGTCGCGGGCGATGCGGCCCGCCGAGAAGGTCGCCAGCGAGATGAAGGCGGCGAAGAGGGAGATGATCGTGACGTTCAGCATGACGCTTCTCCTTCGAGGGATGATCGGGGCCGGCCGTCGGTGGCCGCGTCCCGGTCCGGTGTTGCGATATGTATCGCACACGATCTTATCTGCGGCGATATGAATATTCGCATGGCCACCCCCGCGGCGCTGCATGGCGCGATGGCGTGCGGGCCTTCGGCTCAGCCGAAGCGCACCAGGTTGAGGCCCGGCAGCGGCCCGCCGGGGAACTGCGCCAGCCTGCCGCCGATGGCGAGCGGGCCGAGATCGATGCCGGCAAAGCCCAGCGCCTCGATCAGCGCGCCGACCTCGGCCTTGGCCGGCGCGTCGTCGCCGGAATAGAACAGCACCCGCTTGCCGCCCTCCGCCGCCGGATCGCTGGCGAGCACCTGCGCCAGCAGGTGGTTGAACGCCTTCACCAGCCGGGCTCCCGGCACCAGCCCGGCGACGATCTCGCTCGACAGCCGCCCGTTCAGTTCCGCCGGCTTGAACAGCGGCGCCTCGATCGGGTTGTTGGCGTCGATGACGATGCGGCCGCCGAAATCCGGCAGGCCGGCCAGCGCCGCCGGCAGCTTGGTCCAGTTCACCGCCACCAGCACGATGTCCCTGGACGCCGCATCCTCGCGGGTGCCGGCGGTGATGGACGCGCCGAGCCCGGCGACGAGCGGGGCGAGGCTGTCCGGCCCGCGGCTGTTGGACAGGGTGGCGGGGATGCCGGCGCGGGCGAGCGCGCGGGCGAAGGCGGCGCCGATATGGCCGGCGCCGATGATGCCGATGCTGTTCATGGCATGTCTCCTCGATGGGGGTGGAACGGGATGGCGGATCAGGCGGTGAAGCCGCCATCGGCGACGATGTCGGCGCCGGTGACGAAGCCGGCCTGTGGGCTGGCGAGATAGGCGACCACGCTGGCGATCTCCTCCGGCTTGCCGTAGCGGCCGACCGCCATGCCGGGGCCGACGATCTTGGAGACCGGGCCGCCGTCCGGGTTCATGTCGGTGTCGGTCGGGCCGGGATGCACGGTGTTCACCGTGATGCCCTTCGGGCCGAGGTCGCGCGTCAGGCTGCGGTTGAAGCCGGCCACCGCGCCCTTGGTCAGCGTGTAGAGCGAGGCGGTGGGGAAGGCGGCGTAGCGCACCATCGACGAGCCGATATGCACCACGCGCCCGCCGGGCTTCATGTGGCGCACCGCCTCCTGGGTGGCGACGAACACGCCGGTGACGTTCACCGCGATCATCCGCTCATAGTCCTCGAAGCGGATCTCCTCGATGGGGCCGCCGAGCGCGATGCCGGCATTGTTGACGAGGATGTCGAGCCCGCCGAGTTCCTCGACCGTTCGCGCCACCGCGGCGCGCACCGCCTGCGGGTCGCCGGCATCGGCCCTGATCGGCAATGCGGTGCCGCCGGCCGCGCGGATCGCCCGCGCGACCGCCTCCGCCTTGTCGGGTGAAGAGGCATAGGTGAAGGCGACGGCGGCGCCGTCGGCGGCGAGCCGGCCGGCAATGGCGGCGCCGATGGAGCGCGAGCCGCCGGTGACGAGGGCGACCTTGCCGGCGAGGGCGACCTTGCCGGCGAGGGGGAGAGCATTGGTCATGGGGATATTCCTTGCGTTCGATCTATCGGGATGAGGAGGGCGATCAGCCGCGGATCTGGGCGAGCAGCGCGGTGCCGTCGGCGACGGCCCAGTGGTCGGCGATGCGGCCGTCGCGGATGCGGAACACGTCGATGACGGTGAAGCGGGTGGCGCGGCCGGTGGCGGCGAGGCCCATGAACGGGCCGAGATGGGTGCCGTGATAGGTCTTGTAGGTGCTCACCAGATCGCCTTCGGCGACCTGCAGGTGAATCTCGGCCCGCCAGTCCGGGAAGCCGGCGCGGAAGGCCCGGTAGATGGCGCGGGTGCCGTCGCGGTCCGGGGCAAAGCCGCCGAACGGCGTGTGGTCGACATAGTCGGGGGCGAACAGCGTCTCGAACAGGTCGAAATCGCCGCCCTGCTGCACGCCCTCCAGCAGGCGGCGGACGGTCGCCTTGTTGGCGGCAGCCGCGTCGGGCTGCGCGGCAAGGGCCGGGACGGGCAGCAGCGCGCCGGTCAGCCCGGCGAGGACCGCGCGGCGGCCGAGGGAGGCGAGCGGGAACGAAGCCGGGCGGGACGTCGAGGCGGAAGCTGGAGCGGAAGTCGGGGCGGAAGCTGGAGCGGAAGTCGAGGCGGTCATGGCCGTCACTCCGTTTGCGT
Organism: Ancylobacter sp. GW821-FHT10E12; assembly: GCF_058809335.1. Classification (NCBI taxonomy): domain Bacteria; kingdom Pseudomonadati; phylum Pseudomonadota; class Alphaproteobacteria; order Hyphomicrobiales; family Xanthobacteraceae; genus Ancylobacter; species Ancylobacter sp. GW821-FHT10E12. Next base: position 12,623 of record NZ_JBXASN010000016.1, on the reverse strand, counting down.
TGGTGGAGTGAATGTGGCCGCTTTATTCATCGCGGATTAGCCGGTAATATCGGCAATCACTTTCAATGATATGTTGAAAATGGAAAGCCTCGCCCATCTCGAATCCTTCCTGCGCAGCGCCGAGGCCGGCAGCTTCTCCGCCGCCGCGCGGCGGCTCGGGCTGACCCCGGCGGCGGTGAGCCGCAACGTCGCGCTGCTGGAGCGCGGCCTCGGCGTGCGGCTGTTCCAGCGCACCACGCGCCGGCTGGCGCTGACCGAGGCGGGCGAGCGCTTCCTCGCCGGAATCGGCGGTCCCCTCGACGCATTGCGCACGGCCATCGCCGACGTGGCGGAGGGCGGCGAGCCGGCCGGCGTGCTCAGGGTCAGCCTCAGCCCCACCTTCGGCGTCGCGCATATCCTGCCGCTGCTGCCGGCCTTCCGCGCCCGCTATCCGCGCGTGCGCATCGACTGGCAGTTCGACAACCGGCAGGTCGACCTGGTGGCGGAAGGCTTCGACGCGGCGATCGGCGGCGGCTTCGATCTCGCCCCCGGCCTCGTCGCCCGCCCGCTCGCCCCCGCCCATATCGTCGCGGTGGCGGCGCCGGCGCTGGTGGCGGGCCGCGCGCTGCCGCTCGATCCGGCCGGGCTCGCGGCGCTTCCGGGCATCGTCATGCGCGCGGCCCGCACCGGGCGCGTCCGCCACTTCGTCATGCGCGATATCGCCGGGATGGAGATGCCGGCCCTCATCGGCGAGGACATCATGCTGAACGATCCCGCCGCCTTGTGCCGGGCGGCGCGGCTCGGCCTCGGCGTCACGCTGGTGGCGATGCCGGACGCGCTGGCCGATCTCGAATCCGGTGCGCTGGTCCGCCTGCTGCCGAACTGGTATGCCGATCTCGGCGCCATCTCGCTCTATTATCCGAGCCGGACGCTGCTGCCGGGCAAGACCCGCGCCTTCGTCGATTTCGTCACCGAGGCGTTCCGTCGCCAGCGCCTCGCCGAGCGCTTCGCCGGCAGCCTCGGCTGACCGGGTGTGCCTGAAACGCGGGTCACGCATGCGGGGGCACGCGCGCGGGTCACAAGCGCGGCGTTTGGTGCTACTCGTCAGGCAACCACGGCCGGCGCGCGCCGCCTGCCCGAGAAATCCAAGGAGACCCCATGAGCGACGGACCCGCCCTCTCGCCCATCGCCGCCTTCGCCAGCTGGGACAAGGACGAGCAGGGGCGCCTCAAGATGTGGCCGCTGCAAGCCTTCACCACCGCGCTGATGAACGGCGAGACCGTCGGCCTGCGCCTCGAGATCGGCGCCTCGCCGCCCAAGCCCGGCGAGCCGGTGCCGGCGCTGCAACTGGTGCTGCAGCCCTCGCAGGTGCGCGAACTCGCCCATGCGCTGGCGGAGGCCGAAGCGCGCCTGGCCGACGCGCATTTCGCCACGGTCGGCCGCGCCTGACACATTCCCCCATCCAACGGTATCGCAATGACAAAGCTCGCTGACATCGGCGTCTACGGCCTCGCCACCATGGGCGCGAATCTCGCCCGCAACGCCGCCGGCAAAGGCTTCGCGGTGGCGATCGCCAACCGCAACCCGGACCGCACCGACGAACTCATGGCCGAGCATGCCGGCGAGGGCACCTTCCTGCCGGCGCACTCGATCGCCGCATTCGTCGCTTCCATCGCCCGGCCGCGGCCGATCCTGATCATGGTGAAGGCCGGCGCGCCGGTCGACGCGGTGATCGAGGAACTGTTGCCGCACCTGGAGCCGGGCGACATCATCATCGACGGCGGCAATTCGCTGTTCACCGATACCGCCCGCCGCAACGCCTATCTCAAGGGCAAGGGCCTGCGCTTCGTCGGCATGGGCGTCTCCGGCGGCGAGGAGGGCGCGCTCACCGGCCCCTCGATGATGCCGGGCGGCGAGGTCGAGGCCTATGAGCGGGTGGCGCCGATGTTCACCCGCATGGCGGCGCAGGTCGACGGCGAGCCGTGCTGCACCCATATCGGCCCGGACGGCGCCGGTCATTACGTGAAGATGGTGCATAACGGCATCGAATATGCCGACATGCAGCTGATCGCCGAGGCCTACGACCTGATCAAGACGCTGCACGGGCTGGAAGCGCCTGCCATCGCCGACATTTTTGCCGAGTGGAACAAGGGCGAGCTCGATTCCTACCTGATCGAGATCACCGCCGACGTGCTGCGCAAGATCGACGCCTCCACCGGCCGCCCGCTGGTCGACGTCATCACCGACGAGGCCGCGCAGAAGGGCACCGGCATGTGGACCTCGAAGTCGGCGCTCGATCTCGGCGTGCCGCTCACCGCCATCACCGAGGCGGTGTTCGCCCGCGTGCTCTCCAGCCGCCGCGACGAGCGGCTGCAGGCCGAGAAGCTGCTCGTCCACCCGCCGCAGCCGGTGACGCCGGCGACGCCGGAAGCCATCGAGGCGATCCGCGCCGGGCTTTATGCTTCCAAGATCGTCGCCTATGCGCAGGGTTTCCAGGAGATCCAGGTTGCCTCCGACGAGTTCGGCTGGAACCTGAAGCTGGGCGATCTCGCCACCATCTGGCGCGGCGGCTGCATCATCCGCGCCCGCTTCCTCAACCGCATCCGCGAGGCCTATGGCGACGGCGCCCCGGTGGCGAACCTGCTGTTCGAGCCGTATTTCCGCGAGGCGGTGCTGGCTGCCGAGCCGAAATGGCGCTCGGTGGTGGCGCGAGCGGTGGAGGCCGGCGTGCCGACCCCGGCCTTCTCCTCGGCGCTGGCCTATTATGACGGGCTGCGCCGCGGGCGGGGACCGGCGAACCTGTTGCAGGGCCTGCGCGATTATTTCGGCGCCCACACCTATGGCCGGCTCGACAGGCCCGGCAAGTTCCACACCCGCTGGGCGCAGGACGGCACCGAAGTCGAGGGGTGAGCGCGCGCGGGAACGTTCTTTCTCAACCCTCTCCCCATGGGGGAGAGGTGGCCCGCGAAGCGGGTCGGTGAGGGGCACGACGCTTCGGCGGCTTGAAGACCCTCACCCCACCCCTCTCCCCGACGGGGAGAGGGAGCAGGTCGTTCTGCGCGTCGGAAACCCGCCGCTTACGCCGCCAGATATTGCGCGTCGGACTGGTCGAGCCGGCGGCGCATCTGCGTCACCACCAGCGCCTCGTCGGGGGCGCAGTTCTCATAGGTCAGCCGCTCGCCGATACGGATCGGCCGCAGCACCCGCGCCTTCTCGGCGAGGCCGAGCGGCAGCGCGAAGCTGTCATGCGCGGCGCGCCATTCCATCGCGTGGCCGCGATAGTCGTATTCGCCGATCTTGCCGAGCACCTGGCCGGCGGCGAGGTCGCGCTTGGCCACCGCGGCGCATTCCGCCACCGGATGGTCCAGCACCTCCATGTCCGGCCGGCCGTGCAGCACGGCGCGCACCGCCGAGAGCGGCACCTCCAGGCTGGTGAGATGATAGGGGCGCAGCAGCGCGAAGCAGGGGCCGGGGCCGACCTTGAGGTCGGTCATGCGCTCCAGCACCCGGGGATGGCGCGGCTTGACGATGCAGAACACCCCCGGCGCCACGCCCTTGCCGATCGAATAATCGACCACGCCCGAGCGCGAGAGCAGGCCGCCATCCTCCCGCGTGCACAGCACCTGCGCCAGTTCCTCGCGGGTGGCCTTGGGGCCGTGCATGCCCGGCACGTCCGGCACGAGGCCGGTGGCGTTGGCTAGCGCGGTCATCTCCACCATGGTCTTGGAGCCGTCGACGAACTCCACCAGCATGCGCGGGTTCATGTTCCGCGCCCGCGCCTCGGCTTCGTACTCGTCCGGGGTGGCGTCGAATTTCAGCGGGTTGTTCTTGCCCTTGCCGGCGGCGACGATCTCGAAGCCCAGCGACTGGGCGAAGCCGATCAGCTCGATGGTGGCCGCCGGCTCGTCGCCCGCCGCGCCGGTCAGCACCACGCCGGCCTTGCGGGCCTCCTGCTTCAGCCAGCGGCCGATGGTGATGTCGGCCTCGACATTCAGCATGACGACGTGCTTGCCGTGTCCCATCGCCTCCAGCGCCACCAGGGTGCCGGCATTGGGATTGCCGGTGGCGTCGATCACCACGTCGATATGCCCGGCCGCGCACAGCGCCCGGTAGTCGTCGGTGATGGCGATGCGCCCCGCCTCGACGATGCGGTCGACCGCGGCGGCGGTGGAGGCGGCGACGAGGTCGCCCCGCGCGTGCCCGGCCATCAGCGCGGCGTCGATGGCGGCCTGCGGGTCGATCTCGGAAATCGCGCCGATGCGCACGCCCGGCATCAGCGCCACCTGCACCACGATGTCGGTACCCATCTGGCCGGCACCGGCCAGCCCGATGGTCACCGGGCCGTGGGCCTGTGTCCACCTGTCCAGTTCGGCGGCGATACCCGACCGCACGATCCTGTTTTCGACGAGCATGGCGAAACCTCTCAGGACGCGGCGCCGATGGTGTGCCGCGCATCAGTGCCCTTCGGTACTCGACATTTGTTCCGAGTCAAATGCGGATGTGTCGCGCGGGGGTCAGAAATCGGCGCCGGCGGCTTCCAGTACCCGCGTCGCGGTCGCCTCGTCGGTGATGAACACCGTCGGGCGCAGCAGCCGCAGCGCCCCGAGGATCGCCGGCGTCTTCGCCGGCCCGCCGGAGGTGAGGATGCGCTCGGGCGTGGAGCGCAGCGTCTCGATCGGGATCGACATCACCCGCGTGTTGATCGGGTGATCGACCGGCTTGCCCTCGATGTCGAAGAAATTATAGGCGATGTCGCCCACCGCGCCGGCCGCCACCAGCGAGGCCCAGTCCGCCCCGGAGAAGAAGCCGAATCGCAGCGAGGTGCTGCTGTCGTCCATCTCGCCGACGCTCACCACCACCGCGTCCATCCGCCGGGCGAGGGTGTAGACCGTCGACAGGCCGCAGCGCTCGATCAGCGCCCGCTTGGTCTCGACGCTGTCGACGATGGCGGGGGCGGCGATGAGGTGGCAGTCGGCCTGGTACAGCCGCGACAGCTGCCAGGCGAATTCCGAGGGATTGTACTGCTTGGCCTTGGTGATGCCGCCGAGCAGCGAGACGACCGAGAGATTGGCGACCGGCTTCTCGTCGATGAAGCCGAGCGCGCGCATCAGCGTGCGGCCCCAGCCGAAGCCGATGGTCATGTCGGAGCGGATCAGCTCGGAGATGAACTGGCCGGTGGCCGCGCCGATGGCGGCGGTCGGGTCGGCCGCGGGATCGGAGACCGGCGCCACGATCGCCTCCTTGAGGCCGAAAGCCTTCTGCAGGCCCATTTCCAGCCGCGGCAGCTCGGCGATCTCGCGGCTGAGGCTGATCTTGACCTCGTTGAGGCTGCGGGCATCGGCAAGCAGGCGCACCACGGTGACGCGGCCGATGTCGAGCGCCTCGGCGATGGCGCTCTGCGTCATGCCCTCGACATAGTACATCCAGGCGGCGCGCAGCCGCAGGCGGGCGGAGCGTCGTCCGCTGGCGCTGAGCCCGGAATAGGCGTCGGCCTCGGGCAGATCGGCAGGCTTCATCCTTGCGGCACCTTCCGACATGTCCCCCGTCTCCCCGGTCGTTCCGTATCGGATGCTATAGAGGAGCCGCCGTCCATCTTCAAATGCCGGGGGTCGCGCGGCGAATTGGCGCTTGAGGTGGCGGGCGATCGGGGGCAGATTCGCGGCCATGCCCGACACCTCAGAAAAGCTGAAGCTCGACGACTTCCTGTGTTTCGCCGTCTATTCGGCGAACCACGCCTTCAACCGCGTCTACAAGCCGCTGCTGGACCGGCTCGGGCTCACCTATCCGCAATATCTCGCCATGGTGACGCTGTGGTCCGGCGACGGGCTGACCGTCGGCCAGATCGGCGACAAGGTGCTGCTGGAGACCAATACGCTCACCCCGCTCCTGAAGCGGCTGGAGAGCGCCGGGCTGGTGCGCCGGGTGCGCGACGCGCAGGACGAGCGGCAGGTGCGCATCTATCTCACCGACAAGGGCAAGTCGCTGAAGGCCGAGGCGCTCGCCGTGCCGCGCGAGATGGGCCTGTGCCTCGCCCGCGACCGCAAGGCGGTGGAGCGGCTCACCGGCGAGCTCGCCGCGCTGCGCGACACGCTGCTGGCGCGCTCCAAGGCGTAGGTCCCGGCCTTAAGTCCCGGCTTGCGCTCAGGCCGCCGCCTCGGTGGAGGCGAGGCCGTTGCCCTCGATGAAGCGGCGATGCCGGGCGATCGCCTCGGCGAGGAAATCGAGGAACGCCCGCACCCGCGGCGAATGGCGCAGGTCCGGGTGGGTCAGCAGCCAGAGGTCGGCGGCGAAGTCCGGCTCCGGCGGGGCGAGGCGCACCAGCGAGGGGCGGGCATCGCCGATCATGCACGGGATATGGCCGATGCCGAGCCCGGCCTCCACCGCCTCGGCGAGGCCGAGCACGGTGTTGATCCGGTAGGCGACATTCTCCGGCGGCACATGGGCCTCGACATATTTCACCGCCTTCAGCGTGCCGAGATTCTCCCCCAGCGACACCCAGTTGCGGGCATGCAGCGTGCCCATGTCCACCGCCGCCGGGTCGGGGAAGTCCTCGGCCCGCCCGTACAGCGCCCAGGCGATGCGGGCGATGCGCCGCCCGACCAGGTTTTCCGGCGGGCTGTCGGTGGCGCGGATGGCGACGTCGGCGTCGCGCCGCGACAGGTTCAGCGCCTGGTTGGAGAGCACGATGTCGAGCTGGACCTGCGGGTAGCGGCGGCGGAACTCCGCCATCATCGGGATCAGCAGGTGGATCAGCAGCGAATCCGGCGTCGTCACCCGCAATTCGCCGCAGGGCGCCGGCTCGCGCCCGGCGATGCGCCGGCCGGTGGAGGTGATCTCGTCGTCGAGCCGGGTGGCGAGCGCCACCATCTCCTCGCCGGCGGGGGTGAGCGCATAGCCGGTGCGGTGGCGCTCGAACAGCGTGGTGCCGAGCGCCTCCTCGATCTGCTTCAGCCGCCGGAACACCGTCGAATGGTTGACGCCGATCTGCGCCGCGGCGGCCGGAAGGCCCCTGGCGTCCGCCACCGCCTTGATCAGCCGGAAGTCGTCCCAGGCAAGGTTCTTGAAAGGGTCGGCCATGGCGCTTTTTCCAAGTAGCTGGCGATACTGAGGAATTTCAGAACGCGTCTTTCCTCGTTGCAATGCGGTATACATATCAGCAGAGGATAGATTGCGTCAATGCAATAGATAGGGCGTGGCATCGCGCCGCTCCGGGCTTATGTGTTGGCCCATGCAAGAGCGCATCGGCGCTTCAGAGAGGGCAAAGACCATGACCCGCAACGGCATTCACCACGTCACCGCGATCGCTGGCAACGCGCGTCGCAACCTCGAATTCTACACCGGCACCCTCGGGCTGCGGCTGGTGAAGAAGACGGTCAATTTCGACGATCCCGGCACCTATCACCTCTATTACGGCGACGAGGCCGGTTCGCCGGGCACCATCCTCACCTTCTTTCCGTGGGACCACGTCGCACCGGGCCGCCTCGGCATCGGCGAGACGCAGGAGACCGCGTTCCGCGTGCCGGAGAATTCGATCGGCTACTGGACGCATCGCTTCGTCGACAAGGGCGTCGCCCACAGCGCGCCGGTGAAGCGCTTCGGCGAGACCGTGCTGTCCTTCAAGGACCCGCACGGCATGCGCCTCGCTCTGGTCGGCGTCGCCGGCATCGAGAACGAGACCGCCTGGATCGGCACCGACGTGCCGGCCGAGCATGCCATCCGCGGCTTCCACGGCGTCAACCTGCTGCTGGCCGACGCCGCGCCCACCGGCGCCATCCTGACCGACGTGTTCGGCTTCAGGGAGCTCGGCCGCGAAGGCTCGCTGGTGCGCTTCAAGGCGGACGGCACCGACATGGGCGGCATCGTCGACATCCATGTCGCCGGCTCGTTCCTGCCGGCCCGCATGGGCGGCGGCTCGGTGCACCACATCGCCTTCCGCGCGGCCGACGACGCGGCGCAGGAGGAGATGGTGCGCAAGCTGCGCGAGCATCACGGCCTCCAGACCACGGAGCAGAAGGACCGCAACTATTTCCGCTCCGTCTATTTCCGCGAGCCCGGCCACGTCCTGTTCGAGATCGCCACCGACATCCCCGGCTTCGCCGCGGACGAGCCGCTGGCCACCCTCGGCCAGGCGCTGAAGCTGCCGGACTTCCTGGAGAGCCGCCGCGCCAATATCGAGGCGGTGCTCCCCGACGTCGCCTGACCTTCCATCGTCCCGCCGCCCGTCGCGGCGGGGCGTCTCCCCTTCGAACCACAGGAGGCTGTCATGACTGCCGCCACCAACATGGCCGCTGCGACTCCGCCGACCTTCATCCATCGCTACGTCCCCGCCGACCGGCCGGACCGGGCGCCGCTGCTGCTGCTCCACGGCACCGGGGGCAACGAGGACGACCTCCTCGGCCTCGGCGAGCGCGTCGCGCCCGGCGCGGCGCTGATCTCCCCGCGCGGCAAGGTGACGGAAGGCGGTGCGCCGCGCTTCTTCCGCCGTTTTGCCGAGGGCGTGTTCGACGAGGCGGACCTCGCCGCCCGCACCCACGAGCTCGCCGATTTCGTGGAAGCGATCCGCCGGGAGCACGGCCTGCCGGCGCCGGTGGCGCTCGGCTTCTCCAACGGCGCCAACATCGCCGCCTCTATGCTGCTGCTGCGCCCCGAGGCGCTGGCCGGCGCGGTGCTGCTGCGGGCCATGTCTCCCTTCGCGGAGAAGTCGCCCTTCGCCAATCCGCCGAGGGCCGATATCGGCGGCAAGCCGGTGCTCATCCTCTCCGGCGACATGGACCCGATCGTGCCGTCCGGGAACGCCGCCCGCCTCGCCGCGACGCTGAAGGCATCCGGCGCACGGGTGACGCACCAGGTGCTGCCGACCGGCCACGGCCTGTCTTCGCCGGACCTCACGCTGACGAAGCAGTTTCTCGACGGGCTCGCCGCGCCCGTCGCCTGACGAATCTCGCCGCCGGCATCATGGAACCGGCGGCGTCCTCGCGCATTGCCGCTGTGGCGCGGCTGGATCGCCGCCGCGCGTCCTATTATGGTCGGGACCAGGATCATGACAGCCGGCGGTTCGTCCGGCGCGGGAGGCGACCATGCGGTGGGAAGATTTCCGGCGCAGCGACAATGTCGAAGACCGGCGCGGTTCGGGGGGCGGTTTCGGCGGCGGCGGCGGCCTGCCCGGCGGCCGGGGCGGCCTCGGCATTGGCGGCCTGATCATCGTCGGCCTGATCGCCTGGGCCACCGGCATCAACCCGGCGGTGCTGATCGGCGGCGCCGAGATCCTGTTCGGCGACGGCCAGCAGCAGACCGACACCGCCCAGCCGCCGGCCAAGCGCGCCGCGCCGGACGACCAGCTCGGCCGGTTCGCCAGTTCCGTGCTGGCCCAGACCGAGGATGTGTGGACCGCCGTGTTCAAGGAGACCGGCCGCACCTACCAGCAGCCCGGCATGGTGCTGTTTTCCGGCGCCACCCGCTCGGCCTGCGGCAATGCCCAGTCGGCCATGGGCCCGTTCTATTGCCCGAACGACCAGAAGGTCTATCTCGACCTCTCCTTCTTCCAGGAGCTGAAGAGCCGCTTCCGCGCGCCGGGCGACTTCGCCGCCGCCTATGTGATCGCCCATGAGGTCGGCCACCATGTCGAGAACCAGATCGGCCTGCTCGCCAAGGTGCAGGAGCGCCAGCGCCAGGTCTCCCGCGCCGAGGCCAATGCGCTGTCGGTCAAGGTCGAGCTGATGGCCGACTGCCTTGCCGGCGTCTGGGCCTTTCACGCCGACAAGCAGTTCCAGATTCTCGAGGATGGCGATGTGGACGAGGCGCTGAACGCGGCGTCCGCCATCGGCGACGACCGGCTGCAGAAGCAGGCGCAGGGCTATGCGGTGCCGGACAGCTTCACCCACGGCTCCTCCGCCCAGCGCGCCACCTGGTTCAAGCGCGGGCTGAAGACCGGCTCGCTCCAGCAGTGCAACACCTTCAACGCCAGCAATATCTGAGGCGCGCCCGATCCATGGCCACACCGCCCGCCGACGTGCCGTCCGCGCGCCCGCCCGCCGCCCCGGCGGAGAGGTCCTTCGTCCCGCTTTCCATCGCCGTGCTGACGGTGTCGGACAGCCGCACCTTCGCCGACGACCGCTCGGGCGACACGCTGGCCGCGCGCATCGAGGCCGCCGGCCACCGCCTCGCCGACCGCGCCATCGTGCCGGACGATGTCGAGGCGATCCGCACTCGCGTGTCCGGCTGGATCGCCGATGCCGGCATCGATGTGGTCGTCACCACCGGCGGCACCGGCTTCACCGGCCGCGACGTCACGCCGGAGGCGGTGGAGCCGCTGTTCGAGAAGCGGATGGAGGGCTTCTCCACCGTGTTCCACATGGTCTCCTTCGCCAAGATCGGCACCTCGACGCTGCAGAGCCGGGCGACGGCGGGGGTGGCCAACGCCACCTACATCTTCTGCCTGCCCGGCTCGCCCGGCGCCTGCCGCGACGGCTGGGACGAGATCCTGGTGCGTCAGCTGGACATCCGCCACCGGCCATGCAATTTCGTCGAAATCCTCCCCCGCCTCGACGAGCACCTCAAGCGCGACAAGGCGCGAAGCTGATATGTCCCCGCCCGCCGGGAAGCAACAACGCGGAACACAGCCTTGTCGGAACAGCCTAAGCTCGCCGTCATCCTCGTCACCTACAACCACGCGCGCTTCATCGACGAGGCCCTCGACAGCATCCTGATGCAGGAGACCGCCGAGCCCTTCGAGATCATCGTCGCCGACGACGCCTCGCAGGACGATACCCGTGCCATCATCGAGCGCCGGCTGGCGGCGGCGGGGCGGACGGCGCGCTTCCTCGGCCCCGATCCCAATCTCGGCATCACCCGCAACTACCGGCGCGCCTTCGCCGCCTGCGATGCCCGATACGCCGCGGTGCTGGAGGGCGACGACTACTGGACGCGGCCGGACCGGCTCGCCACTATGGCCGGCTTTCTCGATGCCCACCCGGAATGCAGCATCTGCGCGGCCAACTACCAGATATTCAACGCCCGCGACGGCGCCCTGCGCACCCGCGTGCCGGTCGACGGCGGCTCCAGCTTCTTCGAGCCGCGGGCGCTGATCTTCGACAACGTGCCCGGCAATTTCTCCGCCTGCATGTACCGGGTCTCGGCGCTGCGCACCTTGCCGGAGCGGCTGTTCGACCTCATCGCCTATGACTGGGCGATCAATATCTGCGCCGCCCGCACCGGCCCGCTCGGGCTCCTGCATACGCCGATGTCGGTCTATCGCGACCATGGCGGCGGCCAGTGGAGCCAGCTGTCGCCCGCCGACCGGCTGCGCGGCCAGATAATGGTGATCGGGCAATATGACGAGGTGACCGACGGCGCCTTCCACGGCGAGTTCGAGATGCTGCGCGGCCATCTCGGCGGCCAGCTCCGGGAGCTGGAGGCCAGGGCGCAGGAGGCCGAGCTGGTGAGGGCCGAATGGCTCGAAGCCGAGCAGGGCGCCGGCGCGCCTCTCGCGCCGGATGCGCCCCCGGCCGGGCCTTCGTCCGAATCCTCGCCCCCGGCCGAGCCGGCGCCCCCGCGTCGGCGGCGGCGCAAGAAGCGCTCGGGCGGCGCGCTCAATCCGATCAACTGGTTTCGCTGAGGCGCCGGCCTGCCGTCGAGCCGGAGGACGTTTCGGTTCGGATGCCGGAAGCCGCCGTCAAGGGCCCCATCAGCCCGTCGGCAGCAGGATATGCGAGCGCAGCAGCACCAGCCGCCCCCGGCCGATGCGGCCCACCATCCGGTGCGGCGCCGTCGGGCCCGTCTCGTAGCCGCCCATCCGGTCGTAGAGCCGGCGATGGATCAGCAGTCCCTGCTCGGGCCGGGGCCGGCCGGTCACCGCCTGCCGGAATACGGAGGCGGTCTCCCGGAGGCGCGAGCCGATGCCGAAGCCGTCGAGCGCCACCCGGAAGCTGGCCGCGCGCATCTCGGTGCCGTCCGTGCGTTCCGCCTGGTCGATGAAGCTGCGCACCTCGCGCGTCCAGCCTTCCTGCAGCAGCCCCACGGGTTCGAGGAACAGCAGCCACGGGCCGCGCGCGCTCGCGGCGCCGATCTGCAGCCGCGCGCCGATATCGGCCGGGCCTTCGAGGTACTCGCAGCCGGCGGCGTCGGCGACCTCGGCGGTCTCGCCATAGGTTCCCGCCCCGGCGGGTCCGTCGACCAGCAGAACCTCGCGCACCAGCCCGACGGCGGCGCCCGGAACCAGCGCCGCGAGTGTCGGTATCAAGAGGTCGCCCGACTCGCGCGCCGGAATCACCACCGAGATCACGCGAAGCGCCCATCCCTTGTCAATCGTGCCGCCCGCAAATGATGACGGCCCCCGCAAACCCTTGTTCTGCCTACAGCAAGCCACCGGGCGCGTGAAGCGCCCGCCGGGGCATTTTGCATGATGTTCTTGATATGTTCGCATCTTTGCGCTAGCTAATCGGGCATGGAACGCCGCCCCGCCCCACCTGCCGATTCCGCCGCCGCGCCGCGGCCTCCGCTCCAGGCCGCGGCGGCCCGCTCCGCCGCGCCCGCCGCCGCCCGGTCCGGCGCCTCGAACCCCAGCGCCTCGAACCCCAGGCCGTCCACGCCAAAACATCTCGGCCGGCTGGCCGAGGAGCGGCAGGCCCGCCGCGCGGCCGAGGCGG
>NZ_JBXASN010000015.1:0-155008 GCF_058809335.1 Ancylobacter sp. GW821-FHT10E12 | reverse complement strand
TTGCCGCACCCGGACGGACCGAGGAAGGAGAAGAACTCCCCGGCTTCGATGACGAGATTGGCGTCACGGACCGCAACAAAATCGCCAAACGTGACGTTGACGCCTTCAAGCTCGACGGCGGCAGCCATGGGGGGTTCCCTGAAATTTGCACATCGTGGCACGAGCCGCCGGCTCGTGTTTTCGGCCGCGGGCGGCTTCGCCCGGACAAGATGGCGTCCCGCCGATCGAGGGGGCGGCGAGGACCGGCGAATGGTGGCGCCGGATCTCGCCCGAGCGGCAGGACGCCCGCTCCGATTTTGCCGACAGGCGATGCCGGAAATGACCCGGCGCCGCCTGCGGTCACGCCGCCTTGAACTTCTCGGCGTATTCGTTGCGCAGCTGCGTGTACCAGGAGGTATCCGGCGGGCGGCGCCACAGCTTGGAGAGTGCGTCGCCCGGATAGGCCTCGGCGAAGTTCTTCTTGGCGATCTCCGACAGATAGGCGTCGGCGCCCTTCACCACCGGATTGTAGCCGGAATTATTGGCCACCATGGCGGAGATTTCCGGCGTGTGGATGAAGTTTATGAACTCGTAGACCTGATCGATATTCTTGGCGCCCTTCGTCATCGACCAGCCATCGATCCAGGTGATGGCGCCTTCCTGCGGTGCCATGAAGGTGACAGGCTTGCCCTGCTTCTTCAGCGACAGCGGCGGGCCGTCCCAGGTCTGGCCGATGACGCAGCCATTCTCCATGAAACCGGACTTGGTCTTGTCGGCACCGTCCCAGAACTGCTTGACCTGCACCTTGTTGGCAACGGCGAAGGTGATGATCTGGTCATAGATCCGCCGGGCGTTCTCTTCGTCCTTGTAGCTGTCGCGCATACGGTTCGAAGGAAGCTTGCCGGTGGCGTCCATCCACAGGCCGATGCCGAGCAGCAGCGAATGCGGGCGGCCCTGCATCTTGCCCTTGAATTCCGGCGCCCACAGCGTGCCGTAGCTGAGCTTGTCATAGGTCAGGCCGGGCGCGAGGTCGGTGCGCCAGGAGATCGCCTCCGAGCCCCAGCAATGCGGCACATGGTAGAGCTTGCCGTCCCAGGTCCACAGGCTGGTGGAGCCTTCGAGCATGGACGGAATGAGCGAATCGAGCTTCAGCTTGTTGGTGTCGAGCGGCGCGAAGACTTCGAGCTCGCGGAATTCCGGCGCCCGGCTGAAGGATGGCATGCACAGGTCGAAGCCCTCGCCATCGGTAGCCTGCAGCTTGTTGATCTGTTCCTCGTTCTGCGAGAACGGGGTGGTGCGGACCTTGATGCCGGTCTTCTTGGTGAATTCCGGCACTACCGGATCGGGCAGTTCGTCGCTCCAGATGAGCAGGCTGATCTCGCCGGAGGAGGCGAGCGCGTTGCGCACCACGAAGGGGCCGCCCACGGTCGCGGCGCCGGCACCGAGCGCGCCCTTGAGAAAGGTTCGACGGTTGAACGCCTGGGCGGCCATCAGGGTCTTCATCGCGGAAGAGGTCGTATTCTTCGGACGGGGCATGGCAGCAGTCCTATGAGTGAGCGGACAGGAGATGGACACGGGACACGCGGCGACGATGCCTTGGCCGGAAGAGCCTCCTTGCCGACATGGCAGCAGGAACCCAACCTTCGAAGGCAGCAGCAGAACCTTTTGCAGATCATTCTATTGAATAGAACGATTTATCGTTGTATAGAATGAAAATCGCACCGGCAGGTGTCAAGCATGTTCATGCCTTCATATTGTGCTTGCATAACATTTGCGCAAAATTGACTGCCGATGGGGAAATCTGCTTACCGGACACCAGGGCCGGCAGCATCGACGCCTAGCACTTAGGCAGGAGGGGGCGAATGGCGGCTACGGGCTTGAAGACCAAGGGGGTCGAAGCGGTCGACAAGGCGCTTCACATCCTCTCCTTGTTCACGACGGAATCGCCGAAGCTGTCGCTCGGCGAGATCAGCCACCGCAGCGGCCAGGTGAAGAGCACGGCCCTGCGGTTGCTGATATCGCTGCAGAATGCCGGCCTCGTGGTGGCGACGCCGGACAAGGCCTATGCGATCGGTCCGCAGGCCTTCCGGCTGGGACATCTCTATCAGCGCAGCCTCCGGCTCGAGCAGGTCGTGCGCCCGGTGCTGCGCGCGCTGGTCCTGCGCACCGGCGAGAGCGGGTCCTTCTTTCGACGCGAGGGCAATATGCGGGTCTGCCTGTTCCGGGAGGATTCCTCGCAGGTGCTGCGCGAGCATGTGCCCGAGGGCGAGGCGGTGGGCCTCGACAAGGGCGCGCCGGGCCATGTGCTCACCGCGTTCGCCGGCATTGACGGCACACGCCCGGCGACGGCCGAGCAGATCTCGCTGCTGCCGGTCGTCTCGCTCGGCGAAAGAGGCCCCGACATTGCCGGCATCGCCGCCCCGGTGTTCGGAGCGGGCCAGGGCCTGGTCGGCGCGGTCACGCTGTCGGGACCGCGCACCCGCTTCACCCCGCAATCGATCGAGGAGATGAAGCCTCTGGTGATCGGAGCGGCCGGGGATCTCACCCGCGCCCTGGCGGGATCCTTCTATGACCGCATGTCAGTAGGCACGGCCGGGCTCGATCACGTCGACTAACGGCTCCCCGTCGAGATAGCGGTCGAGATTGGCGATGATCTTTGCCGCGAGGCGCGGGAGAAAAGCCGGGTCCGACCATGATATATGCGGCGTGATGCGCACATTTGGATGCGAATAAAGCCGATGCCCGGCCGGCAGCGGCTCGGGATCGGTGACGTCGAGCGTGGCGAAGCCCACCCGCCCGGTATCGAGCGCGTCCAGCAGGGCTTCCTGATCGACAAGATCGCCGCGCCCGACATTGATGAGATGCAGGCCGGGCCGCGCGGCGGCCAGCAGCGCCCGCCCGACGATGTGCCGGGTCTCGGCGGTCGACGGCACGGCGACGACGAGATGATCCGCCTGCGCGACGAGCGCGTCGAGCGAGGCGCAGGGCTCGACCCCGGCATCATCCGGCGTCCAGGAGCCGCGGCGAACGGCGAGAACGCGCATATCGAAGGCGGTGGCTCGCCGCGCCACCGCCCGCCCTATGGCACCGTAGCCGATGAGGCCGAGCGTGCGACCCTCCAGCCGTCCCAGCGGGATGTCGCTCCATGCCTCGGGCGCGTGCACCGCGATCGATTCGATGCGCTTCTCGCGCGCCAGCATCGCCGCCAGCACATATTCCGCGATCGGCACCGCCGCGACGCCACGCCCCGAGCTCACCACCGGCCCGGCCCACATCCAGCGCGGATAGGCATCCATGCCGGCGGACATGGTCTGCACCCAGCGCAGCGCATGCGGCCAGCCGGGCGGTGGTTCGGCCGGGGCGCTCCGCCAGGCCGGCAAGACCCGCGTCAGCAGGATATCGGCGCGTGGATCGACCTCCCAGGGCCTTGCCGGCGCCTCGTCGGCGATGACGATCGGCCGCGAGGCATGGCCGCCAAGGCTGGCGCCGATCTCGGGTCCGAGCTGGTTGACGATCACCGGCGGCATCCGCGCCTCCCTGCTTCTAGATGTCGAACGGCGAGACGTATTGGCCGGTGAGATTTATCAGCACGCTTTTCGTCTGGAGATATTCGTGGATCATGTCGGCGCCGCCTTCACGGCCGAGGCCCGACATCTTGTAGCCGCCGAAGGGCGTGATGTTGGAGCTCGCCCGGTAGGTATTGACCCACACCGTGCCCGCCTGCAACTTCGCCGCCATGCGATGCACGCGGCTCACGTCCTGCGTCCACAATCCGGAGCCGAGGCCGAAGCGGCTGTCATTGGCGATGCGCAGCGCGTCCGCCTCGTCCTCGAAGGGCAGCACGCACAGCACCGGCCCGAACACTTCCTCCTGGGCGATCCGCATGCGGCTGTCCACCCCGGTGAAGATGGTCGGCTCGATGAACAGTCCGTTGCCGAGGCCGGGCCGCGTGGCGGGTCCGCCACCGCAGGCAACGATCGCGCCCTCGCTCTTGCCCATCTCGATGCGCTGGAGGATGCGGTCGAACTGCGGGCGATTGGCGACGGGGCCGATATGGGTCGCCGGATCCATCGGATCACCCAGCCGGATCTTGCCGGCCAGTTCGACGACGCGCGGCACGAATCGGTCATAGATCGAACGCTGGACGAGCAGCCGCGAGCCGGCGATGCAGCTCTGGCCGCCGGAGGCGAAGATGCCGGCGACCGCTCCCCTGGCCGCATTGTCGAGATCGGCATCGTCGAAGACGATGTTGGGCGACTTGCCGCCGAGTTCGAGGATGACGGGCTTCAGCTGCTTGGCCGCTGCGGCATAGACGGCGAGGCCGCCGTCGACACCGCCGGTGAAGGCGAGCTTGACGACGTCGGCATGCTCGACCATCGCCCTGCCGGCCTCGCCGCCGAGGCCGGAGACGACATTGACGACGCCGTCCGGAAAGCCCGCCTCACCGACCAGCGCCGCGAAGCGCAGCGCCGAGGCGGTGGTGAATTCCGACGGCTTGATGACGGCGGTGTTGCCGGTGGCGAGCGCCGGCGCGAGCTTCCAGGCCAGAAGGTTGAGCGGCGAATTCCACGGCGTGATCATTCCGATCACACCCAGCGGCTCGCGGCGCGTGTAGCTCAGGTGGTCCGGCCGGTCGGTCGGCAGCACTTCGCCGGCAATCTTGTCGGCCAGCCCGGCGTAGAAATAATACCATTCGGGAATGCGGCCGACCTGGGCCTTCATCTCCCGATACGTCTTGCCGTTGTCGCGAACCTCGATGGCCGCGAGTTCGTCAACGTTCCTGGCGATGACATCACCGAGACGACGCATCAGGGCGGCGCGGGCCGGTGCCGTCATGGCGCTCCAGGGGCCCGCGCGGAAGGCGCGCGAAGCGGCCGCCACCGCGGCGTCGACATCCGCGGCGTTGGAACGCGGCACCCGGCCCCATGCCTCGCCCGTGAAGGGATTGTCGCAGTCGAGATAGGCGCCGGATTGCGGCGGCACATAGCGCCCGTCGATATAATTGTTCCACACGTCCATCGCGCTTTTCTCCTCTGAGACGCCTCGGTCACCGCTTCACCGCTTGACGACGTTATCCGAGCACGACATTCTATTCAATGATTTTACGTTCTATCTAATAGAACAAACATGTACAGCGCGGGCGGCCGCTTGCGCTGGCATGGACCAATTCGAGAGGCGCGCACCGCGATGAAGCATTTCGAAGCCAACAGTCCCTATGCCCGCGATATCGCGGCGGTCATCCATCCCCATACCAACCTGCGCAAGCACCTCGAGAGCGGGCCGGGGATCGTCGCTCGCGGGCGCGGCCTGTTCGTCTATGACGAGGAAGGGCGGGAGTTCTTCGACGCCGCCGCCGGCCTGTGGTGCGCCTCGCTGGGCTTCGGCGTCGAGCGGCTTGCCCGCGTCGCCTATGAGGCGATGAAGAATCTCGGCTACTACCAGATTTTCCGCGGCGCCTCGAACGAGACGGCGATCGAACTCTCGGACAGGCTCCTCGCGCTCGCGCCCTGCCCGATGTCGAAGGTGCTCCTGCAATGCTCGGGCTCGGAGGCCAACGACACCGCCGTCAAGCTGGTCTGGTACTACTGGAACGCGGTCGACAAGCCGGAGAAGCGCAAGATCATCTCGCGCAAGGGTTCCTATCACGGCTCCACCATCATCGACGTGTGCCTGACCGGCAAGCCGGAGTTCCACGCCGGCTTCGGCCTGCCCTTCCCAGGCTTCCTCCACACCGACATGCCCAATTACTACCGCAACCATGTCGAGGGCGAGAGCGAGGAGCAATTCTCCCAGCGCCTCGCCGACAATCTCGAAAAGCTCATTCTCGAGGAAGGCCCCGAGACCATCGCCGCCTTCTGGGCCGACCCGGTCGTCGGCGGCACCGGCGCCGTCCTGCCGCCGAAGGGCTATTTCGAGAAGGTCCAGGCGCTGCTGCGCAAATACGACATCCTGTTCGTCGCCGACGAGGTCATCTGCGGCTTCGGGCGCACCGGCAACATGTGGGGCTCGCAGACCTTCGGCCTCCAGCCGGATATCCTCACCTGCGCCAAGGCGCTCTCGGCGGCGATGCAGCCGATCTCGGCGGTGCTGATCAACGAGCGGATCTTCGAAGGCATGCTGATCCAGAGCGACCGCAACGGCCGCTTCGTCCACGGCTACACCTATGCCGGCCATCCGGTCGCAACGGCGGTGGCGCTGGAGACGCTCAAGATCTACGATGAGATGGACATGATCGGCCATGTGAAGGCGATGGAGCCGCTCTTCCTCGGCGGTCTCGGCGCACTCGCCGACCATCCGCTGGTGGGCGACGTGCGCGGCTGCGGCCTCATCGCCGGCATCGAGGTCGTCGCCGACAAGACGACACGCGAGATGTTCCCGGCAAGCGTCGGACTGCCGGCAAAGCTCGAAGCCAACGCGCTCAAGCACGGCCTCATCCTGCGCCATGTCGGCAACCGCCTCGCCTTCTGCCCGGCGCTGGTCATCACCGAAGCCGAGATCGGCGATCTCGTCGGCCGGGTGAAGGCCCTGCTCGACGACACCCTCGCCGAGCTCGGCTGACGCGCCGCTTTCCACCTCGAACCCTTTCGCACCGCTTGCAGAACGGGCGAACGCACCCGCGTTCGCCCGCAGGAGATTCGCGTGACCGATTTCCTCGGCGAGGAATTCGCCCTGTCCTCGAGCCGCGAACGGCGCAAGGAACTGCTCACGAAGGCCGTGCGCGGCGCCCTGACGCTGGCCGTCGGCGCCTTGGGCGGCTTCGTTGCCAGCCGCCTGCATCTTCCCTTGCCGTGGATGATCGGCGCAATGATCGCCTGCGCCCTGCAGGTGTGGCTGACGCCCGGCCTCATCTGGCCCGGCACTCGCCCGCTCGCCCTCATCGTCCTCGGCCTCGGCCTCGGCCAGAGCTTCACCTCGACCATTCTCGCCGCGGTGGCCTCCGCGCTGCCGGTCGTCGTCATGGCCGGCATCCTGACGATCCTTATCGGGGTCGTGTTCAGCCGGCTGTTCGCGAAGCTCGCCGGCACCGACCTGAAGACCGGCTATTACTGCGCCGTGCCCGGCGGGGTGATCGTCATGGCGATCCAGGCCGAGCGCGTCGGGGCCGACGTCGCCACCGTCACCTTCACCCAATCGATCCGCCTCGTCATCGTCGTGCTCACCATCCCGCCGCTGCTCGCCCTGTCGGGCATCTCCCAGCACGGCGAATTCCCGATGAACGCGGCGAATCCGGCCATCCATCCCCTGGCCCTCGCCGGCATGATCGCCGCCGGCTTCCTCTGCGCACGGGTCGGCAGGAAACTGCGCCTGACCAATCCCTGGATGATTATGCCCTGCTTCATGGCGGTGGCGTTCTCAGCCTATGATTTTCTGCCCTCGGGCGTGCCGGTCGGCATGATCGACGCCTCGCAGGTGGTTCTCGGCGCCTCGCTCGGCATCAAGCTGACGCGCGGCTTCCTGCTGCGCTCCTGGCACCTGCTCGTCGCCTCGGTCGTGTCCACTCTCGCGCTCGCCGTGGCGCTGGCGGCGCTGGCCATGGGCGTGGCTTGGTTTGCGGACCTGCCGACAGCTGCGGTCATCCTGGGCATGGCTCCGGGCGGCATGCCGGAAATGTCATTGACGGCCCGCGCCCTCGACGCGCCCGTCGCGCTGGTGCTCGGCTTTCATCTGGTGCGAGTGATGCTGTCGAACCTGCTCATCGAGCCGATCTGGCATCTTGCCGTCAGGCTGGGTATCGCGCGCTAGGGTGTGAATCCCATAGCGGGTATCGGGCCTTGTGAGTTTCTGATTCAAGGTTTCCGAGGAGGAAGCCTGATGAAGCACCTTTACTGGCTGGACGATGCCGCCTGGTCGAAGATCGAGCCGCTACTACCGCATGGGCGTCGCGGTGCGCATCGGGTGGATGATCGTCGCGTGATCAGCGGGATCATCCACATGCTTCGGATCGGGGCACGCTGGCGGGACTTCCCGGCGGCCCATGGACCGTACACGACGATCTATAACCGCTATCACCGCTGGAGCACCGCTGGAGCCAGCAGGGCGTCTGGTTTGCGATCTTCGAGGCCCTGATCGGTTCGAGCGGCGTGTACGGGACAGCCGCCATCGACGCGACCCATGTCAAGGCGCGCCGTTCGGCGGCCGGCGCAAAAGGGGGACTTCGTCCAGGCCATAGGACGATCCCGCGGCGGCCGCACGACCAAGATCCGTGCGGTGACCGATGAGATCGGCCGGCCGCGCGTGCTTCTCCTGACGCCCGGCAATATCAACGACGTCACCATGGCGCCGCCCCTCCTCGCGGCAGCTGGGCCGATCCCGCGACTGATCGCCGACAAGGCGAGCGCGGCGCTGCTCTGCCCACACCGACACCACCGCTGTCGCGGAACTGACCATTGCTACGCCGGCAGGACAATCACCTTGGTTTTGACCGGCGTGCGGTCGTACAGGTCGATCATGTCCTGACTCAGGAGGCCGACACAGCCGCTGGTCACGCCTGAGCCGATCGATTCAGGATCGCTGGTCGCGTAGATCGTGTACAGCGTGTAAACGCCGTTCTGGTAGAGATGAAGCGTGCGGGCGCCGAGTGGATTGTCGAGGCCGCCGGGCATGCCGCGGGCGTATTTAGCCGCCTCGGGCTGGCGCTGGATCATCTCCTTGGGCGGTGTCCAGGTCGCCCATTCGCTTTTACGCCCGACATAAGCGTCACCGCTCCACAGGAACCCGTCGCGACCGACATTGGCACCATAGCGGGTGGCGTTTCCGTCTTCCTCGACTCGGTAGACGTAGTAGTGGCTCGGATCAACGATAATCGTGCCGGGCGCTTCCTCGGTCTCGTAGCGCACGGTCCGGCGGAAGTATTTCCGGTCGACCTTGGTGACATCGACCGCCGGTATCGGGAATTTCTCCTCGGGCACCGGCCCGTAGACCTTCTCCGCCTCGGCGAGGCTCATGCCGTCGGGTGTCGCACAGCCGGCCAGCCCGAGCGCGCCGAGACCGACGGCCGAGCCGGCGAGAAACGCCCGGCGGCTGAGCAACCCCACCCGACGATCGAGCGGAGCGATCTCGTCCATTTTTTCGGCATCGGCATTCCGACTGTCCACGATCATGATTTTGGACTTCCCGTGTCCTACTGCCCTACAAGATAAACACCCTGCTGGGCGTCTCACTGACCGGGTGTATGCCGGCACACGGTTCGACTGGCAAGTTCAGCTTTCGTTGGGCGCTGCTCGCCTTGCGCCAAAGCCGGCTCATTGGCCTGCCGCGGGTTCTGTGGAGACCGGGTTAAGCTAATCCGCCCTTCTTTTGGAACTCGACCGGGCTGAGATAGCCGATGGTCGAGTGCCGGCGGACCGTGTTGTAGAACCGCTCGATGTCGTCGAACATATCGGCCCTGGCGGCGTCACGCGTCCGGTAGACCTCGCTCCTGATCCGCTCGGTCTTGAGCGACGAGAAGAAGCTCTCCATAGCGGCGTTGCCCCAGACATTGCCGGGTCGGCTCATCGAGCAGGTGACACCAGTATCGGCCAGCAGTTGCTGGAAGGGCTGGCTGGTGTATGGGCTTGCCTGATCCAAGTGATGCAGCAGGGCTTGGTGATGCAGCAGGGCTTGCGGCTTGCCACGCCGCCAGATCGCCATGACGCGTGCGGCGGTGACGAGTCGGGCTGTCATCTCGGCCTTCATCGACCTGCCAACGACACGCCGGGAGAACAGGTCGATGACCGCCGCCACGTAGAGCCAGCCCTCGGCCGTCCAGGCATAAGTGAAGTCGGCGATCCATCGCCGGTTCGGCCGGCTCGCAGAGAACTGCCGATCGAGCACGTCGGGTGCGATGACCGAGGCAAGGCGTTCGCCCGCATCCTTAGCCAGACCGCGTCGCCGAGGTCGGGCTTGCAAAGCCTCTGCGCGCATCAGGCGCTCAACCTTGTGCAGGCCGCAGGAGACACCATCGGCCCGAACATCGCGCCACACACGACGGGCGCCATGGGTCCGGTCGCTCGCGATGAAGCTCGCTCGCACCTTCGCGCCGATCCTCTCATCGTTCAGGGAACGCGGGCTCGGGCGACGCGTCCGGGAAAGGCCTGGGCCGGATCGGCTCCCAACTCCCGGACCCACCTGCGCAGCACGTTCGCGTGTACGTCCAGATCCCGAGCCGCCGGCGCAACGCTCGCCCCTCGGTCCTTGATCAGGCGAACCGCCTCGATCGTGAACTCACGCCCGAATGTCCTGCGCTCCATGTCCCTCCTCCGACTTCATGAAACTCCCAATCTCGGTCTCCACAAAACCAGCAGATGGCCACAACGATGCACGCCAACACGACCTACCCGGTTCCGGCCAGAGCCAGATCGGGAAGCGAGCGCGGGTGTAGCTCCTGCTGGAATGATCGCGCCTATCAACCGCTGTGATCGTACGCGCGATCCGCTGCCTAATTCATCCGAAGAGGTTTAGAGAGTCTCCCCGAGATTGAACCATCCGGGCGTGGCTTCGATCGTCCGCCACAATTTGTTGGGAAGCGCGATCTGCGGGACGCGTGAGGAGGCCAGCCCCATGTTGATTTGCGTGTCGCGACCAGAACGCGCCAACTCGACCCAGTCCGGATTCATCACCAGGCCCTGGCCGACAGCCACCATATCCAGTCCCATCGCGAGAGCGCGCTCCGCCTGTTCCGGCTTTCGTATCTGTCCTGCGGCAATGACCGGCACGCGCCCGCTCACTTGGTCAAGGATATATTCCACCGTTGTTGTGCCATTCTCGTACCCCATGGGAGTTGCCTCCAACACATTGGCCAATGAGGCATGGAGATAGTCGATCCCAATCTCGACAAGCCGGTCGACGAGCGCCAGCGCGTCGTTGATCCGCAGGCCGTCTGCGTCTGGCTCTTCAGGTGAGATGCGATAGCCGATAAGGAACGGCCGCTGAGCATAGGCCGCCCTCACCTGCGTCACTTCCCGCACTACGGCCAATGGGAACCGCATGCGGTTCTCCAGCGTGCCGCCCCATTCATCGTCGCGCTGATTGAACTTTGGCGACAGGAAGTTCTGGATCAGGAAACCGTGGGCGCCGTGGAGTTCGATGCCGTCGAACCCCGCCTCGATAGCGCGGCGGGTCGCTTCGCCGAAGGCCCGGATGACGTCCTGGATCTCATGGGCTTCGAGGGCACGCGGCGTTACCGATTGACTGAAGGGGCCGGCTTCCGTGGTGACGGTACTCGCGCTGACCACATCAGCGCCAGGTATCAGTGCTGGAACGGCTTTGTTGCCGGCATGGAAGATCTGCAGGATCGCCGGCGCCCCACCATGTTTGGCAGCCTCTGCCAGCCGCCTAAGACTTGGCATGAACCGGTCGTCCCATGCTGCGAACTCATCGGTGAAGCCGATGCCATTGGGCAGCACATGCGTGCATCCGGTGATGACCAATCCCACGCCGGAGACGCGATGACGGTAATAAAAGATTTCGTCATCCGACACCGTTCCGTCGGGGTTCCCGGCCCATGTCGTCATAGGGGCCATGGCAACGCGATTGCGTGAAACGAGTCCGTTCTCCCAGACCAGAGGCTCGAAAAGACGATGGTGAGCGGCACTCATAGCGCAACCTTTCTCGGGATGGATGTCGGTGGCGATTGCCTCCTCATGGAAGGTTGCCTTGCACCACCTCTGTGCTCCGGAAACTAGCGCGCGACACAGAGTTCGATAATCCGCTATAATTCGCTCGACCTTATGCATGGTACACATGAATGAAGCGAGACGACCTTTATGATTTGGCCGCTTTTGCAGTCGTTGCCGATTTGGGAAGCTTCACCCGTGCCGCTGCTCAGCTAGGCATGTCGCAGTCAGCTTTAAGCCACGCCATGAAGTCCCTCGAAGAACGTCTCGGCGTCAGGCTGCTGTCACGCACGACCCGCTCTGTGTCCACGACCGAGGCCGGGGAAACGTTGTTGCGCTCCTTGCGTCCCGCACTGGACGATATCCGTACCGGGGTCGACGCAATTGGCGCATTGCGTGGCAAACCATCGGGAACCGTTCGGTTGACCGCCACGAAGCACGCCGTGTCTTCGGTTATCATGCCGGCTTTGCCGCGACTGCTCGCGACCCACCCCGACATCCAGCTCGATGTCGTGATCGATGACAATCTCACCGATATCGTCGCCAACCGTCTGGATGCCGGCATTCGCTTTGGCGATATCGTCGAAAAGGACATGATCGCCGTCCGCATAGGGCCTGACATCCGGATGGCCGTCGTCGGCGCGCCGTCTTACTTCGCGGACCATCCGGTGCCGAAGAGTCCCCGCGAACTGTCCGATCACCGTTGCATCAACTATCGCCACGTGAGGACCGGAGGGCTTTACGCCTGGGACTTTGAGGATAACGGTCGGCCGTTCCAAGTGCGGGTGGATGGACCGCTTGTGTTCAACAATTCCGACCTGATCTGCGATGCGGCCCTAGCCGGTCACGGCATCGCTTTCGTCTACGAAGACGAGGTGGCAGCGGAGATAGAGACTGGGCGCCTCCAGCGCATTCTGGAACCGTGGTGTCCGACTTTCCCTGGCTATTACCTGTATCACCCTAGCCGTCGCCAGACGCCGCCTGCCTTATCCGCGCTGATCGCGGCCTTGCGCTATAAAGCTTAGCCAGAGCCATCAATGAATAGTGCGATAGCGTCGTGAATAGCCCAACGATCGCAATGGTATGGCCAAAAAAGGCGAGAGCATCGCTTTCAAAATCCCAGAACTCGAAACTCATCTGCATGACGAGCTTGGTGCTGAGATTGATCACGGTAAGGCTATAAGCACCATATATGGCTATCGCGGCCGAAATGGCGTGCAAGACGAATACCCGGGCCCGACTCGTGGAGATAATGCCCAATCGCGAGCGCGCCAGGCCCATGATCACGGTCCATTGCAGGCCCAAATGCAGGCCCACCACGAGCAACGCCATATAACCCACCGAGGCGTGGATCTGGCGTAGCGAGAAGGTACTGGTCAGCGGCAGAAAGCTGAATACCGCCCGTGAGATGATCACGCTCGTTGTCAGCAGCGCCAACATGATGGCCAGAAAGGAAATGGGTCGCCGGGGGAAGCCGCTTGCCGGCCTTTGCCAGTTCGATCGTCTCCCGCGTCGCGAAAGCTCCCTCCTTAGCGGATCCACGGTCATAGACCGCGTAGAGGATGTACTCGTCGAAATTTGTCGGGAAGGTCGTGCGGTTGACCTGAGCAGATACATCCCAGCTGAACAGGGCGATAGCGCCGGCGATGGCAGAAGCCAGCGCAAGAGACTTGAATTTCATGCGAAGTCCTAAGGTTCAGAGGGCCGGCCAACCCCTCTGCTGCCCGGCTTGCCTAACGTAAGCGTGGGCATTTCCCGCGATTAGACGGCTGAATGCGAATGACCCTAGCGATCCGGTGCATATATGGCGCGCCCATCCTAAAGTGGGGCACCCCTCGATAGATGCATGTGGTGCATAAGCTCTATCGCTTCTGCGCGGCTAATCAGCAGATTACGCCGGCTCTAATGTTCCGCTCTGTTTTTGAGATCTGGGGCGCCCAGCCCCAAAGCCGCCAGGGTCAATTCAACCTGGCTTCGACGTCTCTGCGAGAGGAGCCACGAGAATGCAGCTCACTATCAATGGCCAGGAAGTGACGGTGGACGCGGATCCCGCGACGCCGATCCTGTGGGCACTGCGCGACACGTTGGGCATGACCGGTACCAAGTTCGGTTGCGGGGCTGCGCTTTGTGGAGCGTGCACTGTACATCTCGACGGGGAAGCCATCCGGTCCTGCATCACTTCCATTGCGGATGCTGAAGGCAAATCCATCAGCACGATCGAAGCGGTTACCGACGGAAGCGACCGCATCGGCGCTGCTGTCCATGCCGCCTGGATCAAGCACGACGTTGCGCAATGCGGATACTGCCAGAGCGGCCAGATCATGAGCGCGACCGCGTTCCTGAAATCGCTGCCTAAGGGCACCCAGCCGGAAGCCGCAGATATCGATGCGGCCATGGACGGCAATATCTGTCGCTGCGGCACCTATGCCCGCATCCGTGCGGCGATCGCCGACGCTGCCCGCACGCTGGCTTGAGGAGACACCGCTATGCTGCCCAATATCGATTATAGCGACCTGCCGCGTGTGGCTCAGCGCATGCTGGAGCGCAGCCTCGCGACCTCTCGGTCCCTGCCCCGTCGCAGCTTCCTGAAGCTGATGGGGGCCACAGGCCTGGCGCTTGGCGCCTATCCCTATGCGGCTTTGAGCGAGACGGCTGGCACTGCCGCCGCCGGACTGAAGCCGACGCAGCAGCCCTCGGCTTTCGTACAGATTGCCAGCAATGGAGAGGTCACCGTCACCATTAACCGGCTTGAGTTTGGCCAGGGGGTGAATACGGCGCTGCCGATGATCCTGGCAGAGGAGCTTGATGCCGACTGGAGCCTGGTGCGGGCTCGCAACGGCACGAACGACATGGCGTACGCCGACCCGCTATTCGGCATCCACCTGACCGGGGGCTCCCACACCATCAAGAACAGCTTCACCCAGTATCGCGAGCTCGGTGCCCGCGCCCGGGCGATGCTGCTGAGGGCGGCGGCGGAACGTTGGAAGGTCGACGTCGCCACCCTGCGGACCGAGGCTGGACAGGTAATCGGTCCTGATGGCCGGCAGGCAGGATATGGCGAGCTTGCCGATGCCGCCATGGCGCTGCCCGTGCCCGAAACCGTGCAGATCAAGAACCCCAAGGATTTCCGCATCATTGGGCGCGCCACGCCGCGGCTGGATGCGCCTGCCAAGAGCAGCGGACGGCAGAGTTTTGGCATTGATATGCGCCTGCCGGGTCAACTGACCGCCGTCGTGGCTCGGCCGCCCGTGTTCGGCGGCCGACTGGCATCCATCGATGACAATGCCGCTCGCGCCGTCAAGGGCGTGCGGGCGGTCCTGCGGGTTCCGCTCGATGGTGGCGCCGAGGG
This sequence comes from Ancylobacter sp. GW821-FHT10E12, assembly GCF_058809335.1. Lineage (NCBI taxonomy): Bacteria > Pseudomonadati > Pseudomonadota > Alphaproteobacteria > Hyphomicrobiales > Xanthobacteraceae > Ancylobacter > Ancylobacter sp. GW821-FHT10E12. Next base: position 140,086 of record NZ_JBXASN010000015.1, on the reverse strand, counting down.
CGTCGCTGTGGTGGCGGATGGGTATTGGCAGGCCACGCAAGGACGCGACGCGCTGACGCTCGAGTGGGACACGGCCACGATCGAGAAGGTCGATAGCGAGCGCCAGCTTGCCCAGTATCGCGAACTGGCCACGCAGCCGGGGCCGCGCAAGCTCGACGCGGATATGGCGCCGCTCGCATCGGCACCGAGGAAGCTCGAGGCCGAGTTCGTGTTTCCTTATCTCGCCCATGCCGCGATGGAACCGCTGAACTGCACGGTGCAGCTGGCTGACGATCGGGCCGAGATCTGGGTCGGTAGCCAATGCGCGGGCCTTGATGCCAATGCTGCAGCTACCGCCCTTGGCCTTAAGCCGGAACAAGTCGTTCTCAACGTCCAAATGGCTGGCGGCGGGTTCGGCCGACGCTTTTCAAGCACCAGCGACACCGTCGTCGAGGCGTGCACGATAGCCAAAGCCGCGCGAGCAATCGGCCTCAATGCGCCGGTTCGCACATTGTGGAGCCGCGAGGATGATATCCGCGGCGGCTATTACCGGCCCATGCACCTGCATCGCGCGCAGATCGGTTTCGACGAGAAGGGCAAGGTGCTGGCCTGGGACCACGTTATCGTCGGTCAATCGATCACCACGGGCACCGTGTTCGGCCCATTCCAGGTGAAGGACGGCGTCGACGGCACTGCCACGGAAGGCATGCGTGATCCCTATCCGCTTCCCATGCGCCTGACGGTTCACCATCCGAAGCTCAACGTGCCAGTTCTTTGGTGGCGCAGCGTCGGCTCCACGCACACCGCCTATGTGATGGAGACCCTGTTGGACGAGATTGCGCGCGCCACCCAGCAAGATCCCGTCACTTATCGCATGCAGATGTTCGGCAACGATCATCCCCGGCATCGCGACGCCCTGCAGCTCGCCGTTGACAAGAGTGGCTACGGAAAGACCTCCCTGCCCGAAGGGCGAGCCTGGGGTGTCGCCGTCCATGAATCATTCGATTCCGTAGTGGCTTATGTCGTGGAGGCATCGGTCACGGATGGTCAGCCGGTCCTGCACAAGGTCACCGCAGGCGTCCATTGCAACCTTCCGGTCAATCCGCGCACCATCGAGGCGCAGGTCCAGGGCGCGGCGGTCATGGGTCTGTCCATGTGTCTGGACGGGTCTGCGATCACGCTGAAGGACGGCGAGGTCGAGCAAAGCAATTTCGGCGACTTCACCGTGGCACGGATATCGAGCGCTCCGGCCTTCGACATTCATATCGTGCCGAGCGCCGAGCCGCCCACGGGCATGGGCGAGCCTGGCCTGCCGCCTTTGGCGCCGGCCTTCGCCAATGCCATCTCTCGATTGACGGGCAAGCCGTTGCGGCAGCTCCCCTTCAAGCTTTCCTGAGGCAACGGCGTACCGGCCTGATGAGAAGCGCACCCCCATGCGCGGGGTGCGCCTATTCAGAACCCGCACTTTTTGGTGAGACCGGTGACGCCATGCTTGGCCGCATGATAGGCGGCCCCGCCCGATTGGTCGAAGCCGAACGTCCGCGACTTGACGCCCAGCCAACTTCTCCTATCGGCGCAGCTACGACAAATCGAGGGAGCCGAGCATGCCGCGATCCTTCAGGCTGCTCCGGCCCAGGTCTCGCGTCGCCAGTCGGCGCAACAGAACGGCTGGCCATCCCGCATGCCGGCGCAGACCACCGCGCCGAAACGGAGGTCGCCGTCCTGCGTCAGGGCGACGTCGTGGCCTTTGCTGGCAAGGTGCTCAAGATGAGGATGCGCGCATTCCACCAGAAGCTTGCCGTCCTGGCTGCGCCAGCGGGGACGGGCGATGGCGGTCGCCACGTCGTCATCCTCGACAATGACGTGGGTGAGGACCTGGGTCAGCGTCTGCACCTGTCCATCGGCACCGGGGGTCGCGAGCGCGAGGCATCCGTCGGCCGTCTCCAGCAGCGCCGGGGCCAATGTGTGGATCGGACGCTTGCCGCCGGCGCTGTCATTCGGCGCGACGGTGAAGCCCGCCGCCCGGTTGTTCAGCGTGAAGCCGCCCTCGGGCACGAACACGGCCGAACCGAAGCTGTCGAACACGCTGATGAGCGAGGACACGACGAGGCCGTCGCGGTCGGCAACCGCCACGCCCGCCGTGTGGAGATAGGCACGCGGCCCGGTCCGGCCGCTTGCCCTCTCGGCATCAAAGGCAAGGCGCTCCTGCAGCAATGCGGCGCCTTCGCCTGCGCGATCACGGAAGGCGAAGCTGCTCGCGGTCAGCTCGATGCCGGCATGGTCGCGAAGCTCCGGCGTCAGAGCGTCGAGTTTCTCCTCGGCGGCCAGCACCATGGAAAGCAGGACCCCTTGCGAGATGGGAGGTTGGACATGCAGCCGACTGCCGCGCCAGTCCGTGGTCATCGGTGGGGTGACCGCGCTCGCATGTCTGGCGAGATCCGCGAGGCTCATCGCGCCGGCATTCCGCGCGATGGCGCCGCAGACCGCCTCGGCCATCGCACCGGAGTAGAATGCGTCGTGCCCGCTTTGGCCGATGTCCACGAGCAGGCGCGCCAGTTCCGGCTGGGGCTGGCGCGTCCCGGCCGGCGCCGTACGCAGGGCCCAGTCCTGCGCACCGCCTCGTAACAGCCGTGCCTCATACTGACGGAAGGTGCGCGCGAGATCCTCGCTTACCAGCAGGCCGTCCTGTGCCAGCCGGATGGCCGGCAGCAGGATGCGGCCAAGCGGCAGCCGTCCCCACAGGCGGCTCATCTCCACCCAAGCACCAACGATGCCGGGAACGGTGACGCTGTTTCCACCATCCGTATCGGCGCGGTTCATCGCGGCAGGAGCGGCTCCCGTGCCGTTGACCGCCGTCACCGTGCCGACGCCGGTGCGCACCAGGCAGAGCTGATCACCGCCAAGGCCGCAATTGTCGGGCGACAGCACGCACAGCACGGCCTGCGCCGCAATCGCGGCATCCACGGCCGAACCGCCGGCCGTCAGCATCTCGGTGGCAGCCGTGACCGCCAACGGATGCGCCGCGGCGACGGCCCCGCGATTGCCGAACAGGACCGGACGCTGCTGCGAGGAGAACGGGTCGGCGATGCGCATGGAAAACTCTCGGCGGTTCAGACGGCGGTATAGCCACCGTCGACCACCAGCGAGGCACCGGTGATGTAGGCGGCGGCGGGCGAGGCGAGAAACAGCACGGTGGCGGCGAGCTCCTCCGCCGTTCCCTGCCGGCGCAGCGGAATTCCCGCGACGAGGTGGCGCTCAGCCGCTCGCTGGTCCGACTGGTGCGACCAGAACGGGCTGTTGAAAGGCGTATCCACCCATCCCGGCAGCAGGCAGTTCACGCGGATGCCCTCGGGCGAGAGCTCGTCGGCGAGGCTGCGGCACAGCCCGACGAGCCCGGCCTTGGTCGCATGATAGGCGGGCATGCCGGCGTGCCCGCGCAGCGCGCCGGTCGACGACGTGAAGAGAAGGCTCGGATTGGGCGAGCCCCTCAGCGCCGGCGCCGCCGCCTGCGCGAACAGGAACGGCGCGGTAAGGTTCACCGCCAGGCTGGCCTGCCAGTCGGCGAGCGTCCAGTCCGCGAGCGCGGCCGCACGCAGCAGCCCGGCGTTCACGAAAACCGTGTCGAGGGCGCCAAAAGCCTCCAGCGCGGCCGCGACGGCAGCCTTGGGCAGAGCGGGGTCCGTGAGATCGCCCACGAGCGCCCGCGCTCTGCCCGCGCCGGGTTCGCGGCAGGCCGCCTCCGCCTCCGCCTGGTTGATATCGACCAGGAACACATCGTCGCCCCGGGCTCGGAAGGCGCGCATGCTCGCGCGTCCGATGCCGGTCGCGCCGCCCGCTATGAGGATGGTGGCTATGACACGCACTCCCGTTCCGCTCTGGCCGCGCGGGTCGCGTCCCAGTCGATGGCGTGCGCGGGCGTGAGCACAACCGCATAGTCGCGCAGTGCCGCCTCGCGCGAAAGACGGCCGTCCAGGACGTCGTCGCGCACGCGTTCCGGTTCGCGCTCCAGCGGATCGCCAAATCCGCCGCCACCCGCCATGACGTGGCTGAACAGCGCGCCCTTGCGGAGCGTCAGCGGCGCGGTCGGCAGGACCGGCAGCACCGTGCGCGCGTTTCCATCGGTGACGAGGTTCATCGAGGGCGTTCCCTCCCCGCCGCCAAACAGCCCATGCGGCGCGAAGGTTCGCTTGTCCGAGCGCACGCCGAGAAAGCAGTCGTCGGTGAGCACGCGGTAGTCGCGGCGTAGCGCAAGGCCGCCGCGCCGCCGGCCAATGCCGCCGGTGTCGGGCACCAACCCGTAATATTCGATGCGGAGCGGGTAGTCGGCCTCGATCATCTCGACGGGGACGTTGGACTGATTGGAACCCATATGCGGCACGCCGTCCTGCCCGTCCTCGTCGCGACTGGCGCCCCACGTTCCCATGATGCACTCGGAGAACACGAACGGCCTCCCCTCATGCCGCCCGGCGAAGGTCGGCAGGGTCGAGCCGCCAGCACCGTCCGCGGTCACCCGGTCGGGCAAGGCCGGCGCCAGGGCGCCGAAGATGCAGTCGATGATACGGTAGCCCGTGATGCCGCGCGCGCCGCAGGGCGCCGGCAACGTGCAGTTCACCAGCGTCCCCTCCGGCGCGCGGACGGTGATCGGCCGGGTGTAGCCATGACAGTTCGGCATTTCCTGCGGCATCACCGAACGCAGCGCGGCATAGACGTTCGACTTGGTGAACGACAGCGGCGCGTTGATGCCGCCCTTCACCTGCGCCGCCGTGCCCTCCCAGTCGGCCACGATGGTGTCGCCGCTCACCGTCAGGGCGACGTTGAGCACGATGGGCTCGGGGTGGTCGCCGAGGCCGTCTATGTGATCGGTGAACCGATAAACGCCATCGGGAATGGCGGCGATGTGGTGGCGCGCCATGCGCTCGGCGAGGTCGTGCAGATCGACGAGCGCCTGCCGCGTGCCGTCGGCGCCGAAGCGCGTGTACAGTTCCTCGAGGCCACGCACGCCGGCTTCCGCTGCCGCGACCTGCGCGCGCAGGTCGCCGAGCACGAGGTGCGGAACACGCACATTGGCCTCGACGATGCGCCAGATCTTCGGATCGTCGACACCGTCCTCGCGCAGCTTGAGGAAGGGCAGGCGCAGGCCCTCCTGGTAGATCTCGGTCGCGCCTATGGAGTTGGACCCGGGCACGAGCCCGCCGACATCGACATGGTGGGCGATGGTGGTGGCCCAGCCCTCCAGCCGCTGCTTATGGAAGAACGGCTTGATGATGTAGATGTCCGGCAGGTGCTGGCCGCTGGCGAGATAGGGGTCGTTGCCGATGAAGATGTCGCCCTCGCGGATATCGCCGTCATATTCGCGAATCAGGTGGCGCATCGCATCGTGGAAGCTGCCCAGATGCATCGGCGTGGTCAGGCCCTGGCCGACGATTTCGCCTTCGGCGTCGCAGACCGCCGTCGAATAGTCCATGGAATCGCGGATGATCGCCGAATAGGCGGTGCGCATCAGGATCAGCGCCATCTCGTCGGCGACGGTGTCGAGGCCGTTGCGGATGACTTCCAGCAGGAGCGGATCGGTGGTCTCGCTCCCCATTTTCGCGGTCGCGTCACTCATGCCGGCAACTCCACGGTCTGGTCGATCAGTATGTTGAGCCGGTCGTCGAGGCTCGCGGTCCAACCGGGCGGAACAATGATGGTCGCGTCCGGCTCCTCGACGATGAGCGGGCCGTCAAGCGGCGTTGCAAGGCCATGGCGCTCGACGATGCGCGCGTCCAGCCAGCCCCCGTCGCCGAAATAGGCCGGGCGCGTCGCGGCGGGACCCTGCGCCGCACGCGCCGCGAGATGGCTCTCCGGCCGCTCGGTGATGACCGTTCCGATCACGCGCAGCGTCACGACCTCGCGCGGATAGGCGCGCGGCAGGCTATGGCCGTAGGTGCGCGCGTGCTCCTCATCGAACGCGGCGGCGAGGGTGTCGCGCATGGCGGCGTCGAAAGCGCCCTCCGGCATATCGACGGCGAGTTCGAACGCCTGGCCGGCATAGCGCAGGTCGAGCCGCCGGCGCAGCCGGACCGTGTCGGCCGGCCGTCCGAGATGCCGCAGCACACTGGCCTCCAGCACGGAGAAGGCGCTCTCCAGCGCTGCGGGATCGGCGGCATCGAGCTGGGTGAGAAACCCCTGGGACTGCGCGAATTCGACCTCCGAATAGAGAAGACCGAAAGCACTGAACACGCCGGCAGCGGGCGGAATGATCACGCGGCGCATGCCGAGCGAAGCGGCGAGACCCACCGCATGCAGGCCACCGCCGCCGCCAAAGGCAAGCAGGGCGAAGTCGCGCGGGTCGCGCCCCCGCGACGTGGTGACCGAACGCACCGAGCGGGCCATGAGCGCATTGGCGATGGCGAGAACGCCGTAGGAGGCCTCCTCGACGGATCGGCCGAGCGGGCTGGCCACCTCGCGCTCGATCGAGGCGCGCGCGGCGGCGAGGTCGATCGCCACCGTGCCGTCGGCAATGGCCACCGGGTTGAGATATCCAAGTGCCACATTGGCATCGGTGACCGTTGGCTCGACGCCGCCTTGTCCATAGGCGACGGGCCCCGGTCTTGCTCCAGCACTCTGTGGGCCGACGCTGATGTTGCCGGCGGCGTTGAGGCGGACGATGCTGCCGCCGCCCGTGCCAACCTCCGACACGTCGATGACCGGCAGGCGTAGCGCGTAGCCACCGCCCTTCACGAGGCGGCTCGACAGCGAGATGCCGCCGCCCACTTCATATTCGTCCGTGGTGAGGTAGCGCCCTCGCTCGACCACCGAAGCCTTCGCGGTCGTGCCGCCGACATCGAGGGCGATGATGTTGTCGAAGCCGGCGCGCCGTCCGACATAGCCGGCGCCGATGACGCCGGCCGCCGGACCGCTCTCCACGACGAGTGCAGGGCGTTGCAGCACGGTTTCGAGATCGAGAATGCCGCCGGAGGACTGCATCATGAAGAGGGGCGCGGTGATGCCTTCCTTGTCCAGTCCGGCGCGCAGCGAGGTCAGATAGCGGCTGACCGGCGGCGCGACATAGGCGTTGATGACGGTGGTGCTGGTGCGCTCGTACTCGCGGATCTCCGGCAGCACATCGACCGAGAGCGTCACGAAGCAACCCGGCAGCAGCGCGCGCAACAGTTCGCCGGCGCGGCGTTCATGGTCCGGGTTGGCGTATGAATGCAGGAAGCAGACGGCGACCGCCTCGATCCCGGCCGCCTCGATCTGGCCGGCGATCCCCTGGAAGGCAGCCTCGTCCAGCGCACGCAGCACCTCGCCGCGCGGGCCGACGCGCTCGGCCACCTCGAAGCGATGGCGGCGCGGCACGAGGGGTGGCGGCTTGCGGTAGAGCGGCTCGTACAGCCGTGGCACGCGGATGCGCCGCAGCTCCAGCACGTCGCGAAAGCCTTCCGTGGTGACGAGCGCGGTACGCGCGCCCTTGCCCTCCAGTATGGCGTTGGTGGCGACCGTGGAGGCGTGCAGCATCTCGGCGACGTCCGAGGCGGCCACATTCTCCCGCATGAGAATCTGCCGACAGCCCTCGATGACACCCCTCGCATAGTCGGCCGGCGTCGAGGGGACCTTGGTCGTGGAGAGGCGGCCGTCAGGCGCCAGCAGCACCACATCGGTAAAGGTGCCGCCAATGTCGACAGCGAGCCGGAAAGTGCCATTGGCGCTCGATGCGATCGGCGTGTTCACAGCGCGTACTTCCGAACCTTGGCCTCGTCCACCTCGATGCCGAGGCCGGGGGCCTCCAGCGGCAGCAGCATGCCGTCGGCAAAGGGGAAGGGCGTGGATATGACATCGTCCTCGAAATAGTGCCCGCCGATCTTGCACGGGTGGGTACCGGCCGGCGCCGAGATGGGGATGACGGCGGGAAGGCAGACCGCGCGCGCCGACAGCGCAAAGGCCAGGTTGGCGGCATTGCCGATGGCGGATTCGATGGAGCCGTTGACGTCGCAGGGGAGACCGGCCGCCTCCGCAATGGCGGCGACATCACCCGCGCGGCGCAGGCCACCGGCCTTGGCGAGATAGATGGAGATCGCATCGGCGCCTCGCGCGGCGACGAGATCGAGCGCATCGCGCGGCGACCAGCAGCTCTCGTCGGCAATGATCTTCACGCGGCTCTCCGCCGTCACGCGAGCGATATCGGACAGGCCGGCGACAGGCTGCTCGATGTAGTCGATTCCCGCGCCCTCAAGGCGCCGCGACACGTCGAAGGCTACCTTGAGCGGCTTGTAGCCCTGGTTGGCATCAAGGCGCAGGCGCATGCCGGGCAGCCGGCGGCGCAACTCGTGCATGAGTTCGATGTCGCGCTCGGCATCCTGCCCGCCCTTGATCTGCAGAGCCTTGATGCCATCGGCGCTGGCGGCTTCCGCCTCGGTGATCGCCTCTCCCACGTCCATGAGCCCGACCATATGGGCGACGACGACGCCCGGCCGCACGACGCCGCCGAGCAGGCGATGGACGGGAAGGCCGACCGCCTTGCCCCACAGATCGTGCAGCGCCATTTCAATCGCGCATTTCGCGTAGGTATGGCCGATCGCCAGCTCGTCCATGAGCGGGATGAGGGTGCCGATCGCCGTCGGGTCCCGGCCGATGAGATGAGGACCAATCACCGCTTCAACCATGTGGCGGACGGTGAACAGGGTCTCGCCGCCGTGCCGGCCATGCTCGCCCCCCCAGCTGGCAAGCGGGGTCGCCTCGCCATAGCCAACGATTCCCGTATCGGAAACAACGCGGACGAGCACGAATTCACCGAGCTCCTGATCGAGGCCATTCCAACGAAAGCGCCGCCGGATGGGCAATGCGAACGGGACGGCTTCCACGGCCTTGATCTTCACGCGAACTCTCCTCGCTGGGGCAACTGCGATTTCTCTCTGATATGAAAATTATTTCCCATGCGAGAAATCAAGTTGATTTTTTCCTGTTGGTGAAATTATCTTCTCATCGTGCATGACGTGACCGGGCGAGAGGCGTGAGCAGATCGATGACAAAGCCGCAATTGCAGAGGACCTCTGTCGGCACGAACGCTGTGGGCGAGCGGCTGAAACTGGTGCGGCAGGATGGCGAGCTGACGCTGGCCGAGGTTGCACAGCGCACCGGCGTCTCTGTCTCCAACCTCTCGAAGATCGAGCGGGGCGAGGTGTCGCCCTCCTTCGACGTGGTGATCCGGCTCTGCGACGGGCTCGGCATCGCCATAGAGCAGTTCGTCACACCGGGGCTGAAGCCCACGGTCAGCGGCCGCAAGACCCAGACCGCCCGCGGCCAGGGCGTGCCGTTTTCGACGGAGCAGTACGCCTATCTCGCCCATTCGACCGAAATCTCCCGCAAGAACATGATCCCGCTGGAGATGTGGATAACGGCGCGCTCCTCGGACGAATTCGCGGACTGGAACCAGCATGAAGGTGAAGAATTCGTCTATGTGATCGCGGGTGAAATTGAAATTCACACGGACCAATACGCACCTTTTCGCGTCGGACCGGGTGAAAGCGCCTATTTCGACAGCAGTATGAAGCATGTGTACGTCTGTACGAGCAGGGACGACGCACACATACTGTCCGTATCCTACAATCCGAACGGCGCTTCGGCCCCGGTCGAGCGGTTTATGCACCCTTCGGCCCGGCCCGGCCGATCGGAGAAATAGGCGAGAGAATCGCCTTACAGGCCGGCGGAGAACCGGCGTCACGGCGAGACAACGTCCCAATAATTACAACTTTCAGTTGATATTTCTCATGGAGAACAGCTATGCGTTCGTCTGTGCTAAGCCTTGCCATCGCCGCATCGATCGCGCTGGTCAGCGCGCCGGTTCTTGCCGACGCGCCGAAATGCGAACCTGAAAAGGTCGCCCAGAAATATCCGGAACTCGCCGGCAAGACCCTGCTGATGGGTGCCGACGGCCAGACCCCGCCCTATGCCTTCCTCGATCCGAAGACCAACACTCTCGTCGGTTCCGACATCGATCTCGCCAAGAAGGTCTTCGACTGCATCGGCGTGAAATACGAGATCCGGCCGGCCGCCTGGTCGGGCATCTTCCCCGCGGTCGTGGCCGGGCAGATGGATCTGATGTTCTACATCTACTACAACGCCAAGCGGGTACAGCAGGCTGATTTCGTCGTCTACATGAAGGCCGGCACCGGCGCGATCACCCAGAAGGGCAACCCGAAGAACATCAAGTCGAACGACGATCTGTGCGGCAAGACCGTCGCGGTCGGCCTCGGCACGGTGGAAGAGGCGCAGATGAAGGAACTCGGCGGCAAGTGCGTCGCCGGTGGCAAGGAAACCGTGACGGTGATGACCTATCCCGATCACGCCGCGGGCTTCCGCCTCGTCGCCAACAACCGGGCCGACATCATGTTGACCGACCTCGCGCTCGTCGACCGCACGGTTGCCGACAACCCGACGGTCTATGAGCGCGCCTACGGCATCATCAGCGGTTTCCAGATCGGCACCGCGGTGAAGAAGGGAAACGCCGCGCTCGCGCAGGCGCTGCTTGACGGACTGAAGGCGGTGCAGGCCTCCGGCGGCCAGCAGGAAGTGTTCAAGAAGTACGGCGTCGATCCCGCCCTTGAACTTCCGGCCGAACTCAAGACCAACTGATCGGCCAGAGCGGATCCCTACGCGCGATCGCCCGGCGGCCTCCCCGAGGTCGCCGGTTCGCGGTGCGCTTTCATGTTTCTCCTGGGAGTGATCCGATGGAGTGGGCGACCGAAGTCCTCAGCTATTTCACATCCGATTTCCTTTGGGCTGGCGCTGTTCTCGCCCTCCAGATCACCGTCGTGTCGATGGTGATCGGGCTTGCCTTCGGTCTCGTTCTCGCCCTGATGCGCATAAGCGAATACCGTCTGATCAGCGGTATTGCCTGGGTCTATATCTGGGTCATGCGCGGAACGCCGCTGCTCCTGCAACTGGTGTTCATCTTCGATGCGCTGCCACTGATCGGGCTCAAATTCGACAGCTTCACCACGGCCGTCATCGGCTTCTCGCTCAATCAGGCCGCCTTCTCGGCGGAAATCATTCGCGGCGGCATCCTGTCGGTCAACCCGCAGCAGGCGGTGGCGGCTTCCTCGCTCGGCATGGGTCCCATGCTGACCTTGCGACGCATCGTGCTGCCGCAGGCCATGCGCGCCATCCTTCCGGCGCTCGCCAACGACACGATCGGCATGCTGAAGATGACGTCGGTGGCCTCCGTCATCTTCGTCAACGAACTGACCTTCCGCGCCCAGCAGATCGTCGGCGAGAATTTCAAGTTCTTCACCGTCTTCGCCGGCGCCGGGCTCATCTATCTGCTGCTCACCAGCATCATCTCCATCGCCCAGATGCTGCTCGAGCGCTCGCTCGACCCGGAACGGCGCCAGCAGGCCGGCGGGCGCGGATTGCTGGGCTTGGGGCGCAGAACGGCCAGTCCCGCCCCTGCCGCCACGCCGGCCCGCGCGACGAAAGCCTCGCGCGTCGAGGCGGTGCGCGAGCTCATTCCGGTGGCGTCCCCCGCGGCGTCGGACGAGCCGTTCCTGCAATGCGCCAATGTCTGGAAGGCCTATGGCGAGCGCGATGTGCTCAAGGGCATCAGCTTCAACGTGAAGCCCGGTGAGGTCGTCGCGGTGATCGGGCCTAGCGGATCGGGCAAGTCGACGCTCTTGCGCCTCGTCAACCATCTCGAATCCATGGACCAGGGCGAGATCCGCGTCGGCGGCCGCTATGTCGGCTATGTGAAGGAGAACGGCCGGCTCAGGCCAACTTCCGGCCGCGCCAGGGCGCGCGCGGAGGTCGGCGTCAGCATGGTGTTCCAGTCGTTCAACCTGTTCGCCAATCTGACGGCGCTCGAAAACATCATGGAAGCGCCGGTCCGGGTCCATGGCGTGCCGCGCGCCGAGGCGGAGGCGCTGGCGCGCCGGCTCCTTGCGGCGGTCGGACTGTCCAGTCACGCCGACCATCTGCCGCAGCATCTGTCAGGCGGCCAGCAGCAACGTGTCGCCATTGCTCGCGCGCTCGCGGTCAAGCCACGCCTCATGCTGTTCGACGAGCCGACATCCGCGCTCGATCCCGAACTGGTCGGCGAGGTGTTGAACGTGATGCGCGCCCTCGCCGAGGCCGGCATGACCATGATCATCGTCACCCACGAGATCCGCTTCGCGCGCGAGGTGGCTGACCGCGTGGTATTCTTCGATGAAGGCAGCATCGTCGAGGAAGGAGTGCCCGCCGACGTGCTCGACAAGCCCGGGAAGGAGCGCACGCGCCGGTTCCTGAGCATGATCGGCAATGAAGGCGTCGATGAGGAAGTGGCGTGAACGCTGATCCGCTCGACCGCGACGCTCTCACCGCCGAGGTGCTGATCGTCGGTGCCGGGCTCTCGGGAGGCGTGGTCGCCCGGCGACTGGCGGAAGCCGGCGTGGACGTCCTGTGCCTTGAGCAGGGACCACGACCCGATCCTGCCGCCTACAGGGGCGAGCAGGACGACTGGGAATTGACGTCCTTCGGCCCGTGGAGCGCGAGCCCGAATATTCGCCGCGGCCCCGGCGATTATCTCATCGACGACGGCCGCTCCGACATCAAGCCGATGATGTACAATGGCGTCGGTGGCGGCACCGTGCTCTACGGCGCGCAATGGATGCGCTTCATGCCATCCGACTTTCGCACCTATTCGACCGACGGTGTCGGCGACGACTGGCCGCTTTCCTACGAGGAGCTTGCGCCCTTCTACGACCGGATCGACGTCGATTTCGGCGTGTCCGGCCGCAACGGCGATCCGGCGATGCCACCCCAGCCCGACTATCCGATGGAAGCGCTGCCGCTGTCTCCCATCGGCCGCAAGGTCATGGAGGGACATGTGAAGCTTGGCTGGCACTGCTGGCCCGGCTCGAATGCCATCACCAGCCGACCCTATCAGGGGCGCCAGCCCTGCGTTCAGCTTGGCGTGTGCGGGCAGGGCTGCCCCGTCGGGGCCAAGACCAGCGTCGACATCACCCACTGGCCCGTCGCCGAGGCGCGCGGCGCCCGGCTGGTCACCGGCGTGCGCGTCGCCCGCGTGACGCTCGACGCGCACGGACGGGCGGACGGCGCCGTGTTCAAGGGCGCGGACGGTGTCGAGCGCAAGGCGCGCGCCCGTACGGTCATACTCGCCGGCAACGCCATCGGAACCGCCCGGCTGCTGCTGGCCTCCCGCTCTGCCCTGTTCCCGAACGGTCTCGCCAACAGTTCCGGGCTGGTTGGCAAACGGCTGATGCTGCACCCGTTCAGCCGGGCCGTAGGGCTTTTCGACGAGCCCCTGGAAAGCTGGCAGGGGCACTGGGGCCAGACGGTCTATTCGCTGGAATTCGCCGCGACCCGCGCCGATGCCGGCTTCGTCCGGGGAGCGAAGTGGAACCTCGGTCCCTCCGGCGGACCGCTCGGCGCCGCCCTGTTCCCCTGGCCGAACGAATCGCTGTGGGGCGAAGCGCTGCACCGGCACGTCGACGCCTGGCTCGGCCGAAGCGGTGTCTGGGGCATCATCTGTGAAGATCTGCCTGAGGAAGCAAACCGGGTCGATATCGATCCCGCGAAGCTCGATATCGACGGGAATCCAATCCCGATCCTTCGCTACAGGCTGTCGGAAAATTCCCGGGCAATGCTTGCCTTCAACCTTGCTCGGGCGGAGGAGTCGCTGCAGGCGTCGGGAGCAAGCCGCACGCTCTCCGTGCCGCTGCTGCCGAACTATGGATGGCATCCGCTCGGGACGTGCCGGATGGGGGACGACCCGGCGACCTCGGTGGTTGACCGCTTCGGCGCCTCGCACGACGTACCGGGACTGCACATCGTGGATGGCAGCATCCTTGTCACCGGATCCTGCGCCAATCCGGCGGCGACGATCGCCGCCCTCGCCCTGCGCGCGGTGGAATACCTGATCGCCACACGGGGGCAGCCCCGATGAAGGCGACGTCGCACGTACTGATGCCCGACGAGCGAAGGGTGCTGGCACGGCTCGCCGATGTCCTGGTGCCGCGTTCGGGAGATATGCCATCCGCCTCCGAGGTCGCCTTGTGCGATGCGCCCATCGATCGGGCGCTGGCCTCGCGACCGGACCTTCTGCCTACGGTACGCGTACTCGTCGCACGGGCGCGCGACCGCCATGCCGAGGACTTTGTCCGAGAGATCGAGAAGGACGATCCGATCGCGCTGCAAGCTTTGCTGCAGCTGATCGCAGGCGCCTACTACATGCTACCCGAAGTGCGCGCGATCCTCGGCTATGCCGGGCAGGCGCGCCGTTAGAGTGCTGGCGTGAGCCGAGACAAAGCGCCGAGCACCATCAGGCCTTCCCTCGGCAATAAACGATCGCTTTCAGCGGATCTCGGGAAACCCAAGTGCCGTGTTAGGTCCGCTTACAGGCACCGGAGCAGTGTCCGCTTTCGCGAATGTCCCGGAGGAAGCCTCGACGCCACAATGGCGAATAACTCTTACGCATTCGCCTCATGTGGCGATGCGAGCGCTACTGGTAGAGGGTGATGTCGTAGACGCCAGGATGGGGCACGATGATGCTGTGATCCGCCTGCTCTCGACATCGATAATTGTACCATAAAGCGATGACCTCAGCCGAAGATCGTTGAGAATCGAGCGGCCAAGATCGCCGCGCGCCGCGATCGGTAGCCACCGGCTGTGATAATCATCGCTCCCGAGACGGCGTTCGCCCCCGAGCACGACGGGGAGGAGATCGATGGAACCAAGCCGCCCCTCGCCGTCGAAGTGGCAGGTGGCAACGACGCTCTTCCATACCTCGGGCGGGCTCCACTCGCTCTGCCCCTCCTTCAGGTGAAACAGGAAGTTGCCGAGACCGTAGAACAGCGGCGCGCCCTTGTAGATCTCGATGGCCTGGAGCACGGGGGCACCGTGCCCGATGAAGGCGCCCGCCCCCGCATCGACGCAGCGATGCGCGAAGTCGGCGACCCAGGATGGCACGTTCTGCCAGTTGGGCTCCCAATGATGCTGATGCAGATAGGCGATGACGAAGGCGCCCACGGACGCCGCATGGCGGATGGCGTCGAGCTGGGCCTGGGCGCTCTGCTCATCCACGACGATGCGGCGGCATGGCGCGGCGGCCTCGCGGAAGATGGTACCCCAGAAGTCGATTTCGTTCGCGGCAACGCGTGGGCGATCATGGGGCTGCGCGTAATTGGCCCGCTCGAGCGGCGAACTCTCGAAGAGGTGCTGAATCTCCTGCAGGTCCTCGAACCGGGAGGTCTCGACCTCGAAGATCCGCTTCACGTCGAGCCGGTTGACGCCGGGGCGCGAAGGGCGATCCTCCCCTGCATCGCCGGCATACATTGTATCTGGACCGGGCCCGGCATCCATGGCAACCAGCGCGACCTGCCGACCACCAAGCTGCGCCAGGCCCGGGCGCAACGCGTCGGCCCGGTCGATGCCGATGCCCGCGTGGAGAAAATCGCGGGAGCGCACCTCCTCCAGCGTCGACAGGATGCCGGAAGGTCCAAGATCGAAGGCGTGATTGTTAGACAGGGACAGCGTGTTGAAGCCTATGGCTTTCAGGGCATCGAGCATCTCCGACCCCGACGACCCGAAATAGAAGCCCTTGAGCGGCCAGCCACCATGGCGGCCAGAGATGCAGCCCTCGAAATTGGTGAACGCGACATCGGCACGCCGGAGGGTTTCGACCACGGGGGCGAAGCCAGGCTCGACGACGTTACGGACATCGTGATGGATGAGGGACTGGCCTGTCACGGCAAGGGTGAACGGCTTGGACATGGCTGAGGTTCTTTCGAGAGATCAAGACAGAGAGGGCCGCGACAATGCGCAAGGCGCATCGCCGCGACTTTCCGGAGGGTCACTTGGGTGGTGACATGTCCATGCCGAACCACTTCTCGGTCAGGACCTTGATGGTGCCGTCCTGATTGGCGCTCTCGATCGCCTTATCGAAGGCCGCTTTCAGCTGCGAGTCCGTCTTGCGAATGCCGATGCCCGCGCCCGGCCCCCAGGTACCGCCATTGAGCATGGGGCCGTAGAACTCGGCCACGCCGCCATCCTTGCTTTCAAGGAAGGTCTTGAGGACGAAATAGTCCGCCAGCGTGCCGTCGATCCGGCCGGCCGCCAGATCCATGGTCATGTTCTCGTTGGTGTCATAGCTGCGGATGGTCGCGACCTTGCCGAACAGCTCGTTCATCACGACTTCGGAATTGGACGAGCGCAGCACGCCCAGCGTCCGTCCGCTGAGGGCGGTGCGCAACGTGTCGAGCGTCGCCTGCTTTGGAACATCGATGTGGGTGAGGTTCAGTTTCGCCTTGGCATCGGTCGGCGGCAGGCCGAGGCCCTTGCGCATGACGATCTGGTTGAAGCCCACCGCATAAGGCAACGAGAAGTCGATCGACTTCTTGCGCCTCTCGGTGATCGACATCGCCGCCATGATGGCGTCGTACTTGCCGACCGTGAGGGCGGGAATGATGCCGTCCCAGTCCTGCGCGACGAAGGTGCATGTCGCGCCCATGCGGCGGCACAGCTCATTGCCGAGGTCGACGTCGAAGCCGATGAGCTTGCCGGTCGCGTCGGTCGAGTTCCAGGGCGGGGAGGACCCCTCGGTCGCGATGGTGACCTTGAGAGAATCCTGCGCCAGGGCCGGCGCCATCCCGATCGTTGCGGCCAGGGTAAGGGCAAGAATGACATTTTTCATGAGTTTCTCCTCTGGAAAGGACATGCGAATCCGGCCGCCGGTGACAGCGGTTCGTGTCGAGGGGATTGACGCGGTGACGGCTTCGTCTCTCAGAGCGCCTGCCGGACCCTCAGGAGCCACGGCCGGCGTTCCTTGTCGGGGGGCGCTCCGGAGAGATGAAGTTCGATCAGGTTAAACAGCCGTGAGGCGAGGAAGGTCAGGCCGAGATAGATCGCCCCGGCCGCGATGAAGACCTCGTAGGGAGCAAAGGTCTCCGATACCAGCTTGCGTGCCAGCCCGGTGATCTCCAGCAGGGTCACCGTACTGGCGAGGGAGCTCGCCTTGATCATGCCGACCACCTCGTTGGCGTAGGACGGCAGCACCGTACGGAAGGCGAGCGGGAACACGATCCTCAGGCGGATCTTGGTGGGTGACAGGCCGATCGCCTGGGCCGCTTCGACCATGCCCGGCGGCACGGCCTGGATGCCGCCCCGGAACACCTCGATCGTGTAGGCGGCACTATTGAGCGAGAAGGCGAGCAGCGCGCAGTAGAACGGGTCGCGGAAGAACAGCCACAGGAAGCTCTCGCGCACGAAAGCGAGCTGGCTGAGCCCGTAATAGATGAGAAACAGCTGCACCAGCAGCGGCGTGCCACGGAAGACATAGGTGTAGGCGAGCACCGGCAACGAAAGCCATTTTGAGCGCGAGGCCCGCATGAAGGCCAGCGGCACGGACACCGCGAAGCCGATGACGAGCGACAGGACGGTCAACTCCAGCGTCAGCACGACACCACCCAGCAGCGTCACGATGCTCTCTATGATGAGTGCGATATCCATAGGGCAGCCCTCAATATACCGGGGCGAGCATGCGGCGCTCGACAAGGCGGAACGTCAGTAGCGAGACGCTGGTGAGCATCAGGTAGAGTGCCGAGGCGGCGAGGTAGAAGGTCAGGGGATCGCGCATCGACCCGGCGCCGACAAAGGCGATGCGCATGATGTCGGAGAGGCCGACAATCGAGACCAGCGACGTGTCCTTGAGCAGCGAGATCCAGAGATTGCAGAGGGCGGGAAGCGCGATCCGCGCCATCTGGGGCAGGATCACCAGCAGCCACGCCTGCCAGGGCGCCAGCCCGATGGACAGCGCAGCCTCAGTCTGCCCGCGCGGAATGGCCTGGATCGCGCCGCGGAAGACCTCTGTGGCATAGGCGCCGAACACCACCGTCAGGCTGAAGATGCCGGCCCATAGCGCGCTGACCTCGATATAGGAGCCAAGAAGCGCGCTTAGCGCGGCGGTGCCGCCGAAATAGACGAGAAGAATGACCAGCAGTTCCGGCACGCCGCGCACGATGGTGGTGTAGGCATCCGCGAGCGCTCGCAACGCCCGGAAGCGCGACAGTTTTGCCGCGGCTCCGGCGAGCCCCACCAGCATGCCGAATGCGCCGCTGACGGCTGCCACCAACACCGTCGTTTCCAGCCCACGCAGGAACTGTTCCTGAAAACCTTCCATGACGAACGCCATGTCAACAGACCGGATCGAGAAAGCGGCGCAGCCCCGGGGAAGCCGGACGTGACAGCACCTCCTCGGGCGGGCCCTCTTCTTCGATCCGCCCACCCTGCATGAAGGCGACGCGGCTGGAGACCTCGCGTGCGAAAGACAGTTCGTGCGTCACGAGGATCATGGTCCGCCCCTCCTCGGCGAGATTTCGGATCGTGCGCAGCACCTCGCCGGTCAGCTCCGGATCAAGTGCCGAGGTCGGCTCGTCGAACAGCAGCGCCTCCGGTTCCATGGCGAGCGCGCGGGCAATGGCGACCCTTTGCTGCTGGCCGCCGGACAGGTGACGCGGGTAATGGCCGCACCGCTCGATCAGCCCCACCTTGCGCAGATAGTGCTCCGCACGCTCGACAGCCGCCCGTCGCGTGAGGCCGCGCACATGGACCGGCCCTTCCATGACGTTCTCCAGGGCGGTCTTGTGCGGCCAGAGATTGAAGCTCTGGAACACCATGCCGAGCGAAGCGCGTACGCGTCGCGCCTGGCGTGCATCGCCGATGCGCGGACCGTTGCGCCCGGCAGGCGGATGAATGCGGAGCTTCTCGTCCCGGAACCAGATGTCGCCGCGATCCGGCACCTCGAGCAGGTTGAGGCAACGCAGCAAGGTGCTCTTGCCCGAGCCGCTGGCGCCGAGCACGGAAACCACTTCATGGGGGTAGGCCGCGAGGCTGACCCCACGCAGGACCGGATGGGTGCCCAGTGTCTTGTGCACATTCTCGGCGCGCAATGCGGGAATGACACCCGTCCTATCGGGATGCCCGCCAGTGGAATTGGTGTCGATCGGCATCTACATGTTCCATCCGGCCTGGGTACGGGAGCGGCCGGCGGTGGTCAGAAAACAACCCTGCCTAGGGATGCGTCAATTTATAAGCTGAGAATAATTTCGATAAGCCAGGCTTATCCTATATCCCTCGCCCGGCGCGGCGCCTTACCCGTGAATGCTGCATCGAGCTGCATCCTCGGGTAGTTGCCGCGGCTTTCTTGCCCTTTCTGGATAAGCCTGGATTATGCTTTCCAACCGCCCTTGCGAAAGTAGACACCGTGCCTGACCAGCCCAGCGCCGACGTCAAACTGCGCCAGCTCCAGATCCTGCGGGAAGTCCTGCGGACCGGATCGGCCCGCTATGCCGCCCGGCTGCTGAAGGTGAGCCAGCCGGCCGTCAGCCAGCAGATCAAGCAGCTGGAAACCGCGCTTGGCCTCCCGCTCTTCCTGCGTGAGAAGAACCGGCTGGTGCCGACACATCAGGCCTGGGAGCTGCTACGCGACATCGAGGTCGCCTTTGCCAGCCTCGACAAGGTCGGCAAGTCGATCGCCGCGCTGAAGGGTGAGGAGCCCGCCACGGTGGGGCTCGCAGCGCCCGGCATCTTCTGTCTCGACCTGCTGCCGCGCGCTCTGCGCACCCTGCGCACGCATCATCCCGGCTGCTCCGTCCATCTGCATTCCGGCAGCTACCAGCAGACCGCGGAGCATGTTCTCAACGGTCGTGCCGATCTCGGCGTCTCCCGCCTGCCGCTCGACGGCAACGTCTTCGAGTGGCGGCCGGTCGCGACCGCGCGCAATGTCTGCCTGCTCTATCCCGGACACCGCTTCGAGCAGAAGGATCTGGTGGTCGCCGAGGATCTGGCCGACGAGGCGCTCATCGACATCGACCCGCAGTTCTCGGCGCATCAGATGAACATCAACGCCCTGCGCTACATGGGCATCGAGCCGAACATCGCGGTGGAGTTCGACGCGACGGGCCACGATGCGGGCTTTGTCGCCGCCGGCATCGGGATCTCGATCACCAACGAGGTCATCGCCCGCGAATATGGGCGCTTCGGCCTGATCATGCGCCCGTTCGAGCCGAGCGCGGTCTATCATTACGTCGTGTTCTGGCGGCGCGGCTACAAGCTGAACGAGCGGCAGCAATTCCTCGCCGACGAGTTGGCGCGCTGCTTCGCCGCCCCTGCCGCACCCCTGCCCTGAGCGACGTCACCGCAGCGCGCCGACCTCCCGGTCCGCTTCCTCCCGCAACAGGGCTAGGAAGGCGTCGGTCTCCCGCGAGAAGCCGCTGCGCCGGGTGAAGGCGCCGATATGGCGATGGAACGTGTCCTCGCCGAGAGGAAAGGTGCGGATGCGGTTCGAGGCCGCGCCCAGATCGGAATGGGGGATCAGCGCAACGCCCATGCCCTCGCTGACGAGCGCGATCATCGTGTCCAGATAGTTGATCCAGATGTTGTCGGCGACGACAGTGCCCGTCCGTTCCAGGAAGGCGTCGATCTTGCGGCCGCTGACGGTCGAGCGGTCATAACGCAGCAGAGGCTGCCCGATCATCGCCTCGCGCCAGTCAGCGACATCAACGGCCGCAGGCGCGATGAGCACGAACGGCTTCGCGAGAAGGTGGTGCCACACGACATTGCCCGGCAGTTCGCCCGAAGGCTGGATCATGACGGCGAGATCCAGTTCCTCGCGCTCGACCTGGCCAAGGAGATCATCTTCGCCGCGCATGGAACGCAGCGTGACCTTGGGAAAGATCCGATGGAACGCCAGCATGGTGCGCGCGATGAGACCGCTGTGGAGCGAGGCGATGGTGCCCACGCGCAAGGTCGTGCGGATTTCCGACACGGCATGTCGACGTCGCATCTCGGCGACGAGCGACACCACCTGATCCGCCAGCGGCACGAGATCCTGGCCTTCGGCGTTCAACGTCGCGGATCGGCCTGTCCGGAAGAACAGACGATAGCCGACAAAGTCCTCGAGCCGGCGGATTTGCTCGCTGACGGCCGATTGCGTCAGGCCGATGCGCTCGCCGGCCTCGGTAAAGGTGCCGTAGCGGACAGCTGCCAGGAAGGTCTCGATTTCGCGCAGCATCGTGCCCTCGCTCATTCGTGGGTCGCATCAGTCGAGCATCGGAGATTGCGATGCTTAGTGACGGGATTATTCGTTTTTCATTTGCGCTGCAACATGGTCTCCTTCTCGCATAACCAGAGGGAAAACTCATGTTTCACCGCATGTCTTCTTTCGCCGGCGGCCTGTTCGCCCTGGCATTGGGTCTCGGTTTCGCGGGTGCCTCCGCTGAGGAATCGCGGCTCGAAACCATCGTCAAGCGCGATAAGGTGATCGTCGCCGTCTCCTCGACGGCCCGTCCGAACGGCTTCATCGACGAGAATGGCAAGCTCACCGGCTTCGAGGTCGAGTTCGCCCGGCTGATGGCCAAGGCGCTGGTCGGCGATCCCGACAAGATCGAGCTGATGACCACCACCGTCGACGGCCGTTTCCCGGCGGTGCTCTCCGGCAAGGCGGATTTCGGCATTTCCACCGCCACCATCTATCCCGACCGCGCGGTGCGCCTCGCCTTCACCCGCCCCTATATCGATTCCAGCACGCTCGTCGTGGTGCCCAAGGGCTCGCCGATCAAGGCGCTGGCGGATCTCGACAGCGAGAACGTCGTGCTCGGCTCCACCAACAGCGCGGCCATGGTGGATCGCGCGAAGAAATACGCCCCGAAGGCCAAGGCCATCTTCTTCGACACCGACAGCGCAGCCGCACTGGCGCTGAAGAGTGGCCGCTCCACCGCCTGGCAGGCGGATTCGGCGGCGGCCAACTTCTTCGTCGGCCACAACGGCGGTGATTTCATCGTGCTCGACGGCTCCCTCGGGACGATCAACAACAACGCCATCTTCATGAAGCCCGGCGACTTCCAGCTGTGGCTCGCGCTCGACACCATCGTGCGCGAATATGTCAACGGCTCGCGCTACGGCGAATATGCCGCTCTCTACAAGACCTGGTTCGGCAAGGAGCCGCCGCCTCAGCGGCCGTTCAACCAGAACTGACGGGCCCGAGAGCGTCAGCCCATGGACCTCGCTTTCATCAAGAACAACGCGCCATTGCTGATGGACGGGGCGGCGATGACCGTCGCCCTCGCCATCGGCGCCCTGCTCGGCGCCACGGCAGGCGGCGCCGTGGTCGCCGGCCTGAGAATGAGCCGCCTTGCGCTCCTGCGGTGGCTCGGCACCGCATTCGTCGAGGTCATGCGCAACACGCCCATCCTCGTCCAGATCTTCGTGCTGTATTTCGGCCTGCCGACGCTCGGGGTGCACATGACGGCGTTTGCCTCCGCCGTGCTGGCGATGTCGCTCCAGAACAGCGCCTATATTGGCGAGATCTACCGTGCGGGTCTGGAATCAATCCATCCGCGGCAGCGGGAAGCGGCGCTGGCGCTGGGCATGATGCCCGGCATGGCGCTCAGGGTCATCCTCCTGCCGCAGGCGCTTCGCCGCGTGCTGCCGCCGCTCGGCAACCAGTTCATCATCATCATCAAGGACACCTCCGTCGCCTCGACCATCGCGGTCGCCGAGCTCACCCAGGCGGGCAAGCTGCTGCTGGATCGCAGCGCGGCGCCCTACGAGACCTTCGCTACCGTCGCCATCATCTACCTCGCCGTCAGCGCCACCGTCGCCGGTCTCCTGAAGCTCGCCGAATGGCGCTATCCGGTGAGGGCCTCGCAATGACCGCCGCCATGCTCATGTCGTCCGGGCCGTATCTCGCGCAGGGTGCGCTCGTGACGGTCGGCCTGTCTTTCGGGATGATCGCCGTCGCCACCGTTGCGGGCATGCTACTGGCGGTGCTGCGGCTTTATGGCTGGAAGCCCCTGCGCCTGCTCGTTGCGGCCTACGGCCTGACGGTGCGGGGCGTGCCGCTCCTCGTTCTTCTGATCGGCAGCTATTTCAGCCTGCCTTATCTCGGAATCGACCTGCCGCTCTGGATCGTCGTCGTGCTGGTCGGCGGCCTGTATTTCGCCGCCTATGCCGCGGAGGTGTTCCGAGCGGCCCTGGCGGCCGTTCCCAGGACGCAGTGGGATGCCGGCCGGGCTCTGGGCATGCGGCGGGTCCAGCTTTTCACCATCGTGGTCCTGCCGCAGGCGCGACGCCTGAGCATCCCGCCCTTCCTGAACGTTGCACTGGTAGCGGTGAAGAACACATCGCTGGTCTCGGCCATTGGCGGCTGGGAACTCGTCGCCGCCGGCCGCGAGATCGGCGAGCGAACCATGGAAATCCTGCCCGCCTATCTCGCGGTCGCCGCGTTCTATTTCGTGATCTGCTTCTCGATTTCGCAGATCGGGCGCCATGTCGAAAAGAAGATGCGCTATGTCTGAACCTGTTCTCCGGGAAGCCCCTGCGCCGCTGGTCGTCATCGACCGTGTCGGCAAATCGTTCGGCTCGGTCGAGGTCCTCAAGGAGGTGAACCTTACCGTTGCCGCCGGGGATGTTCTGTCGCTCATCGGCCCCAGCGGATCGGGCAAGACGACGCTGCTGCGCTGCGTCAACTACCTCGAGACCTATGAGCGCGGCCTCATCACCATTGCAGGCGAGAGCGTGGGCATCGAGCTGATGCCCGACGGCCGGCGCCGCCGCAAGGCGGACCGGGAGGTCGCGGCCTTGCGGGCGCAGGTCGGCATGGTGTTCCAGCATTACAATCTGTTCCCGCATCTCGACATACTCGAAAACCTCACCGTGGCTCCGCGCCGGGTACGCGGAGAGGCGGAAGGCCCTGTCCGGGAACGCGCCCTGGCGCTGCTGGAGCGCGTTGGCCTTGCCGACAAGCGCAACCGCTATCCATCCGAGCTTTCCGGCGGGCAACAGCAACGGGTGGCCATCGCCCGGGCGCTGACGATGCAGCCGCGCCTGCTTCTGCTAGACGAGGTGACGTCCGCCCTCGACCCGGAGCTTGTCGGCGAGGTGCTGGACGTCATCGTCTCCCTCGCCGCCGACGGCATCACTATGATGATCGTGACGCACGAAATGGCTTTCGCCCGCGAGGTGTCGACAGCGGTCGCCTTCATGGCGGAGGGCGCCCTCCTCGAGAAGGGCACGCCCGACGCCATCTTCGAGGCGCCCAATCACGAACGCCTGCGCAGCTTCATGCAGCGCTACCGCGCCGGAAACCGGCTGTGAGCGCACGTTCTTCAATCCGGGAATTCACATCCATGCCTGCTTTCCTGCGCCCGACATGGTGCGAGATCGATCTCGGCGCCGTGTCCCACAATCTGCGCCAGCTGCGCCGCCTGGTCGGCCCGGGTGTCGCGATCTATGTATGCCTGAAGGGCGATGCCAGCGGCTGCGGTGCCGTGGAGGTGGCGCGGCGAGCCGAGGCGGAGGGGGTCGACGGCTTCGCCTTTGGCAATATCGACAGCGCGCTTGCCTGCCGCGCAGCGGGCATCGAACGGCCGATCCTGCTCTATCCGACCTGCCTGCCCGACAGCGCGCCTGTCCTGGAACAGGCGGAGCTGATGCCGACTCTCTCCACTCTGGAGGATGTCATGCTCTGGGACCGCGCCGCTCGCCATCGTCTGCCGGTCTTCCTGAAGATCGACGGCGGCGGCTTCAGGGCCGGCGCCTTTCCGCATGAGGCGGCGGCCATCGCACGGGCCATTGCCGGAAGCCGTCATCTGCATCTGGCCGGGGTTTATGGTCATCCGATGACGAGCTACGGTTTCGACGACGAGCCCTACACCCTTGCCCAGCTCGAGGGGATCAGGCGGGCCATGGCGGCGATCGAGGCGGCCGGCCTCTCCATTCCGATCCGTATGGCGTCGAGCTCGGCGATCGTGCTGGGCCATCCGGAAGCCGATTTGAACGCGGTGGATCCGGGGCGCCTTGTCGTTGGCATGCCGTTTCAGTCGGCCGCGGAGCGGCAGGCGACCTGGCGGCCCGCGCTGGTGGCATTGAAAAGCCGTCTCGTCATGGTGCGCTCACTCGCGGAGACCGACGACGTCTTTCCGGCACCGTTTCTCCGCCGACGGCCCAATATGCGACTGGGGCTCATCCCTTTCGGCTGGAGCGATGGCTATCCCCGCCACATGTCGGAGAATGCCGTGGCACTGATAAAGGGAAAGCGGGTACCCCTGCTTGGTCCATCTCATTCGGAGCTGCTGCGGGTCGACTTGACGGACATGCCGGACGCTCAGGTCGGCGACGAGGTCGTCCTCCTCGGTCGTTCGGGGGATGCCGAGATCAGTCTCGAAGAGCTTGCGAAACAATGGCGGGTCTCGACGCACGACCTGTTTCCAGCCATCGGCAAAACCCTGCCGCATCGGTATCTCGATTGAACTCTAGCGCGTCAATTCTCAGGCAATACGTAGTGTCCTAATTGCACTGCATTTGCGATCAGAGAGAACATGATCCAATTGCCGCGCTGAAGGTTCGATTCTGGTTAGGTCAGCGAAATCCGCTCCTGGCGCTTTCGCGCGGGGTTACCTGTTCATGCTTCGAACTCGTGACGATAGCCGAAAACGTGCCGCTCTTTGCAGGGAGGATGCATCCCAGCAATCACGCGGCTTCTTCATGCACCTGCGTTCAATACCGGCCGCATTGTCGGGGCCGAAGCCAAGCCCCAAGGGCGTGTCCCTTGGCCGGGTCTGCGACGCAGCGGGTATTCTGAAAGCCGATATTCTCACGGCCCGGAACCGAAGGTCCCGAGCTCCAGAGCCAATCGACTAGAAGCGCCACGTCATATTTGCCTGCACGGCGTTCACGGTGACGGTGTCGGCGAACTGGCCGATGTAGGACAGGCCAAACCGCGCCTGTTCGCTGATGCGCAGATCCGCGCCGACCTCGACCAGGGCGGTGTTCTCGGCGAGCGGCACGCCGGCGACCGTGAAGTTCGAACCCGGCACGCTGAGGAAGGACATCTGCGTCTCGGGCGTGATGTCGCCAAAGGCATATTGCCAGGCGAGCGACGCGTGAGGCTCCAGTGCCATGCCACCGGAAAGCTCCATGGTCGTCGCCACGCGCAGGCCCAGCGTGGAATAGCCGACACCCATTGAGCTCGCGGAGCCCGTCAGGCCGGCAGAGGCACCGGTCTCGGTGAAGCTGTCGGCATCTACATGGACATAGGCGAGGCCGGCAAAAGGCTCGAGAGCGAGTGCCTGAAGGGCGAAGCCATAGCCGACTTCCGCAAACACCTGCGCGGTGCCGCCGTCATAGTCCGCATTCGCCTGTTCGGCATAGCCGGAATAGGCGATCATGCGCTCGGCATCGATCTGGTTGAAGGCGTAGCTGGCGCCGAGGCGCAGGTTCCACGGGCCGGAGCTGGTGCCGGCATAGAGCGCCAGGAGCACGCTGTCGACATCGCTTGAACTTGCCAGCGCGTCGAAATCGGCGCTGGACTGGGAATAGCCCAACGCTGCGCCGACCAGCCAATCGCCGAACTTCATGTCGGCGCCGGACACGATTCCACCGATGGAGGCGTCCACGCTGGCGGTGCTGGAGCCGCCGTCATAGTCGCTCCAGCCGCCATAGACCTGCGCCCAGATCGTGCCGTTGAAGGCGGGCTCGAGCGCCGCCGCCGGCGCCTTGGTCGGGAACGGTACGGCGGGTGTGGTGGGCGCAGCATAGGCGAGCGCCGGACCGCCCTGGGCCAGGGAGGCCATCGGGCCGGCCACGCCCCTATAGGCCCCCTGCCGCAGGCGATCGAGCACGGCCTGCCGGCTGTAAAGGCTGTCGCCGAGCAGCACCGTCTGCTGGCTGGCATAGGCTTCGCCCGACAGGGCGCTCAGCGCGCCGGGCAGATCGGCCGCGGAAACGTCGTAGAGCGGGCTCAGCGCGTCCGGCAGGGTCGTCAACATGTTGCCGGTCGTGGCGTTGATGATGCCGTCGATCGCGCCGCCGACGGCGCGCTGGTTCGGCGTGATGTTCGGCAGGCCGGCGAGATCGGCGGCAAGGTTCAAGGTCACCGTGGTCGGGTCATAGGCGAGGGTCGCCTCGAACAGCGCGGGTAGGTCGGTCGCGGTGGCCGTTTCGAACGTGCCGGTGATGCCCTGGGTTGCGCCGAGGATCGTATAGCTCTGTGCGAAGTTCGTGGTCTGGAAATTGGCCTCCAGCGCACCGTCGAGCCGCACCGTGCCGGTCACGTACAGCGCATCATTGCGGCCATCATCCGCCATCCGGACGGCGAAGGTGCCGACCGAGGTCTGCACGAAGGTGCCGCTGAAGAGGTGGGTGACCGACTCGCCCGTGCCGCTGACGCCGAGCCAGCCGCTGTTCTCGAACCGCTTTTCCAGCCCTGCCGTCGCGGCGATCCGGCCGTCGATGATGCCGGTGTTCACGATCATGGTTCCGAAGGCGTCGAGACCGGTGCGCAGGGCGTCGGCGACATAAGCGGTTTGCAAAGTGCCGGTGTTCAGCAGGGTGCCGTACTCGCCGTGCATTTCCACCGCCGCGCCGGCGATCCCGGTCGCGGTAATGGTGCCAGAATTGGTCAACACGCCGTAAGTCTCGCCGCGCATGCCGATGCCGCCATTGCCGCTGACCTGGATGGTGCCGCTGTTGATGATGTCGTCGCCCTGGCGGCCGGAAAGGGCGGCTTCATTGACGGCGCTTGACGTCAGCGCGCCAGTGTTGCGGATCGGGTTGTAGAGGCCCGGAATGGTGGCGAGATAGCCGTTGATGCCGGTATCGTCGACATAGATGCCGACGACATTGTCGCCATAGGCGGAGTTGGACGACACCACCGCGCCGGGGATCTCGATTTCGTACCAGGTCACGACGCCGAGGGCGTCGACATGCATCACCGCCGGATGCACGACGCCGTCGGCGGAAACCCAGTTGGCGACGAGGTTGTATTCCCCGGACCGGCCGGCGCCGGTTATGCCCTCGAAATGCGTGGCGACCGCGCCGGGATGGTCATAGGTGACATAGGTGTCGGTGGTCTGGTCGTAGATATAGCCGTGCTCGGCATGGAGGACGCCATCGACCATCACCTCTCCGTACCCGCCGGCGATCTTGTCGCCATAGATGCCATAGGCGGTGGTGCTGATGGCGCCGGGGATGTTGTTGGTGGTGTAGGTGCCGGTATTGATGTCGTAGATGAAGGCGTTGCCGGTCGCGAGCTGGGTGTCGTAATTGCCGACCACCTGATTGCCGAACGTGCTGTGGGCGATGGTGTAGAGCGTGTCCTGGCCGGGATAGGTCAGGGTCGTGATCTGCTGCCCGGGCGCGGCGGCACCGTCATAGAGATAGCTGAGATCATAGGGCGCCGACGCCTCGGTCTGGTAGCTGCCGACGACGCGCAGGATGCCGTCGAGAGTGCCGAAGTTCGGGCCATAGGGTGAGGAGCCGATGGCACCGGGCAGATTCGCCCCGTCCGCAGTCGCCTCCGGGAACGGCAACCATTCTTGGGTCGTCATGTTGTAATAGAGGCCGCCGGTCTCGGTGGTGCCGGGAATAGTGTAGTTGCCGACGATGTTGTCGCCCCGGATGCCGGTGAGGAACGTCGCGTTCTCGCCAAAGTTCAGCGTCTGATAGGTGGTGGGATCTGCCTGTGCCAACTGCGCAAAGCCGCCGATACCGAAACCAATAGCGACGAATTTGCGCGCGCGCGCCCGCGACACGCCGTGTGCAACCGACCGAATTTTCATGATACGCCCCGCAACCCCGAAGCGGAGTCGGGCAAACGATATCTGTCGCCGAGAACGATGGCGATGGCGTTTTTTGGTTGTTCTTTAGCCGGCCCCTGGGCCGACGCTCAACCAACTGAAGGAGTGAGATAGGCTCAGCAATGTCTTCTTCGGGTGCATCCGCGTACTTCCTGCCTTTCGAACGGCTCTCCGTGATCGACGGGCTCTACTCAAACCTGGAGGAAGATCAGGGGCTCAGGTCATCTCCAAAAAGCTCCAGAAAAATCCCGCTTCCCCTTCGGCCACCCGAAATCTGGCGCTACCAGGGAAGGATCGTCCCGTCGCAATCCACGAACTTGCCGTTCTGCTCCGGGAGCAACTGCTCGATAACGGCTCTCATGTTCGCAACGCTTTCGCTCGGGCTGAGCCGTGCTTGTTCGCCGCCCATGCCGGTCCGTACCCACCCCGGATTCAAGAGCACGCAGACGAAGCCCAGCGGCCCGAGATCGACGCTCAGGCACTTGTTGACCTGATGCACGGCGGTCTTTGACGCCCGATAGGCATAATAGCTGCTGCCACCACCGCCGGAATTGGTGCCATTGCCGGCATCGATCGAGCCGAGGCGGCTCGACAAGGTGACGATCTTCTTGCCGGCGCCTCGCATCAGGTTCGACAGCAATGCCTGTGTCACCAAGGCAGGGCCTACCGTGTTGACGGCGAATGTGGGCAGCCAGCCTTCCAGCGTGAAGGCGCCGAGCTTGCACGCGGATGGATCCACCATCCGCACGCCGGCATTGTTGATCAATAGATCGATGGGCGCGCCGCCGAGATCCCTGACGAAGGAATCGATGGATTTGCGGTCCGTGACATCGAACTCTGCCCGAGTCGGGGCGATCACCTGCCAGCCATCGTCCCGATATTGTCGCGTGAATTCCTCGCCGAGCCCGATCCGCGCCCCGGTGATGAAGGCCGTCCGCATGGCGTTCACTTCGTCGATTTGCCGCTCCAGAAGCAGACCCTTCTTTCCAGATAGCGAAAGCCGAGATTGAGGGCGACGCCCGTCGAGGAGAGCAGGACGAGCAGTGCGAACACGCTGGCAAGATCCAGGGCGAAGTTCGCCTGGAGGATCAGCACCCCGATGCCGGCACGCGCGCCGACGAACTCGCCGACGATGGCGCTGATGACGGCGAGGACGATGGCGGTGTTGAGGCCCGCGAAAATATAGGGGAGAGCACTCGGCAGGCGGATATAGCGCAGCACCTGAAGCTCGCTGCCGCACATCGCCCGAACCAGGGAGATGCGGTCGGAATCCGTGGCGCGCATGCCGGCGATCGTGTTGATGAGCACCGGGAACATGCAACTCATCGCCACGATGAAGATCTTCGACTGGAGGCCGAAGCCGAACCAGACGATCATGAGGGGCGCGATCGCGACCTTGGGCACCGTCTGCAGAGCAACCACGTAGGGGTAGAGGATGCGTTCGAGCACAGGAATGGTGACGATGCCTATGCCGAGCAGGAGGCCTGCCAGCGCGCCGAGCGCAAAGCCTGCGATCACCTCGGTCATGGTGACGGCAAGATTCGTCAGATAGACGCCTGACGAAACGCCGAGCCACAACGCCTTGAACACCTCGGATGGAGCCGGAAAGAGATAGAGCGGTACGGCGAAGAAGCGAATAATAGCTTCCCAAAGCGCCACCAGAACAATGAAATAGCCAAGCGGCTCCAAAACGCGCTTGCCCGTCGCCAGGGATCTTTTCATGCCGCTCATCGCGCCAATCCCGCGCTGGTGAGAAGGAAGCGTGAGTGATTTCTCATTTGCCATGGCCATGACACCCTCACGATACACATGCTTGATCGAGGCACTTGCGGATATTCGAGGCAAGTTCGCTCAGTTCCATTGAAGCAAGGCTGTCGAAGCGGCGCGGCCGCGCGGCCTTGTTCTCAAAAGTCGCCACGATGCGACCGGGCCGGGCCGACATCACCGGCGCATGACGCCCTACGAGGCGGTACAGTTCGGTCGCGATATCGAGCCCTATCGTCCCTTGTTCCTGGAAGACCCTGTCACGCCCGACAATCTCGACGAGATGGCCTATGTCGCCGGCAAGGTCGGCATACCCATCGCCACCGGCGAGCGCCTTACCTCGCTGTGGGAATTCCAGATGCTGATCGCGCGCCAGGCCGTTCAACTGGTGCGGCCAGACGTGTGCATGGTCGGCGGCATATCGGGGGCGCGGAAGATCGCGGCGCTGGCGGAGGCGTCGCATATCGGCGTCGTGCCGCATAATCCTTTGAGCGTGGTCTCGACGGTCGCCTGCCTGCAGATCGCGGCAATCGCGCCGACCTTCGTGCTGCAGGAGTTCCCGGCCGATACGTGGAGCGACCAGCAGCAGCGTCCCGATTTCGATGCGCTGGTGAGCGGGGCGCCGCGCCATGACGGGGCCGGCTTTCTCGAGATCAGCGACGCACCGGGGCTCGGCCTGTCGCTCCATCCGGACGCCGTCGAGAAATTTCCCTACCGGCCCCGCGAATTGAAGACCCGCCTCGGCGTGGACGGCTCGGTCGTCGACCAGTAGACGCGCCGATGCGCGGAAGTGAGGAAGACTTATGAGTGACGAGAAAGTCTCGCTTCGGGAGCGTGTGACGCTGCCGCCCGCGACGGCATTGGTCGAGGCGTACTACAAGCCAGCGATAGCGTATGGCGCGAAACATCTCTTTCCCGAGGAGATGCGCATTCATTTCGCGCATGGCCTGATGCTGGCGCGCCAGGGCATCGTCTCCGGACGGGATATCGCCGCCACGTTCGAGGTGGTGGCCGAACTTCAGGCCGCCGGGCCGGAAGTGCTCGATATCGATTACCTGCAGGAGGATCTCTACTCCTATTCGGAGCGCTACATCGTCTCAAGGCTCGGCCCCGATGTCGGGGGACGCCTGCACACGGCGCGCAGTCGCAACGACCTCAACATCACCGCCTGGCGCATGGTGCTGCGCCGCCGGCTGCTCGCTCTGGCGGACGGGCTGTCCGGGCTGCGCGAGGCCTGCCTGTCGCTCGCGACCGGGCACGCCGACACCATAATGCCGGGCTATACTCATACCCAGCATGCCCAGCCGATCTCGCTCGGCTATTATTTCCTCGCTTATGCGGATGTGCTGGAACGCGATGCCGAGCGCCTTGCCGGCGCGCTCGACCGCTGCAATCGCTGCCCGCTCGGTGCCGGGGCGCTGACCACGACGGCGTTTCCGATCGACCGCGATTATACTGCCGATCTGCTCGGCTTTCCGCGCCTCATGGAGGTCGCCTACGACGCCGTTTCCTCGCGCGACGACGCACATGAGGCGGTGGCCGCGCTGGCGATCCTGATGACCGGCCTGTCGCGTCTGGCAACGGACCTGCAGGAATGGAACACGCTCGAATACGGGTTCATCGAGCTGAGCGACGCCTTCTCCAGCGTCAGCAGCATCATGCCGCAGAAGAAGAACCCGCAGGGGCTCGAATACATCAAGGCCGCCGCGGCCTATGTGACGGGCGCGCTGACCACGGTGCTTTCCTGCAGCAAGAACACGCATTTCGCCGATGTAAACGATGGTGTAACCTCGCTTAACGCCGTGACGATCGATGCGGTCGAGCGGACGACGCTCGCCCTGGTGGTCGCCAAGGGCGTGATCGAGACCTTTGCCGCCAATCCTGAAGCGATGCTCCGCTCTGCCAAAGTCGGCTTCGGCACGGCAACCGAACTTGCCGACGTCATCGTCCGGGAGACCGGACTGTCCTTCCGCAAGGCGCACAATATAGTCGGATGGATGGTGCGCGACGCGCTGGGGAGCGGGCGCACGGCCCCCGAGCTGACCACGCAGGACATCACACGGGCAAGCCAGGTCCTGTTCGGCGTTCCCTGCGTGGTGCAAGACGACGTCGTCCGCCGCGCGCTCGATCCGCACGACAACGTCGTGGCGCGGAGCGTCAGCGGCGGGCCGGCGCCACACAAGGTGCGGGAGATGGTGTCGCGCCGACGGCGGCGGCTGGCGGCGGATATCGAGATGGTCGAGAACATTCGGCAACGTCTTGCGAAGGCCGACCGCATTCTCGAAGATTCCGCTGACGCGCTCAGGAGAGCATGAATCCTGCGGGTTATTGGTGCTGCAGGACGCCTTCGGTCATGCGACCGTGCCCTTAACCTTTCCAACCGCTTAACAGCGGATCTTCCTAAGCACTCTTCTCGAAATAAACTTCGGCCAAAAATCGGATCACCCCTCAAAACTTGGAGACGGCGTCCGCTTGTATCTCCACGTTGAATTGCGTCCCGATCACCTGATTTCTTCCGGCAGATTTGGCGAGATAAAGCTGCTTGTCCGCTGCGCGCACCCATGTCTCGGGGGAAGCGCCCACGATGCAGGGCGCGGTAGCGACTCCGATGCTGACAGTCACGAAAGCTGCGGCCTCCGATGATTCGTGCGGAATATTGAGCAACTGCACGCGCTGATGGATCTGGTGCGCGACCTCCATCGCTTCGGCATGACCGCACTCAGGAAGCACGCAGGCAAACTCCTCGCCCCCGAACCGGGCAGCAACATCTATTGTGCGGCTCATTGCCCGCTTCAGCGCCGCCGCCACCATCGACAGGCAGCGATCCCCGGCAGTATGGCCGTACGAGTCATTATAGCGCTTGAAGAAATCGATATCCACGAAGATGAGCGACAGCAACGCCGAGCTGGAGGACAGCCTCCGGGTCTCCCGATCAAGAGTAGCCTCCAGACGACGGCGATTACCGAGGCCTGTAAGTGCGTCGGTCACCGCCATCTCCGCGAGTTGGTCGCGCATACGCTTCATGTCGAGATGGTTGCGCACGCGCGCGCGCACTGAAACCGGACTGATCGGCTTGGTGATATAGTCGATGGCGCCGAGGCCCAGCCCGCGAAGCTCCGCATCGCGATCGCCGAGCGCCGTGGTGAAGATGATGGGAACATCGCCGATATACGGATCGGCCTTTAGGATGCTGCAGACCTCATAGCCGTCAGTGCCCGGCATCAGCACGTCGAGCAGGATCAGATCCGGGAGATTTGTGCGAGCAATGCCGAGTGCCTCCTCGCCAGATATCGCGAAATAGATATCGTAGTCGTCCTCCAACGCCGCCGAGAGGATTTCGATGTTCGAGACCTCGTCGTCGACGATCAGCACCGATTGGCGCTCGTTCAAGATAGACCCTCCTCACTCTTCGTCTGTTCGGTCAGCCGGCGCCCCAGTACCAGCGCCTCGCTGAAATCAAGGCGGGCGACCGCCATCTTCAGCGGCTCCAGCAGTGCGTGGCCGCCTTCGACGCTGCGTTCCAACTTCTCGAAGGTTTTTCGCGCGCCCATGCTTCGGCGTTCAAGCTGGACCATCAGAGTGGAAAGCAGTTCTCGGGCATTCGTGTCGATCGAAATCGCGACCGAGGTCGAGGGCGAGATATTTGCCGGGCGTGTTTCGTCGTGAGGCCTCAGCGACCTGGAGGCGGCCAGAGCGGGTTGCAGGACCTCGTCGAAACGCGCCACCAGCGGATCCAGCTTGTCCGTCTCGCGGTGAGCCAGAGCGTCCTCCAACTGGCGCGAAGCCTCGAGGACATGACGCAGTTCAAGCGAGCCGGCCACGCCCTTGACCGTATGCGCCAGCCGCCGTGCCTCGTCGAATTGCCCGGCGGCGATCTGCTCGCGCAGTGTCGCTGCCGTGTCCGCATATTTCTCGCCGAAGCCGACCACAAGCTTCAGCAGCAGCGGGCGCTTTCCATTCACGCGGGCAAGGGCGGCCGCAATATCGAACGGCGGCAGCGTGTCGGGCAGTTCGGTCGCCAATATGCGGCTCGCCTCCGCCGGCGCCCTGGCGGGCGCTTGCGGCTGCGCTTCCGTCGGCGCACCGCCCGTTCCCCGAGCACCGTCGCGGCGCCGGCCTATCCAGCTGTCGACGGTGTCGATCAGGCGCTGCGGATCGACAGGCTTGGCGATGTGATCGTCCATTCCGGCCGCGAGACAGGCCTGGCGCTCGCGCTCATAAGCATGAGCGGTCATGGCGATGATCGGCAATTGCGCGGACGAGATGGTCTGGCGAATGCATCGCGTCGCTTCGAGACCGTCCATCTCCGGCATCTGCACGTCCATCAGTACGGCATGATAGTGCCGCCCCTCCTTGAGCACCATGTCGCACGCGATGCGGCCATTGCCCGCCAGCTCCACCAGTAGGCCGCTATCGGTGAGAATCTCGAAGGCGACCTCGCTGTTGATCTCATTGTCCTCGACCAGGAGCACCCGTGCTCCGCGCACCGCCGCGGATACGACCGGCACCTGGCCGGGCTCGTTGGAACCGGCAGGCTCGGCAGGCGCCACCGCTTCGCCCTTCGGCTTGAACAGATCGACGATCGTGTCCAGCAGCGTGCCGGCATCGATCGGCTTGACCAGAAAGGCGGCGATATCGGCGTTCTGCGCCGCCGCCATCGCGTCCTCGCGCGCATAGGCGCTGACCATGAGCGCGACGGGCAATTGGGTGAGATTGGGGCTGCCCTCCAGATTGCGCACCAGATCGACCCCATTCATGGTCGGCATCTTCCAGTCCACCAGCAGCAGATCGTAGGGCGTCCCCTGCGTGGCGGCTTCTTCCAGCGCCGCCTGTGCTTCCTGGGCAGACGCTGCGACATCGGCGTCCAGCGACCAGCTCGCGAAGATGGCGTGCAGGATTTCCCGAGCCCCCGGATTGTCGTCGACGATCAGCACACGAAGGCCAAGCAGGCTCGTGGGGAGGACGAGTGCCTTGACGGGCCGGGCGAACCCTTCCTCGAGGCGCACGACAACGGTGAAGACGCTGCCCGCCCCCTGCGTGCTCTGCACGCTGATCGAGCCGCCCATCAGTTCGACGAGTTGCTTGGTGATGGCGAGACCGAGCCCGGTGCCACCGAACTTGCGCGTGGTCGAACTGTCGGCCTGGGCGAAGGAGCGGAAAAGATGCGCCTGCTGCTCGGCATCCATGCCGATGCCGGTATCGCGCACCGCAATTTCCAGAACGACGTCGGAAGGCGCGGTGTCGGGCAGGCGACGAACGCGGACCCGCACCGCTCCACGCTCGGTGAACTTCACCGCATTGCCGACGAGATTGAGGATGATCTGGTTGAGGCGGAGCGCATCCCCGGCCACCATGTCCGGCACGTTCGGGGCGAAGGCCACGCTGACCTCGACGCCCTTCTCGCTTGCCTTGAGCGCCGCGATGTCGACCGTGGCCTTCAGTTCCTCGCGAATGTCGAAGCTGGACTTTTCGAGCACCAGCTTGCCGGCTTCGATCTTCGAGAAATCGAGAATGTCGTTGATCAGGCCGAGCAATGCCGTGCTGGCCTGCTTGATCTTGGTGAGATATTCGCGCTGCTTGGGGGCAAGCTCGCCGCGCAGCGCCAAATGGGTGAAGCCGAGGATGGCGTTCATCGGCGTGCGGATTTCGTGGCTCATATTGGCCAGGAAGAGACCCTTCGCAGCATTGGCCGACTGCGCCTCGCGGGTGCGGTCCTCCACCTTTTGCTCGAGCGTTTCATTGCTGAGCAGGATCTCTTCGCTCATCGTCTGGACGCGATTGAAACTGCTGACGAGCATTTCGCAGATCCAGACCAGGATTGCGGTCTGAAATGCAACGATGCCGGCATGCAACCACACCCGCGAAAGCTCTTCCCCTGTCGGGAAAATGGCGGCGGGAAACACGTAGTTCAGGGCAAGGTGATGCACCGCCACCGCGAAAGCCGCCATGAGAATGCTTCGCCAGTCGCACCAGCCGATCATGAGGGCCAGCGAGGCGAAAAAATACATGTGCAGGTCCATCTGCCAGCCGTGTCCGGCGAGCAGGAGCACGAACAATGACGGCATGCCCATCAACGCCACCGCCGAGACATAACGGGTCACGGGCTCCGCGCCATAGCGTAGCCAGGAGAGCGTGTAGGCCCCGGCCAGTGCGGACGCGATCAGCACGGGAGCGACCATCCCCCGCCCGACTTCATGGGCGATGGCCATGGCTACGGGCACATGCAGCCAGAGCAGCACGAGCAGCAGATAGCCGAAGCGAACCCGCAAGCGGTCGATTTCGATCATGGCGTTTTCCCGGAAGGAGCCTTGGGGCGCTGGTCGGGCTATATGTTTGGCGGGTGGCGCGCCAGTTATCAGCGTGGGAAATACGCTTTATTGCACAGCACATCCTCGTAGAGAGCCGGCATCGAGCGCCAGCCAGGCACCTTCGCGATGCAGGGCCGCAAGAAAGGTCGTTTGCGCGGCTCCTTCGTCGCGGATCGCGATCACCATATTGTCGAAGCTGCCCATTTCAACGACCCTTCCGCCTGCCCGGCCAACCAGTTCCATCGTCTGTCCGGCGCCGTACCAAGGAGGAGCGACGATGGCGACATGCTCCGTAGCTTCATCCGCAGCAAGCATCGTTCCACTTAGCGCGAAGGCGCTCAGAAACAGCAAGGCAACGGCTGGCCACAGCTGACTTAGGCCAATGCCGGCCGGACTGTGAGCGCTCTTCGGTGCACCGGATGTCGGACGGCCTATCCTGCTCCCCGGCAAGCGAAGCCGCAAAGCACCTATCGTTCTGCAGGCTGAACCCATACCGCCTGTCCCTCGCGGAGCACCGGGCGAGCCTAATGGAAAACGGCCTGGGTTGCCATGTTTCGGCGCCGTCAACGTCCTGTCTCGGCATGGTGCTTCTGACCGTCCTCCAGGCTGGAGACTCGATCGGGCCCACGGCGAGAGGAGTGGCAGCCAGGGCCAAGGCTGAGAGAGTTGCAGGCGGCGGGTGGGCGTTGTACGTGGCGCGCCCCGCCGCTCTCTCGAACGGTTTCCGAGCGCGATGATGCGAGGGCGGGTACGAGGGGCCGTAGGCCGGAAACGGAGGCGAAAGCCGTCATGGCTATCGGGCGGAAGCGCTGTCACGTTCCCGCGACGGCCGCTTCCTCGATGCTCAGGTCCTGCACCTTCTTCGTGGCGGTCGCAGCATTGCCGGAGGCGACAAGGTATTCGCGTTGCAGGACAAACAGCCGCTGGTGAAGCGCCGACCGGCGGCAGCGCTCGTCGACGATACGCCCGAGATCGTGCCATGGGGTGATGGAAGCCATGTGCCGGGAAGAGTGAGCTGCGGGCGCCGCGATGGGGGGCGGATGACGCGGACGCCCGCAGCTCGGGTTCCGTCGATGCTCAGAAGGATTGCCCGCGGGCAGATCACTTTCATGTGCCGCGCAACAGGCACATCCTCTGAGGTCGGTCGACGGAACCTTGCGCGAGGGATAGTGTTCGCCACTTCCCCGCTATCGGATGGTCTACTCGTTCGGGGCAGCGGGAGTCGCTTGCCAGAAGCCACTGCAGCTCGATCCACCTGGCCGCACGGCTCCGCTCGACATGCGCACTGTTCCCCCGGAAATGGACGAACGCTATTTGAGCCTCGCGACGAGATCTTCGGCGCCCATGGCGATTCCGACTTTCGCCGCGGCGAGGTCCCCCATGCTCGCGCCGATATTGGACGGCTTGGGGAACTGCTTGCCGACAAAGGCGCTGAGGAGCTGATTGGAACGCGCGTCGTAGATCTCGACCGCATACATCACGGATCCGGTGAAGCTTCCCTCGCCGTCGCGAGCCGTCTGCACGCCGTTATAGACGAGGCCGGCGACGTCGATGCGTGAAAAGGTGCCCAGGACGGGAGTGTTCCTGGCCGCCCCCGTCAATGTCAGCCGGATGCGCAAGGTCTGCGGTGCCGGCTTGCTCGCCAGCGTGAAGCGGGTCGCCAGCTGTTGCGTGAACTGCGCATACATATAGTCCGCGAGTGTTTTCCTGTCCGCTTGCGACAGATCGCCGAACTGATTGTCCGCGCCGCTATAGATGACAACCGGCTCCACTATCGCGCTGCTATAGCCGGACCAGTTGACGTTGCCCGCATAGTTGAATGGAACGCGGTTCGCGTTCGCTCCCGAATTCGGCTGCAGCACTGATGACGAGGCCAGTTCCTGATAATGGCTCGGAGCTGCGGTCTGGCACCCCGCCAGGATCAGGCTCATGGCAATCATTGAATAAATCCGGCTCCGCATCGACGCGACATTCCTCATTGAAAAGGGCTGTAGAGCTCCCTTTTGGATGAGTGCAGCCTAGGCGCCGAAATATTTTCGTGGCTGTTTTGATGTTAAGAAATGTTACGTGAATACCCGCGCGTGCTGTGGATCTGCACTGAAACCGCACGGCGGCTACGCTGTTGGCTTCGCGGTCCGCTCTTTGAGCTCAGCCGGCAGGATGATGCGGGCGACAAGGCCGTGCGGCTTGCGGTCGAGCAGGGCGAGCGTGCCGCCATGCGCTTTCGCGATGCCGTTGGCGATCGGCAGGCCAAGCCCGATTCCGCCGCTGCGCGGACCGGGCGTGCGCGCCGTGTCGGCCTTGAAGAAGGGTTCGAGCGCCTGTTTCTTGAGTTCGTCCGAGAGGCCGGGGCCGTCGTCGCGGACGTCGATTACGACAGCGCCGCTGTCATCTTCAGAAAGCTCCAGCTCGATATGGCTTGCGTAGCGCGATGCGTTGTCGATCAAGTTGGAGAGGGCGCGCGTGAGCGCGCGCGGCATGCATTTGCAGACGAGGCGTCGCGGTCCGGCGACGGATACGGCGATATTGGTATCGGCATAGTCGGCGGAGAGCGTCTGCAGCAGGCTCGACAGATCGACCCGGCGCGGCGGCTCCATCCCCGATTCCCTATTGCTCAAATACCGCATGCTCTCGTCGATCATCGCCGTGAGCGCCGAGATGTCCTGCAGCATCGAGCGCTGCAGTTCCGCATCGCTGCAGCGCTCGGCCCGCAGCCGCAGCCGCGTAAGCGGGGTCCGCAGGTCGTGCCCGATCGATCGCAGCAGATTCGTTCGCTGATCGATCATGCGCTTGATCCGGGCCCGCATGACGTTCAGGGAATCGCCGAGACTACGAATCTCCAGGGCGCCCCTGGCGCTGAACGGCTCCTGCGACTCCTCGTCCAGGCTGATCCTGCGGGCGGCGGCCGCGAAATCAATCAGCGGCCGCGTGAGGCGGTAGCTGAGGTAGTACGATAGAAGAAGCACCGGGAGCACCACCAGAGAGGTGATGCCCAGACTCCACAGCAGCCCGTCTCGACGCGATGAGAATGCCGGCATCTCCGGCCGGACGACGATCGAGCGGGTTTCGTCGATCCTCACCGCCAACGCAGCTTGACCCGCCGCGCTGTCCGCTGATCCAACCTCGCTCAGGGCCACCAATCTCGCGATGAGCTGCTTGAACGTGCGCTCTTCGATGTAGCGCGATCTCAGGTCGAACTCGTCGACATGCCCCTGCTCCGTCAGTTCGGCCGCCACACCGCTTCGCGCCGCCGCCTTGAGCACGGAGCCCAGTTGTTCGGGCGATGTCGCGTTGCGGATCTGTTCGGCGAGGATCGGGATATTGCTTGCTACGTAACTCGCCCATTCGACGCGGTGGTGATCCGTCTCCCGCAGCGACGCCCGTATGGCAGCAAACGTCGCGAGCAGGAAAATCGGCAGCACGGCGAGCAGAAAGATCTGCTTGCGCATCGAGGCGAGGCCGAGGCGCCCGAGAATCATCCCTTGTCGACCGTCGGGGTGAACAGATAGCCGCCCAGGCGAACCGTCTTGATCAAGGACGGCTCCTTTGCGCTGGGCTCGATCTTCTGGCGGACGCGGCTGACATGGACGTCGATGCTGCGCTGGATCGGGCCGGCGGTCCCGGCATGCGTCAATGAAAGCAGCTGCTCACGGGTCATCACCCGCCCGGGATTGGAGCAGAAGGCGAGCAGGACATCGAACTCGGCGGTGGTCATGGATATCTCGACCCCATCGGGATCGTGCAGGCTCCGGGCGACGGGGTCGAGCCGCCAGCCGGAGAAGGTCATGACCGTATGTCGCGCATCGGCCTGGCTGGCATAGGAGGCCCTCCTCAGAAGTCCCTTGATTCGCGCCAGAAGCTCGCGGGAGTTGAAGGGCTTCGTGACATAATCATCGGCACCGAGCTCCAGGCCCAGCACGCGATCGATATCCTCTCCCAAC
The DNA here is from genome assembly GCF_058809335.1 of Ancylobacter sp. GW821-FHT10E12. NCBI lineage: Bacteria > Pseudomonadati > Pseudomonadota > Alphaproteobacteria > Hyphomicrobiales > Xanthobacteraceae > Ancylobacter > Ancylobacter sp. GW821-FHT10E12. Next base: position 99,487 of record NZ_JBXASN010000015.1, on the reverse strand, counting down.
GCCGTGAGCATCAGGATGGGGATCGGCCCGGAACCCCGCAGTCGCCGGCAAATGCTGAAGCCGTCCTCGCCGGGAAGCATCGCATCGAGGACGATGAGATCGAACGCCTGGCGCTTCAACAAGCGATCCATCTCGTGGCCGGACAAAGTGGTGCAGGCGAAGAACCCAGCCTCGGTGACAAGGTCGACGAGCATCGCCGCAATATCCCGATCATCCTCGACGATGAGGACGCATGCGGGTACGCGATGAGCGCCTTCAACGGGCGTTGTTGCCGCCTCCATCATTGACTGGTCACTCCGTAGGATCGACGGCACTTGCGACATCGGCGACGCGCTGGCCGACGTCCCGGTTGAGGCTCATTAAGCCCATATCACGCGGCGCTCGTCAGCCGTCGCAAGCGATGTTCCTGAAGGATGCGGACGCGCTTCAGAACCGCCTCCCCGTCGAGGAGGTCGGGTCGCGCCTGGGAATCAAGCCAGCCGCGGCTGAACGGGAAGATGTCGACCAGCGGCAGATCCGACCGTGCCGTGATCGGACCCATGAGGGCAGCGACGGTGAGGATGCCGACATAGCCGCCGAGCGGGAGCGCTTCCTCCAGTTCGACCACGTCACGGGTGCTGGTGACCGAAAAGCCGGCCGACGTCAGCACGTGGCTCAGGATCGCCAAGGCTCTCTGGTCCGGCAGGCAGAGCAGGACCTCACCGGATCCGAATGGGGCGGGGCTGCGCATCGATCTTCCTCTCGCACCGACTATCCATCCCCTTTGTGGCCAATCCCATGTGAAGCGGGGTTTCGAGATGTTAAGTTTTGTTGCTTACATCCGGCGCCCGACCCGCGCGTAGTCAGCCCGGACGAGAACGTCACCGGCGAAGACCGGTAACGCACCGATGCGTCCCGCAGCGCTTCTGCCATTCCTTCGTGCCGACCAGCGGCAATCGGCGGGCCGGACGTCGTCGCGTCAGTCGGAGGCCAACTCCATGCCGAGCCTGACTTCATGTTCGATCAGCCGCCAGATCTCGTCGACCAGCCCGACGAACTCCATGCTTCGCTTCACCTCCAGATCGCGGGGCCGGGGCAGCGGGATCGGGATATCGGCGCGAATCCGGCCGGGACGCGCACTGAACACCACGACCCTGTCCGACAGGAACACCGCCTCGTCGATCTGGTGCGTGATCAGCACGACGGTCTTCTTCTGGGCGCTCCAGATGTTCAGCAGCTCGGTCTGCATGATTTCGCGCGTCTGGGCGTCGAGCGAGGCGAAGGGCTCGTCGAGCAGCAATATTTTCGGGTTCACCGCCAGCGCCCGCGCGACGTTCACCCGCTGGCGCATGCCGCCGGAGAGCTGGTGCGGGAAGTGGTGCTCGAACCCCTTCAGGCCGGCGAGATCGATGAAGCGGCGGGCGATGGCCTCGCGCTCCGCCCGCTTCATGCCGCCGATGGCGAGCCCGTAGGCGACGTTCTCGATCACGGTCTTCCACGGCAGCAGCGAATCGTTCTGGAACACCATGGCCCGGTCGGGGCCGGGCCGCGTGACGGTCCTTGCGCCGACGCTGATCCTGCCGGCGCTCGCCGGCATCAGCCCGTCGACGATACGCAGCAGGGTCGACTTGCCGCTGCCGCTCGCCCCGACGATCGAGAGGAACTCGCCTTCCTTCACCGTGAGGTCGATGTCGCGCAAGGCTTCCACGCTCGGCTTGCCGGGGCGCAGGAACGTCTTGCTGATGCCGGCGATGTTCAGGGCCGCATCGTTGCCCGGCGCGTTGCTGTTCATGGAACCCTCGCTCGTTGACTGGCTTGCCGGAAGGTTCATTCGTGCCTCCAGGGTGCCATGCGGTGCTCGATGGCCTCGAATACGAGGCTGCCGACGAGACCCATCGCGCCGAGCAGAATGACGTAGGCGAGCAGCGTCGCGGTGTCGAAGGTCTGCCCGGCGGCGAGGATGGCAAAGCCGAAGCCGGCGAAGGAACCGAAGAATTCCGCGACCACGATGCCGACCAGCGCGCGCGCCCAGGCGACCCGGATGCCGCTGACGACGAAGGGCAAGGCGAAGGGCAGCGTCACGGTGGTGAAGATCTGCCATTTGCTGGCGTTGAACGAGCGCGCGGCGTCGATCAGCCCCCGGTCGGTCGAACGCAGGCCCACCTCGGTCGTCACAAGCACCGGGAACACGGCGATCAGCACCACCAGCACGAATTTGGAGGCGAAGCCGAGGCCGAGCCAGGCGATCACGAGCGGGGCAAGCGCGACGATCGGCACGGAGTAGAGCGCCGTCAGCATGGGTCCCGCCGTCAGCGATAGCAGGCGGTTCGAGGAGAGTATCAGCCCGCCCGCCACGCCGACGAGGACGGCAATGGGGAAGGACACACCGACGGCGAGGATCGTCGCCCAGCCATTCGTCCATACCGCGCCGGAGCGTACCTCCTGCATCAATGCCGCGAACACCTCGGCCGGCGGCACCAGCAGCAGGCGGTTGGTGACGACGGTGGCGGTCAACACCTCCCACACCGCCAGCACGAACGCGATGGACAAGGCGACCCGGAAGAATGTGGCGACCCGCGTTTCGCTTTCGAGAAAGGCGTGGGTCTTCTGCCAGACGGTCATGGATGTCTCCCGGTTGCGTCGGCGCACGGTTCGAAAAAGCCTTCGGCAGCCCGCCGCAGGATATCTGCAACTGAAAGGCCATCGAACCGCAGATGGACGAGCAGGTTGTTGTCGGCGCGGAAATCGCGGCCGATAGCGGCAGAGGCGAGCGTGATGGTGGCATCGTGGACCGGCGTGCCGATGCCGGCGAGACGGCCCACCTCGGACGCGAACACCAATCCGTAGGGAATGTCCTGGCTCAGATAGCGATGCGCCGTGCTGCGCGGCCCTCTGGGTCCGCGGCCGGCGGCGTGCAGCGTCGCGTTCATCTGCGCCATGGAACCGAGCGGCGTGCGGAATGAACGGTGGAAATGCTCGTTCACGCTGTGGATCGTCACGCCATACGCCAAGCCGATGGCGATGCGCTCGGCATCCAGCGCCTCCATGAGGCGGCCGACCGAGCCGGTCGTCTGTCCATAGGGCGCCCAGGCCTCGCCATGCTCGATCCGCGCGACGTTGAGCAGGCATACCGGAACATGAAAAACCGGGTTCGAGTTTGACAGCAATGCGATGGCGAGCGCGTCGGCGCGCGTCTCGATCCTCGCCCCGGTCAGCATCTGGCATGCCTCGACGGCCGTCGGCGTGAAGCGCGTCGGCATTACCGCCGCTTCGATGCGCGGGCGCAGGGTGCGGATATCGACCGTTGCCGGACCTGTCTTGTGGGCGGTGCCGACCGTGGTGTTCCAGGAGACGACGGGCAGGACGATGCCCCGCGCGGCCGCGAGAGCCGACAGACGGACCGCGCTCATGGAATGCGCCGCGCCGATGATGAAGGGCACGCCCGGCTGCAGGAAGGGTGCCGCCGCCTCCATCACCGCCGCATGCCCGCCGGCATCGACGGCGAGGAGGACCGCATCGACGCCATCGAGCGCTTGCGCGACGCTGCCGGCGACCGCGATCTCCCAGGTGCCCTCGAGCGCGCCGGTCGCGGTGATCGCGGCATGTGCACCCATGCCTGCCGTGCTTGTCCCGGAGGGCGACCACAGGATCGGCCTGTAGCCGCGCGAGGCCAGCAGCGCACAGGTGGCGAGCCCCATGGCGCCGGCGCCGAGGACTGCCACCTTGGCGGGACGGGGGGTCATGCTGGCCTCGCGGGTGGAAGAATGTGAAGTTCCGTCATGTGTTTCACGCCACGTCGCGGGCAGGAGCGGGGGCCGGGTCCCGGGCGACGAGAAGCCTGCGCACATCGCCGATCGCATCGATGCCGCGCAGCCTGCCCAGCAGGGCCGCGCCGGCTTCCGGTGGCATGAAGGGCGTCACGTTGCGCAGGAATTTGCGCTCCAGCAGCGCCTCCGGCATGGGATGGACCGGCTTGCCGGTCGCGGCCGGCTGGAAGTGGGAGGCTGAGCGGCCGTCGCGGGTGGTCACGGTGACGCGCGTCGCTTCGGTGCCGTTGCGCGCGGCCTCCTCACTGTCGAACAGGTCGGCCGGGTGCATTTCCACCCGCGCCATGGCGGCCCGGATATCGGCGGCTTCGATCGTCGCCTGGGTCAGCAGGTCGGCGGTAAAGCGGCCTCGGGCGAGCAGGCAGGCGAGCGCGAAGGGCATGGAGAACTGCGCCTGTGTCACGTTCGCCGGATCGGGGAAGGCGAGGTTGCTCGCAATGTGGCGGGTGACGTCGCAGCGCACCGACTCAATCTCGGCCGGCTCGATATTGTCGCGCTCCAGCAGCAACTCCAGCGCTTCGGCGGCCGCCTGCACGGAGGAGCATGCCGGATAAAGCTTGTAGGAGGTTCCCGGCTCATGGAAGGCGCCGAGGCCGGCAAAGGCCGGTGCCGTCCAGGCGCCGGCATTGATGACCTGGATGAAACCGCGAGGACCCTCGAAAACGTCGAGGGGCGCCTGCGCGCCGTCCCGCGCCAGCAGCGCGGCCCGCAGGCCCGCTTCGCTGGCGCGCGCACACAGATAGGGCTTCATGTCGGAACCGACCGCGATCCGCAGGCCGCCGGCCTGCACCGTGGCGATGGCGATGGCGTGCGCGGCGCGGCGGGCGTCGAGGCCGAGCAAGCGTGAAACCGCCGCCGCCGCGCCGATCGGGCCGAGCACGGCGCTGTTGAACCAGCCCTTGTAGAACAGGCTGTCGCGGTCCTTGCGGTAGGGCTGCTCGGAGAGGCACTCGGCGAGGGTCCGCACGATTTCCGTGCCGGCCGCGAAGGCGGCGAGCATGTCCGCGCCGTTGGCGCCCGTCTCCTCGCCGACGGCCAGGAGAGCGGGAAACAGCACCGCGGGGGCGAAGACCATGCCGATATTGAAGTTCGCGTCGAAGTCCAGCACATGCGCGGCGACGGCGTTCGCCCGTGCCGCCGCGGGGGCGACCAGCGCGGCATCGCCGGTTCCGATCAGCGTCGCCCTCCCCGCCCTGGCCTCGGCCAGAGCCTGCATCCGCACCGTGCGGGCGAAGGGCAGGGACGAGCCGGCATAGGCAACGCCGACCACGTCGATCATCGCGTTGCGCGCCGATCGCCGCGCCGCCTCGGGCACATCGGCAAAGCGCAGTTCGGCGGCCCATGCGCCGAGCGTTTCGGCGATGTGCGGCGAGGAAGACGCGGGGTGGGACATGGCGATCACCCGGCGTGCCTGGCGGTCGCCTGGCGGCCATAGCCCTTCTCGCCGACCACCTCGCCGTCGACATAGACGGTTTGTCCGCGAACGAGCGTGCGCACCGGCTTGCCGGTCACCTTGCGGCCGGCATAGGGGCTCCAGCCGGTGAGGCTGAGCACGTCCTCGTCGCGGATCTCGTATTCCCGCTCAAGATCGACCAGCACGAGGTCGGCGTGGTTGCCGGGCAGGATCGCGCCCTTCTTCTCCAGTCCGAACAGACGGGCGGGCGCGGCGGAGCAGGCGTCGACGACGCGGTCGAGCGATATCTTTCCCTCACGCGCGGCGGTGAGGAACATCGAGAGATAGAACTGCGTCGAGGGCGTGCCGGTATGGGCCTTCCAACCGTCGGTCCAGCCGATCTCCTTCTCCTCGCGCAGATGCGGGGCATGGTCGGTGGCGACGATGTCGATGGTGCCATCGTTCAGCCCTTCCCAGAGGCCCGGCACGTTCTTCTCCGGCACCCAGTAGGACAGGGCATAGGAGCCGAGGCGCTGGATCGACGACCAGTCGCAGCCGAGGAACAGCGCCCAGGGGTTGATCTCGCACGTCACCTTCTGGCCGGCCGCCTTGGCCTTGCGGATGAGGTCGACGCTGCCGGCGGTCTGGGTGTGCAGGATGTGGAGATGGCACCCGGCCGCCTTCTGCAGGCGCAGGAGCGTGGCGATGGCGGTTTCCCAGATCACGCCGTCATGGGCGGCATAGGCCCTGGCATAGGCGAGGGCGTCGCGCTCGCCGCGCGCCCAGAACTCCTGCTCGATCACATCCATCAGCGCCTGATCGTGCGGGTGCACCATCAGCGGCACGTTGACGGCGGCGCAGGCCTTCATGATCTCGAGGATCCTGCCATGGTCGTGGACGCCGATGCCGGGCATGTGCGGGTAGTCGCGGCCGGTGTCCACGACCATGAAGAACTTGAACGCCGCAATGCCTTCCTTCGCCATGGCCGGCACTTCATCCAGGATCGTGGGCGCCGGATTGAAGTTCCAGTCCACCACCGCGTCGCTCGCGTAGACGGCGAACTGCTTCCTCAGGAGGTCGAGCGTGTTCGGCGGCGGAGTGACGTTGGGCATGGCGACCGAGGTAGTCACGCCCCCGGCCGCACATTGGCGCGTGGAGGTGAGAATCGTGTCCTTGTACTCGAAGCCGGGCTGCGAGCCCTGTCGGTGATGCGAATGCATGTCGATCACGCCGGGCAGGACCGCGAGCCCGGTGGCGTCGATGGTCCGCGCCGCCGCCGGCTCGGTGCCGGGCTCATAGATGCCGGCGATCAGGCCGTCCTTGATGCCGACGGAGCCGTTGAGCCGTCCGCCAGGTGTCATGACGAGGCCGTTGGTAATGACGCAGTCCATGGGCCAGCCCTTTTCGATGTCGGTTCGTTGTCTTCGGTGAAGCGAGGGAGATCAGCCGGCGGCGCGCGCGGGCTCGGGTTCGACAAGGCGGGTTCGCATCGTGGCCAGAACCTCGGCGACGTAGTCGCGCGAGAGGCCGCGGGTGATGAAGACGACGCGCGAGCGCCGCCCGCCTTCCGGCCAGGCCGGCAATTCGAAGGGCGGATGAAACAGCTTCTGCACCGCCTGCACGACGATGGGACGGTCGCGGCCGACGACATCGACGATGCCCTTCACGCGCAGCAGGTCTTCGCCATTGGCGATGACGAGCGCATCGAGCCAATGCGCGACGTGCTCCCAGTGCAGCGGCTCATCGAAGCTCAGGCAGAACGAGCCGATCTCGGCATTGTGCCGGTTGCGATCATGGTGGTGATGCCCGTGCCCCCGCTGCCCGTGCCCCCGCTGCTCATGCCCCTCGTGCCGGTGACGACCATCGGGGTCGTCGTGGCCCGCGTCATAGGCCTCGGCATTGAGCCAGCCGATCACGTCAGCGGATTTGGTGGCGGGATCATAGATGCCGGGACGGCCGATGAGGGCCGGCGCCGGCGCGCGGCCGAGGCCGGCGTGAACCAGCCGGGCACCGGGATTGAGCTGCCGCAGGTGCGCCACCAGGGCTTCCGGCGGGGGCGCGATATCGGACTTGGTGACGATGACGTCGTCCGCCACCGCGACCTGCTTGACCGCCTCGGCATGCCGGTCAAGCGTCGAGACGCCCTGTACGCCGTCGATGACGGCGATCACCCGGTCGAGCACGAATCGGCGCGCCACGGGGAAGGTCATCAGCGCCTGGATGACCGGCGCCGGGTCGGCAAGGCCGGTGGTTTCGATGATCACCCGGCTGAAGGCGCGCACTTCTCCGCGCTCGCGCTTCTCGTTGAGCTCGCGCAGCGTGTCGACGAGATCGCCGCGCACCGTGCAGCACAGGCAGCCGGTGCTGAGCTCTATGGTGTTGTCGGTGCTCGCGGCGATGAGGGCATGGTCGATGCCGACCTCGCCGAATTCATTGATGATGACAGCGGCATCGGAGAGCAGCGGGCTGGAAAGCCAGCTATTGAGCAGCGTGGTCTTTCCGCTGCCGAGGAAGCCCGTCAGCAGGCTGGCGGGAATACGTTCGGCTGACATTGCTTTTATCCCGGCACGGGTGGGACGAGGCGCCGGAACCCCGCGCAGCGGAGCTCCGGCCGTCGTCGTGGAGCGCAGGCATCGGGGAGCGCAGGCTCACTTCGCCGCGAGGAAGCTCGGGTCGAAATAGCGCGACAGCTCGAATTCCTTGGTCGAGTCGGGGTCGGCGCCCACCGCCTTGGCGATGACGATGAGGTTCTTCAGGCTGTCGGCCGAAACCTCCAGTCCGGCACCGATCGCCTTCTGCTGCTCGACGATGAAGGCGTAGGAATCCGCGCAGATGTCGCGATCGACCTTGGTGTAGGCGGCAAGGATGTCGATCGCCTTTTCCTTGTTGGCGGGATCGTAGATCCAGTCGGAAGCCTTGCGGGTCGCCTGGGTGAGGCCGGCCGCGACCTCGGGGTTCTTGGCGGCCCAGTCCTTGTTGAGGATCAGCGGCGTCTGGAGATAGGGCTCGGTATAATCGTCGAGCACCTTCATGCCGTCGCGCTGGGCGATGGTATCGAACGGCGCGATCAGCAGCGAGCCGGACACCTGCCCGTTCTTCAGCGCCACGACGCGGTCCTTGGAATTGGCCATGGCGACCATCTGCAGCGACGGCTCATCGCCGCCGCCCTGCTTCACGAGATAGCGCAGCAGATTGGCCGTGCCGCCCTTGACGCCGCCGGCGGTGACCGGCTTGCCGTTCATCTGCGGGATGCTGGTGACGTCCTTGCCGCCGACGAGGCGCAGGATCGACTTGCTGAGGATGGCGCCGGAAATAACGATGGGGGCGCCCTGGTCGATGGCGCGAATGGCGAGGTCCGCCACCGAGACGCCGGCCTCGACGCTGCCGGTGGACACCGCCTGAAGCAGCGCCGGGCTGCCGGCCGCCACCAGCTCCTTCACCTCGATCCCGCGTTCGGCATAGAAGCCCTGGTCCTTGGCAATGGCATGCAGCCAGAGCAGGGAGCTCGGCGCCAGCATCGCCACGCGCACTTCCGTCTTCGGCTGGGCCTGAGCGGCAGGCGCCATGAAGATCAGGGCCGACGCCAGCACGCCGCCGGCGGCTCGCATGAATGCGTTCATTGCTTTTCCCTCTGGTCGGCAGCCGAAGGAGCCGCCTCTGGATGCCGCCTCGTTGGACGACAGCTGGAGTGTGGCGGCAACAAAGGGCCATTTCAAGCAATTTTGCCAAAATACGTCAATTTAGTCATTTTGCAAAAAACCTGCATGTTTTGTAATCAGAGACGGTCTCCCCTTCTGGATTTTCCTATGAGCCGGCAAAGCGACATCCTCTCGATTCTGCAATTGTTCGATACCGGCGCCGCGGTCTGGACCGTCGAGGACCTCGCCCGCGCGCTCGACCTGTCGGTGCGGACCGCCTATCGCCATGTGCGCGAACTCACGCAGAGCGGCTTTCTCGATCCGGTATCCGGGGCGGGCTACGTGCTGGGGCCGGCCTTCATTCGGTTCGACAGGGTGATCCGGCAGAACGACCCGCTGATCCGCATCGCCTCGCCGGAAATGGCGCGCCTGCTGGACGAGACGAGCCAGGAGGCGGCCGTCATCCTGTGCCGCCGCTTCAAGGACTGCGTGATGAGCGTCCATATGGTCGAGGGGCGGGCGCCGCACCTGCCTGCGAGCTATGAGCGCGGCGCAGCCATGTCGCTGTTCCTCGGCGCTCCCGCCAAGGTGATTCTCGCCTTCATGCCCGACCGGATGCTACGCGGGCTCTATCTGCGCAACGAGGAGACGCTGCGCGCCTCGGGCCTGGAATCCTGGGTGCAGTTCAAGGAGCAGCTGCGCGCCGTCCGCAAGGCCGGCTATTCGATGACCGAGGCGGAGATCGGGCCGGGCCGAATGGGCATCGCGGCGCCGATCCTGCGCGGCGACCAGGTGATCGCCAGCATCAGCCTCGTGCTGGCCGCGAGCGTGCGCAAGGATCAGTCGAAGGCGGAAGCCTTTGCACGGGCGATCCAGACCGCTGCGAAGCAGATATCAGCGATGCTGGAAGATCAGGACACCCCCGTCGCACGGCCCTGAACGGGTCCCGAGCCGTGCGCTCGGGACCTCAGGCCGCCGGTCATGCGCGAAAGCTCTCGCTGCCGGTCGTACCCGCGGGCACGTTGCGCCCCCCGCCACGGATCGTGTCGATGAGCTTTCCGATCAACGGCCAGAACAGCATGATCAGGGCCACGGTGGTGATGGTGCCCACCAGCTTGTTCGACCAGAAGATGCCCAGCCCGCCGTCGAGCCCGATCATCGACTGGCGGAAGGCATCCTCCGCCTTGTCGCCGAGCACGAGGGCGAGCGTCATCGGCGCGAGCGGGATGCCGGTCTTCTTGAACAGGTAGCCGACCACGCCGAAGCCGAGCATCAGCCAGATATCGAACATCGCGTTCTGCACCGCGAAGGCACCGATGGCGCAGGAGACGATGATCATCGGCGCGATGGTCGCGAAGGGCACGCGCAGCACCGAGGCGAACAGCGGCACGGTGGCGAGCACGATGATCAGCCCGGCGATGTTGCCGAGATACATCGAGGCGATGAGGCCCCACACGAAGTCCTTCTGCTCGACGAAGAGCAGCGGCCCCGGCTGCAGGCCCCACACCATCAGGCCGCCGAGCAGCACCGCCGCGGTGCCCGAGCCCGGAATGCCCAGCGCCAGCATCGGCAGCAGCGCCGCCGTGCCGGCGGCATGGGCGGCGGTCTCCGGCGCCAGCACGCCCTCGATCTTGCCCTTGCCGAAATTCGCCCCGTCACGCGAGAAGCGCTTGGCGAGGTTGTAGCCCATGAAGGAGGCGGCGATCGCCCCGCCCGGCGTCACCCCCAGCCAGCAGCCGATGGCGGAGGAGCGCAGCAGCGTCAGCCAGTAGCGCGGCAGCGTCAGCCAGGTGCGCCACACCACGGAGAGGCGGATCTTCGCTTCCTGCCCCTTGAAGGCGAGATGCTCCTCCATGGCGAGCAGGATCTCGGAGATGCCGAACAGGCCGATCACCGCCACCAGGAAGTCGAAGCCGCGCAGCATCTCCACCGAGCCGAAGGTCATGCGCAGTTCGCCCGAGACCGTGTCCATGCCCACCGCGGCGAGCAGGAAACCGAGCGCGAGCGAGATGACGATCTTGTGGCGCGATTCCTTGCCGAGACCGACGAAGGAACAGAAGGTGAGGAAATAGACCGCGAAGAACTCCGGTGGCCCGAACTGGATGGCGAAGCCGGCGATCCACGGCGCCAGGAAGGTGATGAGCATCACCGCCGCGATCGAGCCGAAGAAGGAGGCGGTGAAGGCGGCGGTGAGCGCCTCGGCGGCCTGCCCCTTCTGCGCCATCGGATAGCCGTCGAACGTGGTGGCGACCGACCAGGCCTCGCCGGGAATGTTGAACAGGATCGAGGTGATCGCCCCGCCGAACAGCGCCCCCCAATAGATGCACGACAGCAGCACGATGGCCGAGGTCGGGTCCATGGTGAAGGTGAGCGGCAGCAGGATGGCGACGCCGTTGGGCCCGCCGAGGCCGGGCAGCACGCCGACCAGGATGCCGAGGCAGATGCCGACCAGCATCAGCAGCATGTTGTGGAAGGTCAGCAGGACGCCGAAGCCGTGGATGAGGGAGTCGAGAGCTTCCATGACGTCCTCCCGTCAGAAGCCGAAGGCCGCTTCGAGCGGACCCTTGGGCATGAGCACGTTGAACTGGACGTCGAAGACGTAGAACATCAGCGCCGAGAACACGAAGCCGGTGAGCAGCGACTTCCAGAGCTTCAGCTTGCCGACGAACACCATGAACGCCGCGATGAAGACGAAGCTCGCGACATAGAGGCCGATGAGCTGCACCAGCAGCACGAAGGCGACGGTGGGCAGGAACACCCGCAGCACCCGCCCGAAGGCGGAGCGGCCGACGAAGATCTCCTCGCGCAGTTCCTCGCTGCGCAGCGCGCTGAAGATGCCCCAGAGGGCGGCACCGCCGAGCAGCACCGAGAGGTAGAAGGGGAAGTAGCCGGCCTGCGGCCCGTCGGGCGCCCAGCCGGCGCCGATGCGCCAATTGTCCCAGCCGAGGAAGATCGCCAGGCAGAGAAGCAGCGCCATCACCGCGAGCTCGACGCTGCGCGTCGAAACCAGCGCGGGGTCGACATCCACGTGCGGTCCATCCGACATCGGAATTCTCCAGAAGAGGTCCTGAGGGGACGTGCCGGCGCGCAGCCACGCCGGCACGCGGACGATCGCGTCAGTTGGTGGCGACGAAGCCGGACTGGGTCATCAGGTCGCGGTAGAGCGCCTCGTCCTTCTCGAGGAACTTCACCATCTCCTGCCCCTTGAGATCGGAGGGCTTCAGCGCCTGCTTCTCGAGGTAGTCCTTGAACTCGGGCGTCTCGACCAACTTGCCCAGCAGCTCCTGATAGAAGGCGACCTGATCCGGGGTGACGCCCGCGGGCAGGAAGACGCCGCGCAGCATGATCCACTGGAAGTCGATGCCCTGCGACTTGCAGGTCGGGATGTCCTTCCAGGACTGGTCGGCGGTTACCTTGACCGGATAGTTCATCGGCTCGGTGTCGAAGACGCACAGCGCCCGCACCTGCCCGGCGCGCCATACCGCGACGTTCTCTGAGGGGTTGTTGACGTTGGCGCGGATGTGGTCGCCGACCAGCTGGGTCGCCGCCTCGCCGCCGGACTTGTAGGGGATGTAGCTGAACTTGACGCCGGCGATGCGCTCGACGGCGGCTGCGAGGATGTGGTCCTCGCGCTTCGACCCGGTGCCGCCGAGCTTGAAGGCGCCGGCCGGTTCCTTCTTCATCGCCTCGATGAATTCCGGCGCGGTCTTGTAGGGCGCGCCTGCATTCACCCACAGCACGAAATTGTCGAAGGCGAGGATGCTGACCGGGGTGAGCTTGCGCCAGTCGAAGGGCAGCTTGTTGGCCAGCGGCAGGGTGTAGATGGCCGAATTGGAGATCACCATCTTGTAGGGGTCGCCGGCGCTCGCCAGCATGTCCATCAGCCCCTCGCCGCCATTGGCGCCGCCCTTCAGCGTGACGATGATCGGGGTGGGCGAGAGTTTGTTGTTCTGGATGGCGGCCTGCATCATGCGCGCCATCTGGTCGGAGGCGCCGCCGGCGCCGGCCGGCACGATGATCTCGACCGGCTTGGTCGGCTGCCAGGCAGCCTGCGCCGACGACAAGGCGAGGCCGCCAAGACAGCCTGTCACGCAGGCGGCCAGCACCGCGGCGCGTTTCGAGACGAAGCTCTTCAGCATGCGACGTTTCCTCTCTTGTACGGGAGACCGATTGGCGTCGGTTCGTTCCCCGCGTTTCCTCGAATTTTTGAGTTATGCATTCATAATGCAAATCATCGATTAGGACGCAAGCACGTTTTGACGGCGCGCGCCGCGACCTTCCTGCTCCGCCCCTATTCCGCCGCCACCTGCTGGCGCCCCTCCCCCGTCCGTGCCGCCGCCAGGCTGCGCGCCAGGATCTGGACGACATGGACGGCGTTGCGCCCGGCACCGTCATGGATCTGGTGGCGGCAGGAGGTGCCGTCCGCGACGACGAGGGTGTCGGCGCCGGCCTTCCGCACCGCCGGCAGCAGCGAGAGCTCCGCCATGGCGAGCGAGGTGTCGATGGTGTCGGCGTGATAGCCGAAAGCGCCCGCCATGCCGCAGCAGCTCGATTCCACCACCTCCACCGCGAGCCCCGGCACCAGGCGCAGCGTCTTCTCCACCGCGCCCATGGCGCCGAAAGACTTCTGGTGGCAATGGCCATGCAGCAGCGCCCTGGGCGCGATCGGCGCCAGCGGCAGCCGGAAGCGGCCGGCATCGATCTCGCGGGCGATGAACTCCTCGATCAGCAGCGCGTGAGCGGCGAGTCGCTGCGTCGCCTCGCCCGGCAACATCGATGGAAATTCGTCGCGGAAGGCGAGCAGGCAGCTCGGCTCCAGCCCCACCACCGGCACGCCGCGCTCCACGAAGGGCGCGCAGGTATCGATCACCCGCCTCGCCTCCGCCCGCGCCTCCTCGACGAGGCCGGCGGAGAGGAAGGTGCGCCCGCAGCACAATGGCCGCGCCTTGCCGTCGACCGGGCGCGGCAGGTGCACGCGATAGCCGGCGGCGGTAAGCACGGTGAGCGCGGCGTGGAGGTTCTCGCTCTCGAACCAGCGATTGAAGGTATCGGCGAACAGCACCACCTCGTGCCCATGTTCCGGCCCGACGGCGGGCGCCCCCTCGCGGAATCCGTCCGAGCGCCACCGCGGCAGGCTGCGCCTCGCGCTGAACTGCGCCAGCTTTTCGGAAAACCGCGCCGCCAATGGCAGCCGGTCGCGCAGATTCAGCAGCCATGGCACGCGGGCGGCGAGGCCGGCATAGCGCGGCAGATAGGCGACGAGCCGCTGATGCAGGCTGATGCCCCTCGCCTTGGCCCGCGCGGCCAGCGCCTCGATCTTCATCTTCGCCATGTCGACGCCGGTCGGGCATTCGCGCCGGCAGCCCTTGCAGGAGACGCAGAGCTTCAGCGTCTCCATCATCTCGTCGGAGGCGAGTGCGTCGGGGCCGAGCCGGCCGGAAATGGCGAGGCGTAGCGTGTTGGCGCGCCCGCGCGTCACGTCGCGCTCGTCGCGGGTGACGCGGTAGCTCGGGCACATCACGCCGCCCGCCGCCTTGCGGCAGGCGCCATTGTTGTTGCACATCTCGATAGCGCCCTGCAGGCCGCCGCCCTCGCCGGAATAGCCGGCCCAGTCGAGCGCCGCGCGTAGCGGCTCCACCTTGTAGTCCGGCGCGTAGCGGAACAGGGAGCGGTCGTCGAATTTCGGCGCACGCACGATCTTGCCGGGATTGTAGAGCCCCTTCGGGTCGAAGCGGTCCTTCACCTCCTCGAAGGCGCGCACCAGCCGCGCGCCGAACATCGCCGCGTGGAATTCCGAGCGCACGATGCCGTCGCCGTGCTCGCCCGAATGCGAACCCTTGTAGGCGCGCACCATGGCGAAGGCTTCCTCGGCGATGGCACGCATCGCCTTGACGTCCTTCTCCTGGCGCAGGTTCAGCACCGGGCGCACATGCAGGCACCCCTCGGAGGCATGGGCATACCAGGTGCCGCGGGTGCCGTTCTTCGCGAACACCTCCGTCAGCTGCGCCGTGTAGTCGGCGAGATGCTCGAGCGGCACCGCGCAATCCTCGACGAAGGAGACCGGCTTTCCCGCCTCCTTCATCGACATCATGATGTTGAGGCCGGAAGTGCGCACATCGGCGATCGCCGCCTGAAGGCCCGCCTCGCGCACCGGCACCACGCCGCCCCACCTCGCCCCGTCGCGGTCCCAGCCGAAGCCGAGATCGCCCATGGTGTCGGCGAGAAGCTTCAGCCGCCGCTCGTTCTCCGCCTCGTCCTCGGCGAACTCGACGAGCAGGATCGCGTCCGGCATGCCGCGCACGAACTGCTTCAGCGTTGCCTGGAACATCGGGATCTCGCTCGCCCGCGCGAGCAGGGTCGCATCGACCAGTTCCACCGCGATCGGCTTCAGCTTCACCAGGTGCTGGGCGGCGTTCATCGCCTCGTAGAAGCTGCCGAAATGGCAGGCGCCGATGACCTTCCTGCCGATCACCGGCCAGAGCTTCAGCTCGATGCGGGTGGAATAGGCCAGCGTGCCTTCCGAGCCGACGAGGATATGGGCGAGGTTCAGCCCGTCGCCATGCGGCACCAGCGCATCGAGATTGTAGCCGCCGACACGGCGCTGCACCCTGGGAAAACGCACGGCGATCTCGTCGGCCTCCCGCACGCCGAGCGCGAGCAGATCGTGCGCCAGCGGCGCAAGCGGTGCCGGCAGGCCGGCAAGATCCGCCCCCACCTCACCGAAATGCGCCGGGCTGCCATCGGCCAGCACCGCGTCGAGGGAAAGGACGTTGTCGCGCATGGTGCCATAGCGCAGGGAACGCCCGCCGCAGCTGTTATTGCCGGCCATGCCGCCGATGGTGGCGCGGGACGCCGTCGACACGTCGACCGGAAACCACAAGCCATGCGGCTTCAGGGCACGGTTGAGGTCGTCGAGGACGATGCCCGGCTCGACGACGCAGCGCCGGCCCTCCACGTCCAGCTCGACGATGCGGTTGAGATGCTTCGAGCCGTCGACGATCAGCGTCTCGTTGATGGTCTGGCCGCATTGCGAGGTACCGCCGCCGCGTGCGGTGACCGGCACGCCTTCGGCACGGGCGAGGGCGATGGCGCGCTCGGCCTCTTCCACCGTGCGCGGCACGACCACGCCCAGCGGCATGATCTGGTAGAACGAGGCGTCCGTGGCGTAGCGCCCGCGATTGAAGCGGTCGAACCACACATCCCCCGACAATTCCGCCTTCAGGCGCCGTTCCAGCCCCGGTGCCAGCCGTGCCGCCATGGTGCTTCGCTCCCGTTTGCCGCGCTCTTCACGTCGCGAATGACGCTGGCGGGCTTGACTGCATTCTGCATTCATAATTCATTTGTGCAAGAGGTCACGGAACGGGAAGCTCGTTCCCGCCGGATCGGGAAGATGGGCGAAGGCGCGGTGGACCGCTGCGCAGCCAAGGGGAGAACATGCCGATGTCCAGCAATGCCGCCCGAGTCGCGGGTCGCCATTTCCTTCAGATTCCGGGCCCGACCCCGGTGCCGGACCGTATCCTGCGGGCCATGGACATGCCGACCATCGATCATCGCGGCCCGGAGTTCCAGAAGCTCGGCAAGCGCGTGCTGGAAGGCGTGAAGTCGATCTTCAAGACCGCGAACCCGGTGATCATCTACCCCGCCTCCGGCACCGGCGCCTGGGAAGCCGCGCTCGCCAACGTGCTCTCGCCCGGCGACAAGGTGCTGATGTTCGAGACCGGCCATTTCGCCACGCTGTGGAGGAACATGGCGCTGAAGCTCGGCCTGCAGCCGGAGTTCATCGCCTCCGACTGGCGCATCGGCGCCGACGCCGCCGCCATCGAGGCGCGGCTGCGCGAGGACAAGGACCACGCCTTCAAGGCGGTCTGCGTCGTCCACAACGAGACCTCGACCGGCTGCATCTCCCGCATCGACGAGGTGCGCCGGGCGATCGACGCCGCCGGCCATCCGGCGCTCTTGATGGTGGACACCATCTCCTCGCTGGCCTCCATCGACTATCGCCACGACGAATGGGGCGTCGACATCACCGTCGCCGGCTCGCAGAAGGGGCTGATGCTGCCGCCGGGCCTCTCCTTCAACGCCATTTCCGACAAGGCGCTGGCGGTGGCGAAGGCCTCCACCATGCCGAAGCTGTTCTGGTCGTGGGAGGAGATGCTGCCCCACAACGCCAAGGGCTTCTTCCCCTATACCCCCGGCACCAACCTGCTCTACGGCCTCGCCGAGGCCATCGACATGCTGCACGAGGAAGGGCTCGACAACGTCTTCGCCCGCCATGACCGCCATGCCGAGGCCACGCGCCGCGCCGTGCGCGCCTGGGGGCTGGAGGTGCTGTGCCGCGACCCGAAATACTATTCCTCCTCGCTCACCGCGGTGCTGATGCCGGACGGCCACGACGCCGACGTCTTCCGCGAGAAGACGCTCGACCATTTCGACATGTCGCTCGGCACCGGCCTGACCAAGCTCACCGGCCGGGTGTTCCGCATCGGCCATCTCGGCGACACCAACGACCTCACCATTCTCGGCGCGTTGTCGGGGGTGGAGATGGGGCTCTCGGTGGCCGGCGTGCCGCACCGGAAGGGCGGCGTGCAGGCGGCCATGGACTACCTGACCGATTGCGCGGTGAAGCCGTTGCAGGCGGCCGCATGAACCGCATCGCCCCGGGCAGCTTGCGAATTTCGCTGGCCGGGGCAATTTAGGGTGGAATCGCCGATCACCCGATCATCCGCGTAAGCCACCGAGAGAAGATCGTCGCATCATGGCGCCGTCCGAAACCGCGATCATCCCGCGCCGCAGCCTGCACGACGAGCTGGCCGCGCAACTGCGCGACATGATGGTGCGCGGCGATCTCAAGGCCGGCGACAAAGTCAACGAGCAGGCGCTGTGCCAGCGCTTCGGCGTCTCGCGCACTCCGCTGCGCGAGGCGCTCAAGGTGCTCGCCAGCGAGGGGCTGGTGATTCTCTCGCCCAATCGCGGCGCCAGCGTCGCCCGCATCAGCCCCGGCGAGGTCGACGACCTCTTCCCGATCATGGGCGCGATGGAAGCGCTCGCCGGCGAGACGGCCTGCGCCCGCGCCTCCGACGCCGACGTCGCCGGCGTGCAGGCGCTGCATGACGAGATGCTGGCCTTCTATCGTGCCGGCGACCCGGCCGGCTATTTGCGGCTCAACCGCCAGATCCACGAACGCTTCTTCGAGATCGCCGGCAACACCGCCCTTACCCTGCTCTACCAGACGCTGATGGTGCGCATCCACGCCGTCCGCTTCATCGCCCAGAAATCGATGGAACGCTGGCGCGAGGCGGTCGAGGACCATGAAAAGATGATGGCCGCCCTCAGGGCACGCGACGGCGCCCGGCTCGGTGCCATTCTCAAGGAGCATCTGCGCCACAAGGCGGCGATGGTCCACGAATCGCTGAGCGAGCCTGATTCTCAGGCCGCCGAATAGCGCCCTCTCCCTCGCTTCGTCCTCTGTCGCACGCCCTCGGACGCGCGTTCCAGACGCCATGCGCAAAAACGTAATCTGTAATTATTGATTTGAAATGATTGATGCGATAACGTCACCTCAATAATCGCGGAACCTCAATGGTCCGCTCAAAAAACCCAATGGGAGAGAAACGATGCCGAAGCATACCCTTGTTGCGCTTGCTCTCTGCCTCGGCGTCACGGCGCCGGGCATCGCCTTCGCGGAGTGGAAGCCGAACCGCCCGGTGGAATTCGTGGCGGCGGCCGGCCCCGGCGGCGGCACCGACACCTTCGCCCGCGTGGTGCAATCGGCCCTGAGCAAGAACGAATTGCTGACGACGCCGATCATCGTCAGCAACAAGGCCGGCGGCAGCGGCGCCGAGACCTTCATCTACGCGAAGTCGAACAAGGGCGATCCGTACAAGCTGTATTTCGGCACCCAGGACGCCTATGTGCTGCCGCTGGCCAACAAGCTGTCCTACAGCCTGAATGACCTCACCCCCGTCGCGGCAATGGTGTTCGACCCCTTCATCCTGTGGGTGAACCCGAAGGCCTCCGGCATCGAGGACGTGAAGGGCTTCATCGCCAAGGCGAAGGAAACTCCCGGCCAGATCAAGCTCGGCGGCGCGAAGGCGAAGGAAGCCGACGAGACGCTGATGACGCTCATCGAGCATTCGACCGGCGTCGACCTCACCTATATCCCCTACAAGAGCGGCAGCGAGGCGGCGATCCAGGTCGCCGGCGGCCACATCACCGCCAATGTCAACAATCCGAGCGAGAGCGTCGAGCAGTGGAAGGCCGGCGTACAGAAGCCGCTCTGCGTCTTCGAGAGCGAGCGCCTCGCCGATACCGCCGTCATTGCCGACGGCATGTCCTGGCACGACGTCCCGACCTGCATCGAGGCCGGCATCGACGTGAAGAGCTTCGCCCAGCCCCGCACCGTGTGGGCTTCGGCGGACCTCCCACCCGAGGCGCTCGCCTATTACGTCGACCTGCTTGCCAAGGCCGCCGCCGCGCCGGAGTTCAAGGCCTATGAGCAGCGCGGCGCCCAGATCCCGCGGATGCTGACCGGCGACGCCTTCAAGGGCTTCATCAAGCAGCACGAGGCCACCTACGCCGAGATCTACCGGCGCAACGGCTGGCTGCGCGCCGAACAGTGACACGCCTCGCGGACGGCGCCTCGCCGCCGTCCGTCCTTCCATCCCGCCGCGTCGGAGTGAGGCATATGGACATCTCGCGCAGCACCATGGACATCGCCGCCGCCTGCGCCACCGCCGCCGTCGGCGCGGTGGTCTGCTACGGCGCCACGCTGAACGGCATCGCCTGGAGCGAATCCGGGCCGCAGCCGGGCTATTTCCCCTTCTATATCGGCTGCCTGATCATCCTCGGCAGCGCCGGCACCATCGTGCAGGCGTTTCTGCGCCGGACCGGCGGGCGGGCGGCACGCGGCGCCGGCCCCGATGCAGAGCCCTTCATCGACGGCGAGCGGCTGCGCACCATCGTCGTCTTCTTCCTGCCGATCGTCGCCATGGTCGCCATCTCCGCCTGGCTCGGCCTCTATATCGGCATGGCGCTCTACATCTTCTACGCGCTGCGCGTCGCCGCCGGCTTCCGCACCGCCACCTCGCTGCTCGCGGCGCTGGCGGTCGTCGCGGTCAACTTCGTCATCTTCGAGAAGCTCTTCATGGTCCCGCTGCTCAAGGGACCGATCCTCGAAGCCTTCGGCATCTACTGACGAAAAGAAAACATCGAGGGACGCGCCATGGGCAATTTCGGGCAATTGATGGACGGCTTCGCCGTCGCGCTCACCGCCCATCACGTGATGATCATGGTGATGGGCGTGCTTCTCGGGCTGGTGGTCGGCGTGCTGCCGGGCCTCGGCGCGCCCAATGGCGTGTCGCTGCTGCTGCCGCTCACCTTCACCATGGATCCGATCTCCGCCATCATCCTGCTCACCTCCATGTATTGGGGCGCGCTGTTCGGCGGATCGACCACCTCCATCCTGTTCAACATTCCGGGCGAACCCTCTTCCGTCGCCACCACCTTCGATGGCTATCCGATGGCCAAGCAGGGGCAGGCGGTGCGGGCCCTCACCCTTGCCTTCACCTCCGCCGGCATCGGCGCGCTCACCGGCGTCCTGGTGATCACCCTGCTGTCGAGCTGGGTGGCGAACTTCGCGCTCCGCTTCGGCGCGGCGGAATATTTCGCCGTCTATTTCATGGCCTTCGCCAGCTTCATCGGCATGTCCGGCGGCTCGCCCTTCAAGACGCTGGTAGCGATGATGCTCGGCTTTGCCGCCGCCACGGTCGGCATCGACACCATTTCCGGCGAGGCGCGCCTCACCTTCGAGATGGACGAGCTGATCGGCGGCATCAGCTTCCTCATCGCGGTCATCGGCTTGTTCGGCCTCGGCGAGCTGCTGCTCACCATGGAAGAAGGCCTGAAGTTCGAGGGCGTGAAGGCGAAGCTCGACATCCGCGTCATCGCGCGCACCGTGGCGGAAGTGCCGCGCTACTGGGCGACGCTCCTGCGCAGCGCCGTCGTGGGCTGCTGGATGGGCATCACCCCCGGCGGACCCACCGCCGCCTCCTTCATGAGCTACGCGCTCGGGCGCCGCTTCTCCCGGCGCGGCCGCTTCTTCGGCAAGGGCGAGCCGGAAGGCATCGTCGCGCCGGAGACCGCCGACCATTCCGCCGGCTCCTGCGCGCTGCTGCCGATGCTGGCGCTGGGCATTCCCGGCTCCGCCACCGCGGCGGTGATGATGGGCGGGCTGATGATCTGGGGCCTCTCGCCCGGCCCGATGCTGTTCTCCACCCGCCCGGATTTCGTCTGGGGCCTCATCGCCTCCATGTATATGGGCAACCTCATCGCCGTCGTGCTGGTGCTCGCGACCGTCCCGCTCTTCGCCTATATCCTGCGGGCGCCGTTCACCGTCGTCGGACCGCTGATCACCGTCGTCTGCGTCATCGGCGCCTATACGGTGGCGAACCACATGTTCGACGTGTGGCTGGCGCTGGGCTTCGGCATAGTCGGCTACGTGTTCAAGAAGCTCGACTACCCGCTCGCGCCCTTCGTGCTCGCCATGGTCTTGGGCGACAAGGCGGAGGATGCCTTCCGCCAGGCCATGCTGACCTCGGACGGCTCGCCGGCGATCTTCTTCTCCAACGGCCTCGTGGCGACGATGATGGGCCTCGGCCTGCTGCTGCTGTGCCTGCCGGTGATCTCGCTGATCCTCAACGGCGGCCGCTCCGCCGCACATAAGGGCGCCGACGCCCCGGCGCCGGAAGGGAGGTCGGTGTGATCGACTTTCCGATGCCGACCTTTCCCGCCTATGCTTCCGGTGGGAAACGCACAGGCTCGCAGAAGCCGCCAGGAACAGACCGCATGTCCTCCGCCCCGATCATCCGCCATTCTCTCCACGAATCCCTCGTCGCCCCGCTGCGCGAGATGATCCTGCAGGGCGAGTTGCGGCCGGGCGAGAAGGTGCCGGAAGAACAGCTCTGCGAGCGGTTCGGGGTGTCGCGGACCCCGATCAGGGAGGCGCTGAAGGTGCTGGCGGCGGAAGGGGTGCTGCAGATCCTGCCGCATCGCGGCGCCATCGTCGCCCGCATCACCGAGGAGCAGATCGAGGAGCTGTTCCCGATCATGGCCTCGCTCGAGCGGCTTGCCGGCCTGCTCGCCTGCGGGCGCGCCGCCGACGCGGACATCGCGCGGGTGCGGGCCCTGCACGAGCGGATGATGGAGTGTTTCGAGGCCGGCGACGAGGTCGAGTATCTGCGGCACAACCGCCTGATCCACGAGGCGATCTTCGCCATCGCCGGCAACGCCACCCTGTCGGCCTTCTACCAGCAGATCCTCACCCGCATCCACGCCTGCCGCTTCGTGGTGCGCAAGAGCCGCGAGCACTGGCAGGCGGCGGTGACCGAGCACACGCAGATGATCGCGGCGCTGGAGGCACGTGACGGCCCGCGTCTCGCCGCCATCCTCGAGAGCCATGTGACCGGCACCACGGTGGGCATCGCCCGCGCCTTCATCGGCCGCATCGAGGCCGGTGGCGAGCCGGCGGAGGCAGCGCCCGCCAAGCCCCGCATTCGCGGTCGCCGGCCTTCGGGCGCGCTCACCAGCTGACCGCGCCGCCCGCCCGACAAGGGCGGCGTCTATGCCATTCGTAATTATTGATTGTGCATGCGGATTCCGCTCCGCAGAAAGGCTCGAAACCGATGACCGATCTTCTGGACCATTCGAGGGAGAAGCCGGCCACCCAGCACCAGGCGGAAGGCACGCCGCCGCCGCGGCCGCTCCCCCTCGCCGGCGTGCGGGTGCTCGATGTCAGCCAGGTGATGGCGGGACCCTATAGCTGCATGCTGCTCGGCGATCTCGGGGCCGACGTGATCAAGGTCGAGCCGCCAGGCACCGGCGACCAGACGCGCGGCGCCATGGGCTTCAAGATGAAGGGGCCTGACAGCATGGGCTTCCTCAACATGAACCGGAACAAGCGCTCGGTCGCCATCAACCTCAAGAGCGAGGCCGGACGCGAGCTGTTCTACGAATTGGTGAAGACCGCCGACATCCTGGTCGAGAACTACCGGCCGGGGGTGATGAAGCGGCTGAAATGCGACTACGAGACGGTGCGCCGCTACAATCCGCGCCTCGTCTATACCTCCATTTCCGGCTTCGGCCAGTCCGGTCCCTGGGCCGGGCGTCCCGGCTTCGACCTGATGGCGCAGGCCATGTCCGGCGTGATGAGCGTCACCGGTCATCCGGGCGGGCCGCCGGTGAAGGCGGGCGTGCCGGTCGCCGATATCGGCTGCGGCCTCTTCGCCACCTATGCAATACTCGGCGCCTATATCGGCGCCAGGAACACCGGCGAGGGCCAGTATATCGACGCCTCGCTGTTCGAGGCGGCGCTCGCCTTCTCGGTCTGGGACATCTCGGAATACTGGGGCCGCGGCACGCAGCCGATCCCGCTCGGCACCGCCAACCGCATGAGCGCGCCCTATCAGGCGGTGAAGTCCAGCGACGGCTATTTCGTCATGGGCGCCACCAACCAGAAGCTCTGGCTGCAGCTCTGCGAGACGCTGGCGCGTCCCGACCTCGTGGAGGATCCACGCTTCAAGACCAATCCCGACCGCCTCGCCCATCGCGAGGTGCTGATCGAGGAACTGGAGAAGACCTTCGTCACCCGCGCCTCGGATGAATGGGTGGAGGCGCTGCTGGCCGTCGGCATTCCGGCCGGCACCATGCACACCTACCCGGAGGCGTTCGAGAGCGAGCACGGCCGCCATCGGCAGATGCGCATCGAGATCGACCACCCGAACGAAGGCAAGGTGTCGAACATCGGCTTCGCGGTTAAGCTCACCGGCACGCCGCAGCAGGTGCACCGCCATCCGCCGCTGCTCGGCCAGCACAATGACGAGGTGCTGAAGGAGATCGGCCTCGATCGCACCGCCGTTGAAGATCTCGCCGCCCGCGGAGCCTTCGCCCCATGAACGTCGTCGCCAAGCCCGAAAACCCGAAGCCGGAGACCGGCGAGGGCACCGTCCGCCTCTCCATCGAGGGACAGGTCGCACGCCTCACCTTCGATCGCCCGTCCGCCCGCAATGCCATGACCTGGCGCATGTATGAGGAGCTCGCGGATGCCTGCCGCGTCATCTCCGCCACGCGCGAGGTGCGGGTCGCGGTGCTGCGCGGCGCCGGCGGCAAGGCCTTCGTCGCCGGCACCGACATCGATCAGTTCCGCGCCTTCTCGTCGGGCGCCGACGGCATCGCCTACGAGGAGAAGGTCGAGCGCTATGTGGGCGTGCTGGAAGGGCTCGCCGTGCCCACCATCGCGGTGGTCGAAGGCTGGGCCGTGGGTGGCGGCATGGCGCTCGCCAATGCCTGCGATTTCCGCGTGGCGACGCCGGGCGCGCGTTTCGGCGTGCCCATCGCCCGCACGCTCGGCAACTGCCTCTCCGCCTCCAATGTCCAGCGGCTCGTGGCGACGCTCGGGGTGAGCATGGTCAAGCGCATGCTGCTGCTCGCCGAGATGCCGAAGGCCGAGGAATTGCCGGCCGATTATGTGACGCTGGTGCCGGTGGCGGAGATCGACGCCCGCGTGGACGAATTATGCGCCCGCCTCGCCTCGCATGCGCCGATCACGCTGCGCGTCACCAAGGAGATGGTGCGCCGGCTCGCGCACGATCCGCATGCCGGCGACGCGGACCTCATCCGGCTGACCTATGGTTCGGCGGATTTCCGCGAGGGCGTCGAGGCCTTCCTGGCAAAGCGCACGCCGGAGTGGCGCGGCGAGTGAGGCGCGCATAGACGGCCCGGCTCCGCACGCGGCGCCCGGAGGCGACGGCGCGACCCAATTCCGACCTTGATCGGAGACCGGCGCCGTCCCTGGCTATCAGCGGCGTAAGGACGCGCTCGACCCCGTCCTCCCTCGCCGTCGCCACCTGGATCAGCCCGTTCTCGGCACGGCGGCGGGCCGTGGGCCCATGACGATCGCGCGCCCCAGAAATGGACCGAACTGCGCCGGACATCATAGGTTTCGGCACGATTCGGCGCATCCGGCCGCCGTTCATATGCGAGAATGCCGTCGCATCGCGGCGCGTCGCCCGCCTTCGGCAGGCCGCTCGACCGCGCCGCCAGAATTGCATCGTCCGCGGCGGGCGATACGGATATGAGGTGGATGACCCTATCGACATCACCTATGCCTGCATTCGAATCTACGCCCTCGCAGAATCACAAAAGGAAGCTTGCGCCATGAAATCGCGCGCCGCCGTCGCCTGGGAAGCCAAGAAGCCGCTGACCATCGAGACCATCGAGATCGGTGGGCCGAAGCCCGGCGAGGTGCTGGTCGAAATCATGGCGACAGGGGTGTGCCACACCGACGCCTATACGCTCGACGGGCTGGATTCGGAGGGCAAGTTCCCCGCCATCCTCGGCCACGAGGGCGCCGGGATCGTGCGCGAGATCGGCGCGGGCGTCACCTCGCTGAAGGTGGGCGATCACGTCATTCCGCTCTACACGCCGGAATGCCGGCAGTGCAAAACCTGCCTGTCGCAGCGCTCGAACCTGTGCACCTCGATCCGCGCCACCCAGGGGCAGGGCCTGATGCCGGACCGCACCAGCCGCTTCTCCTGCGAGCCGGTCAATGGTCGGGGCGGCGAGATCTTCCACTATATGGGCTGCTCGACCTTCTCGAACTTCACCGTGCTGCCCGAGATCGCGCTCGCCAAGGTGCGCGAGGACGCCCCGTTCGACAAGATCTGCTACATCGGCTGCGGCGTCACCACCGGCATCGGCGCGGTGGTCTATACCGCCAAGGTGTGGCCGGGCGCCAATGTGGTGGTGTTCGGCCTCGGGGGCATCGGCCTGAACGTCATCCAGGGCGCGCGGATGGTCGGCGCCGACAAGATCATCGGCGTCGACATCAACCCGGCCAAGGTCGAGATGGCGCGGAAGTTCGGCATGACCGACTTCATCAACCCGAAAGACGTCGGCAACGACAAGGTGGTCTCCGCCATCCAGGACCTGACCGATGGCGGCGCCGACTTCACCTTCGACTGCACCGGCAATGTGAACGTGATGCGCCAGGCGCTGGAAGCCTGCCATCGCGGCTGGGGCACCTCGATCGTCATCGGCGTC
Source organism: Ancylobacter sp. GW821-FHT10E12 (assembly GCF_058809335.1). NCBI lineage: Bacteria > Pseudomonadati > Pseudomonadota > Alphaproteobacteria > Hyphomicrobiales > Xanthobacteraceae > Ancylobacter > Ancylobacter sp. GW821-FHT10E12. Next base: position 73,556 of record NZ_JBXASN010000015.1, on the reverse strand, counting down.
GCGCCGGCGGGAGCGGAAATCTCCACCCGCCCGTTCCAGCTGGTCACCGGGCGCAACTGGCGCGGCTCGGCCTTCGGCGGCGCGCGCGGGCGCACCGACGTGCCGAAGATCGTCGACTGGTACATGGAGGGCAAGATCAATATCGACGACCTGATCACCCACACCATGCCGCTCGAAGACATCAACACTGCCTTCGATCTGATGCACGAGGGCAAGTCGATCCGCTCGGTCGTGATCTACTGATGGGCGAGCTACGGATGGAGACGGTCTCCAAGGCGAAGTCGCATGGCGGCGTGCAGGGCGTCTACCGGCATGATTCCACGGTCACCGGCACGCCGATGACCTTCGCGGTCTTCGTGCCGCCGCAGGCGGCCGATGGCCCGGTACCGGTGCTGTGGTATCTGTCCGGCCTCACCTGCACCCATGCCAATGTCATGGAGAAGGGCGAGTACCGCGCGGCGGCGGCCGAGCATGGCGTGATCGTCGTCGCGCCGGATACCAGCCCGCGCGGCGAGGGCGTGCCCGATGAACCCGACAACTGGCAGTTCGGCTCGGGGGCGGGCTTCTATCTCGACGCGACGCAGGCGCCGTTCCACCGGCACTACCGGATGTATTCCTATATCGCGCAGGAACTGCCGGCGCTGGTCGCCTCGGCCTTCCCGGCGGACATGGCCCGCCAGGGCATATTCGGCCATTCGATGGGCGGCCATGGCGCCTTGACCATCGCGCTCAAGCACCCGGACCGCTTCGTTAGCTGCTCGGCCTTCGCCCCCATCGTGCAGCCCAGCACGGCGGACTGGTCGCGGCCGGCGCTGGCCAAATATCTCGGCGAGGACGAAGCCGCCTGGCGCGCATATGACGCGCTCGCCCTGATCGAAGACGGCCGGCGCTTTCCCGAATTGCTGGTGGATCAGGGAACCGCCGATCCGTTCCTGAACACCGGATTGCGGCCCGAATTGCTTGTGGAGCCCTGCAAACAGGCCGGCATCGCGCTGACGCTGAACATGCGCGAGGGCTACGATCACTCCTACTTCTTCATCTCGACCTTCATGGCCGACCATATCACCTGGCACGCGAAGCGCCTCGGCCGGTGAACCGGATGCCGCTGCTCCCGTGAGAAGGCCCGGCGGCGCGCCGGGCCTTCGGTGATCCGCTCGGGGCCGCTCGCCGTAAAGACATCATGCTCTCGATGTCTCGCCTCGTTTCGTATCTCTTCGGGCCGGTCCGGCGCATGGTCGCGCAAGGCTTGGCCGCGCAAGGCATGGCCGCGGAAGGCATGGCCGTGGATGCCGGCTGGCGCGTTGCCGCCGGCCCGGTCGACCACCTTCGTCCGCCTCGATCCACCTTCCCCTCCATCCGCCGCGGATCGGGCGCCAGCCCGACTCTCGTCGGCCTCGCCCTGATGGCAGCGGCCACCGGTCTCGGATATGCGATGCTGTTCTCGCCGGTCGATGCCCTCAACGGCCTTGCCAGATTCGGCTCGTACCAGCTCAGCTCCGACATTCCCTACGCACCCGGTGCGCGGCATCGGCTCGACCTCTATCGACCGCGCGGCGGCAGCGACCCCCGCCCGGTGGTGGTGTTCTTCTATGGCGGAAGCTGGCAGGAGGGCGATCGGGAGACCTATCGCTTCGTCGGCGCCGCGCTCGCCGATCGGGGCATCCTCGCCATCATCCCAGACTACCGGGTCTACCCGGACGTGCGCTTTCCCGGCTTTCTGCGCGACGGGGCGCAGGCGGTGCGCTGGACGCGCGAGCATGCCGCCGAATATGGCGGCGATCCGCGCAGGATCGTACTGATGGGGCATTCCGCCGGTGCGCATATCGCCGCGATGCTGGCACTCGATGCCCAGTGGCTCGGCCGCGTCGGGCTGGACAATCGCCGCGACATCGCCGGCATGGTCGGCCTCGCCGGGCCCTATGATTTCCTGCCGCTCAAAGACGCGACGCTGAAGACGATATTCGGTCCGGCGGACCAGCTCGCGCGGACACAGCCGATCAACTTCGTCGACGGAAAGGCAGCGCCGATGTTCCTGGCCGCCGGGCGGCTCGACACCACGGTCGATCCCGGCAACACGACCCGGCTGGCGAACCGGATCCGCCAGCGCGGCGGATCGGTGACGGACGTGCTCTATGCCGGCGTCGACCATCGCGGCATCATCGGCGCGTTCTCGCCGCCGCTGCGCCTGCTCGCGCCGGCGCTGTCCGACACGGTCGGCTTCGTTCGCTCGGTGACGGCGGGAACACCGCCGCGGTGAGCGGTTACTTCACGCGCTCGCGGGGGCGGGATGGCCGTCCCGTCCCCGCAAAAAGGCGCGTCACTTGTTCACGTCGGTCCAGATGCGCGTGTAGAGCTGGCTGACCTCCGGCGGACAGGCGGTGAGGAACTCGCCGGCCTTTTCGAACTGCGCGGGAACGACGAGCTCCGGCGCGTCCTTCATGTCGGCGGGCATGAACTTGTCGGAGCCCTTGATGCCGTTGGCATATTTGGCGAAGGCCGAGATCATGGCGGCGTTTTCCGGGTCCATGATGAAGTTCAGGAACAGCTTGGCATTCTCGACATTCTTGGCGTCCTTGAGGATGGCGGCGCTATCCATGAAGAACGGGAACCCTTCCTTCGGATAGCCGAAGGCGATGTCCGGGTTCTTCAGCCGGGAGCGCATCACCGCGCCGTTCCAGTAATACACCGCCGAGTAGTCGCCCGCCGGCAGCTTCTCGGTGACGCTGTAGTCCATGGCCAGCCATTTCGGCTTCGCCTCGACCAGCTTGTCGCGCACCTTCTTCAAGACGTCCTTGTCAGCCGTGCACCAGTCGCCGCCGAAATACTTGATGGTGGCGAACAGCACGTCGTTCATTTCCGGCGCGACATTGATCTTGCCGACCAGCTCCTTCGGCGGATCGAGGAAGATCGCCGAGGTGTTGATGTCGCCGCCATAGGCCTTCTTGTTGACGCCGATGCCGGTGAGGCCCCACTGCCACGGCACGGTGTAGTGGCGCCCCTTGTCCCACGCCACGTCGACCCAGCGCGGGTCGACATTCCTGAAGTTCTCCATCTGGTCGGGCCGCGCTTCCAGCAGCAGGCCTTCCTTGATCCAGATCGGCACGTAGTTGGCGGAGGGCATCACGATGTCGAAGCCATGGCCGCCGGCGCGCACCTTGGCCAGCGCGGTGTCGTTGGAATCGTAGTCGGTCACCGTGACCTTGACCTTGTACGTGTCCTCGAACTTCTTGATCATCTCGGGGCTGGTATAGTCGCCCCAGTTATAGATGTTGAGCGCGCCTTCGGCTGCGGCGCTGCCCGCAAAACCCATGACCGCGATGGCCGCGCCCGCGACCGTCATCTTCCAGTTCATATTCCGTCTCCGAAGGCTTTGTTGTGGTTCAGGTCTTCTGGCGATTGATGAAGAAAAACACGGTGACGAGCACCACCGACAGCGCCAGGAACGCCGCGGCGATGGCGTTGACCTCGGGGGTGACGGTGCGGCGGATCTGGCCGAGCATGTAGGTCGGCAAGGTGTCCTGCCCGCCCGACTTGACGAACTCGGTGATGACGACGTCGTCGAGCGAGATCACGAAAGCCAGCATGAAGCCGGCAATGATGCCGGGCCGCAGCAGCGGCAGCGTCACCCTTCGAAACGCCATCCAGGGCGTGGCGTAGAGGTCGGCGGCGGCGCGCTCCAGCGAGGCGTCCATGCTCTCCAGCCGCGCGCGGATCGGCAGGTAGGCGAAGGGGATGCAGAAGGCGGTATGGGCGAGGATCAGGTAACCGAGCCCGGAATAGCCGGTCCAGACCTTGATGCGCGAGAACACGATCAGCAGTGCCACCGCGGTGACGATCTCCGGCACCATCAGCGGCTGGTTGATGAAGGCATATTTGAAGCCGAGGCCGCGATAGGGCGCGGTGCGCGTCGTCGCGATCGCCGCCATGGTGGCGGCCACCGTCGCGAGGGACGCCGCCCAGCCCGCGACGATCAGCGAGCGCCAGGCCGCGTCCTGCACGGCGACGTTCCTCGACGCATCGACGAACCACCTGAGCGAGAAGCCGCCCCACGTGGTGACCGACTCGCTGGCGTTGAAGGCATAGGCGACCAGCGTGGCGATGGGCAGGTAGAGCACGGCGAAGGTGAACATCGCCACGGCGGCGAAACCCGGCTGGGCACGGATGTCGAAGCGCCGCCTAGCCATGCTGCCCCCCGGAACGCGAGGCGTTGCGCACATAGACCAGCAGGGCGAGCATCACGATGGCCATCAGGGTGATGGAGATCGCCGCGCCGAGCGGCCAGTTGCGGCCGGCGCCGAACTGCAATTCGATCAGGTTGCCGAGCATCAAGTTCTTGCCGCCGCCCAGCACGCGCGGAATGACATAGGCGCCGAGCGAGGGGATGAAGACCAGGATCGAGCCGGCGACGATGCCGGGCTTCACCATCGGGATGATGATCCGCCGCAGCACGGCGAGCCGCCCGGCATAGAGGTCGTAGCCGGCCTCGATCAGCCGGAAGTCCAGCTTCTCCATGCTGGCATAGAGCGGCAGCACCATCAGCGGCAGGTACACGTAGACCATGCCGAACAGGATCGCCCAGTCGGTGTACAGGATCTGCAGCGGTTGATCGATGATGCCCAGCGCCCGCAGCAGCGAGTTCAGGACGCCTTCGTTGCGGATCACCTGCTGCATCGCGAAAGCCCGGATCAGCAGGTTGGTCCAGAACGGGATGGTCACCAGGAACACCCAGACCTCGCGGGTGCTGCGCGGCCGGGTGGCGATGAAATAGGCGGTCGGAAAGCCGAGCAGCAGCGTCGCCAGCGTGGTGATGATCGACAGCCGCACCGAGCGCCACAGGATCGACAGATGCGCATCGGCGAAGGTCAGCGTGTCGTCGAAGATGTCGCGCTGGAACAACACCGAGAACCAGCCGTCGAGCGAATACTCGCCGACCTTCACGTCGCCGTAATCGCCCTTCGCCATGAAGGAATAGGCGAGCATCACGAAGAGCGGACCGGTCGCCGCGACGAAGATGATGACGAGCGCCGGCGCCGAGAGCAGCCAGCGCGAGGCGATGCTCTCGCGCTCCCTCCGCCTGGCGATCTCGGCTGCGGTGGCCATGGTCAGTCCCTCAGCACTTGCGCGGCGTCGGCGGCGATCTCGATGCCGGCGCGGTCGCCGACCTGGAAGCCGCAGGACCGGGTGCGGGCGTTCTGCTGGCGCACCGTGAACACCTCGCCATCGTCCAGCCTGACGTGGATATGCGTGTCGGTGCCGAAATAGACCACGTTGTCGACCGTGCCGAACAATTGCCCGCCTTCCGGCACCGCGCGCGCATGCTCCGGCCGGACCACGACCGTGGCCTCGCTCTTCGGCTGCAGGCCCTCGGCGATGGTCGCCGCGATCTCGGCGCCCGACTTCAGCCGCACCCTCGCCACGCCGTTCTGGATGCCGAGCACCGAGGCGGTGAGGAAATTGGTCTCGCCGATGAAGTCGGCGACGAAGCGTTCCGCCGGCTTGTCGTAGATGTCCCAGGGTGAGCCGATCTGCAGCACCTTGCCCTTCGACATCACCGCGATGCGGTCCGACATCGTCAGCGCCTCTTCCTGGTCGTGGGTGACGAACACGAAGGTGATGCCGGTCTCGTGCTGCATGCGCTTCAGCTCGATCTGCATCTCCTTGCGCAGCTTGTAGTCGAGCGCCGACAGCGGCTCGTCGAGCAGCAGCACCTTGGGGCCGGGCGCCAGGGCGCGGGCCAGCGCCACGCGCTGCGCCTGGCCGCCGGAAATCTGGTCGGTGCGGCGCCGGGCAAGCTCCTCCATGTGCACCAGCTTCAGCATGGCGGCGACGCGGGAGGCGATCTCGGCCTTCGGCCGGCCGAGCATCTGCATGCCGAAGGCGATGTTCTCCCACACGGTCAGGTGCGGGAACAGCGCGTAGCTCTGGAACACCGTGTTGATCGGCCGCTTGAACGGCGGCAGGCCGGCAATATCCTCGCCATGCAGCAGGATCGCGCCTTCGCTGGGATATTCGAAGCCGGCAATGAGCCTGAGCAGGGTGGTCTTGCCGCAGCCGGAAGGCCCGAGCAGGGTGAAGAACTCGTTCTCGCGGATGGAGATCGACACATTGTCGAGCGCACGCAGCGCACTCGGCCCCTGGCCGAACTGCTTGACGATACCCCGAGCCTCGATCGCAACGCGCTTGTCCTGTGCCGCTGCAGGCTCCGGCATACTTCGCACCCGTCGATCGTTGTCGTTCTCTGGAGACGCCGCGGTATTTCCGTGCGCCGATATTCTTATGTCGATCAGCCTATGGGACGGGTTGGATTCCGGCAAGGCGGGTCGGTATGAATGTGATCAAAAAGGAGTCGCCCATGCCGGTTGCCGACATCATCATCGAGAATGCCCGCATCGTCACGATGGATCCGGGGCGCCCCACCGCCGAGGCTATCGCCTTGAAGGACGGGCAGATTCTCGCCGTCGGCACGCGGGCCGACATCGCCGGGGCGGCACCCTCCGCACGTCGCCGGATCGACGCCGGCGGCGCCTCGGTGCTGCCCGGCTTCGTCGAAAGTCACATCCATCTGTTCACCGGCGGCGCCCAGTTGCGCAGCCTGTCGCTCGCCGGCATGACCGGTTTCGACCGCATCGCCGCGGCGATACGCGAGCGCTCGGCGGCGGAGCCGAATTCGCCGATGCTGATCGCCGAGCAGGCCGCCTATTTCATGTTCGGCGACAACGAGCCGATCACCCGGCAGGTCCTCGACCGCGTGCTGCCCGACCGGCCGCTCGCCCTCTTCGCCAGCGACCATCACACCATGTGGGCGAACACGCCGGCACTGAAAGCCGCCGGCCTGCTGCACGGCCTCGACATGCCGCCCGGCAACGAGGTGGTGATGGGCGCGGACGGGCTGGCGACCGGCGAATTGCGCGAGTTCGAGGCCTTCGCCCCCATCGCCGCGCTGACGCCGACCGGCGGGCGCGAGATGCTCGGCCTGTCCGGCCACGAGCCGTCGACCCCGCCGACGAGCGCCCAGCGCGCCATCGACCGCGACATCATCAAGCAGGCGCTGGCCTATTGCGCCTCGCTCGGCATTACCAGCTTCCACAACATGGACGGCAATTTCTACCAGCTCGAACGGCTGGGCGAGATCGAGGCGGCAGGCGAGCTCATCGTCCGCGGCCGCGTCCCGTTCCGCCTCACACCCGGCATGGCTCTGTCGGAGCTGGAGAAGGCCGTCGAGATGCGCCGCCGCTGGCACTCCGACCGGCTCAAGGCCGATTTCGTCAAGATCTTCATGGACGGCGTCGTCGAATCGACCACCGCCCACATGGTCGAGGACTACTGCACCGCGCCGGGGGAGCGCGGCTCCTCGTTCTTCGAGCCGGACGCGTTCGACGCCATCTGCACCGAGATCGACCGCCTCGGCTTCCAGATCACCGTCCATGCCATCGGCGACGCGGCGGTCAACCGCACGCTGAACGGCTACGAGGCGGCGCGCCGCGCCAATGGCGCCCGCGACAGCCGCCACCGCATCGAGCATATCGAAATGCTGCTGCCGTCCGACCTGCCGCGCTTCGCGCAGCTCGGCGTCATCGCCTCGATGCAGCCGACGCACGCGCCGGGCGGCTATTATCCGCCGGAGCCGATCCTCTCCATGGTCGGGCGCGAGCGCATGCGCAGCGCCTATGCCTGGCAGACGATCCGCGATACCGGCGCGCGCCTCGTCTTCGCCAGCGACTGGCCGGTGGCGCCGCTCGACCCGCTGCTGGGCATCAAGACCGCGATGACACGGCTCCCGGCCTTCGAGGGCGCCCCGGACGAGCGGCAGAGCCTGACGGATTCGATCGCCGGCTTCACCACCGACGGCGCCTTCGCCGAGTTCGCGGAGGGCCGCAAGGGCCGGCTGACGCCCGGCGCCCTGGCCGATGTCGTCATCCTCTCGGGCGACATCGAAGCCACCCCGCCGGAGGAGATCGACACGCTCAAGGTCGCCGCCACCATCTGCGGCGGCGCGCTCACCTATGAGCGCAGCGCCGCGTAGCTGACCGGCGGCCGGCGCTGGAACCACGGCGCCGCCTCCTCGATGCGGGCGCACAGGCCGAGCAGCATCTCGTCATGCCCATAGGCGGCGGCGAGATGCACGCCGACGGGCAGCCCGTCGGCGCTCCAGTGCAGCGGCAGCGACGCCGCCGGCTGGCCCGACGCATTGAAGGCGGCGGTGAAGGGCGAATAGGCGAACACCCCGCCGGGGCCCATGCGGTAGTCGACATATTCCTTGCCGACATGGTTGAAGCGGCCGAGCTTCGCCGGGGTCTCGGCGAGCGTCGCGGTCAGCAGCACGTCGTAATTCAGGAAGAAGGCCGCCATCTCGCGCCCATAGGCGTGGACCCGGTTGATCGCCTCCAGATAGTCGCTGCCGCTGATCGTGCGCGCATAGTCGATCGCGGTGCGCGCGACGCTTTCGATCTCGCCCTCGCCGGGCGGCGTGCCGCGCCGGCGCACGGCGGATTCCACCGACAGCGCGGTGCCGCAGGCGACGATCCGGGTCCAGGCGGCCATCATGCCGGAGGTGTCGGCGACCGGGCGTGCCTCTTCCAGCTGGTGGCCGAGGCCCTCCAGCAGCTTCGCCGCCGCCTCGACGGCGGCGCGGCATTCGGGGTGTATCGCCTCGCCGGTCAGGCTGGTGGTGGCGAAGGCGATCCTCAGCCCGCCGTCGCGCCGCTCCAGCGCCTGGCGGAAGCCCGCCTCCAGCGGCGGCGCGGCATAGGGCGCGCCGAGATCGGCGCCATGGGTGGCGTCGAGCAGCACGGCGGTATCGCGCACCGAGCGGGTAAGGAAACCGTCAATGGCCATGCCGGCCCAGCCTTCGCCGACATAGGGCCCGTCCGGCAGGCGGGCGCGGGTGGCCTTGAAGCCGAACAGGCCGCAGGATGAGGCCGGGATGCGCACCGAGCCGCCGCCATCCGAGCCATGCGCGGCGGGAACGATGCCGGAGGCGACGGAGGCCGCCGCGCCGCCGGAGGAACCGCCCGGCGTATGCAGGGGGTTCCACGGGTTGCGGGTCGGCCCGCCATAGACGGCGGCCTCGGTGGTCGGCCCGACGCCGCCTTCCGGCGAGGTGGTGCGACCGAAGGTGATGAGGCCGGCCGCCTTGAGCCGGGCATAGATCGCTGAATCCTTGCCGTAGCGGGTGTCGGCGAACAGGCGCGAGCCGTTATTGGAGGGAAAGTCGATCGCCTCGGCGCCGAGATCCTTGATGAGGAACGGCACGCCGGCGAGCGGCCCGTCCGGCAGGCCCTCGGCGATGAGGCGCCGCGCCGTGGCTTCCTGCAGCATGGTGACGGCGTTCAGCTGCGGATTGAGCGCCGCCACGCGCGCCAGCGCTTCGTCGAGCAGCTCGTCGGGGCTGACGTCACGGCGGCGGACCAGTTCCGCTAGGGCAACGGCATCGCAGGCGTCGTAAAGGCTGCTGATATTCACGGTCACGCTCTCGCTGATTCGTCGGATCCCGGCTCTCGGCAGCACCCTTAATCCTTCTTCATGGCAGCGTCATAGCTCGCCTGCGCGCTCGCCACCGCGTCCATGTTGCTCTCGGCCCAATGGGCCAGCGCCGACACGGTCTGCGTCAAGGTCCGGCCGAGCGGGGTCAGCGCGTATTCCACCGTGACCGGCACGGTGGCGAAGATCGAGCGCGAGACCAGCCCGTCGCGCTCCAGCTTCTTCAGCGTCTGCGACAGCACCTTCTGCGAGATCCCCTTGATGTCGCGGCGCAGGTGGTTGAACCGCACCGGCCCGTCCTCCAGCCGGTCGAGGATCAGCAGCGCCCATTTATCCGCCAGCCGGTCCAACACGCGGCGGGTCGGGCAATTGTCCTGATAGACGTCGTAGGCCCGCCTCATCGATCCCTCCGTCCTTTCGCCGGCTATCGGTTTCCTCGGGGAAACCAGGTGCGCTGAAAGTGCTCTCTTCCGCGTCACCCTTATCGGAACTATCTATACAACGGATAGATAGTTTCCATTAGATACTAAGAGTATTTTACGATGACAGGCAAGATTCTCGTGCTCGGCGCCACCGGCAATGTCGGCAGGCCCTTGGTGAAGGCATTGGTCGCGGCGGGCGAAAAGGTGAAGGCGGCCTCCCGCATCGGCAGGCCCGTGGACGGCGCGGAGGGGCGTCGCGTTCGATCTTGCCGACCCGTCGAGCTTCGGCCCGGCCTTCGAAGGCGTCGACCGCGCCTATGTGAGGCTGCCCACCGGCTATGTGAATGCGCGGGAACTGCTCGTCCCGGTGATCGAGGCGGCGGCCGCCCGCGGGGTCAAGGTGGTGTTCCAGAGCGTCTTCGGCGTCGCCGACGATTCCATCCCCTATCGGCAGGTGGAGATCGCGCTTGAGAAATCCGGCACGCTCTATGTGATCCTGCGGCCGAACTGGTTCGCCGATAATTTCCATGTCTTCTGGAAACCCGGCATCGACCATGGCCGGATCGCGGTTCCCGCCGGCGAGGGCATGTCGAGCTTCATCGACGCGCGCGACATTGCCGGCAGCGCCGCCGCCGCGCTGACTACCGGCCGCTTCGACGGCAAGGCCTTCAATCTCACCGGCCCGCAGGCGCTCTCCTATGCGCAGGCCGCGACGATCCTGTCATCCGCCCTCGGCAAGCCGGTCGCCTATGACGCGATCGACGACGCCGCCTTCATCGGCATGCTGACCGGCGCCGGCGTCCCGGCCGATTATGCCGGCTTCCTCGCCTCGATCTTCCATCCGGTCCGGCAGGGCTGGACCGCGGCGGTCACCGGCGATGTCGAGACGCTGACCGGCAAGGCGCCGCGCACGCTGGAGACCTATGCGCGCGACCACGCCGCCGACCTCGCCGCCTGAGCGGAGCAAGGCGCCGGGGCCGAAGGTCACGCATGTCCGCGCCGCCGCACCCCCGCGCAGAGGGCTGCGGCGGCCCGGCTCATCGGACGTCGCCCTGCCCGGCGCCCGGCTGCGGCAGGCGCGGCGAGGGCGCGCGGGCGAAATGCGGCCCGGTGCCGGTATCGACCACCTCCGGGCGGGAGGTGTCGATCGCCCCGTCCCAGCCGCCGCCCAGCGCCTTGTTGAGGGCGATATAGTCGGTGGCGATCGCCGCCCGGCTCTGGATCAGCGAATCCTCCGCCGAATAGAGCGAGCGTTCGGCGTCGAGCACCTCCAGGAAGCTCGACGAACCGGACTGGTACAGCGAGCGGCCCAGCCGCGTCGCCTCGCGGTAATGCCGCACCGAAACGGCGAGCGTCCCCTGGCGGATGCGCTCCTGGCCGAGCGCGACGCTGGCATTCTCCACATCCTCCAGCGCGGTGAGCACCGCGGCGCGATAGGCGAGGAAATACTGGTCGCGCAGCGCCTCGGCCTCGTCGACGGCGGCGGCAAGCTGCCCGCCATTGAAGATCGGCACGGTGAGCGACGGGCCGAAGGACCAGCTGATCGACGAGCTCTTGCCGAGGTCGCCGACCTTCAGCGCCGAGGAGCTGACATTGCCGGTGAGGCTCACGCTCGGATAGAGCGCCGCCTGCGCCTGGCCGATCTGGGCAGTGTACTGGGCGTATTGCCGCTCGGCCACCCGCAGGTCCGGGCGGCTCAGCAGCACGTCGGCGGGAATGCCGGTCGGGATCGGCAGCCGGGGATTGGGGATCGGCTTTGCCTGCCGCATCCGCATCGACAGCGCCGAGGGCGGCCGGCCGGTGAGCACGGACAGCCGGTGGGCCGCCTCCGCATAGGAGGATTCGAGCGCCGGGATATCGGCCTCGGTGCTGGCGGCGAGGCCGGAGGCGTTGGCGACGTCTACCGCCGAGGAGGCGCCGGCGTCGAACTTGGTGCGGGTCAGCGCCGCGGTCTCGCGCTGCGAGGCAGCGGTGCGCCGGGCGAGCGCCACCCGCGCCTGGTAGGAGCGCGCATCGACATAATAGGCGGCGACGTCGCCGACGAGCGTCACCAGCGTCGCCCGGAGCTCCTCTTCCGCCGCGTCGAGGCCGTAGCGCGCCGCCTCCACCGCACGGCGGTTGGCGCCGAACAGGTCGAGCTCCCAGCTGGCGTCGAGGCTGGCATCATACTGGGTGAACGGCCCGGAAATGGTCACGTCGCCGCTGCTCGACACGTTGGAGCCATTGCTGTTGCGCGTCGCCGAGCCCGAGCCGTCGAGGCTCGGTAGCAGCGCGCCGACCGACTGGCGATAGCTGGCCCGCGCCTGGCGGATCTTCGCCTTGGCGGTGGCGACGTCGAGATTGCCGGCGACCGCCTCCTCGATCAGTTCGTCGAGCAGCGGGTCGCGCAACTGCTTCCACCATTGCGCCAGCTCGGGCGGGCGGGGGGCCTGCTTCGGCTTGCTCGCCCCCCAATGGGCGGGGACGGCCAGCGTCGGCGTGACGTAGTCCGGCCCGACGGCGCAGCCGGCAAGGACGGTGCCGGCAAGCGCGAGCGCCGCCAGCCGGACGATGAGGGAGAAGGACATCAGGAAGCGTTCCGCGGAGGGGCGTCGGGAAGGGCGGTGGGGGGCGCGTCGGCCGGCGCGTGGGCGCGGCCCTTGAACAGCGAGCGCACCGCGACGAACAGCAGGGGGATGAAGAACACGCCGAGCAGCGTGGCGGCGATCATGCCGCCCATCACGCCGATGCCGATGGCGTTCTGCGCCCCCGACCCGGCGCCGCTGGCGATGGCGAGCGGCGTCACGCCGAGGATGAAGGCGAAGGACGTCATCAGGATCGGCCGCAGCCGCTGGCGGGCGGCATCGAGCGTCGCCTCCACCAGCCCGAGGCCATGAGCCTGCCGCTCGATGGCGAACTCGACGATCAGGATGGCGTTCTTGGCGGCGAGGCCGATGGTGGTGAGCAGGCCGACCTTGAAATAGACGTCGTTGGTCTGGCCGAACATCAGCGCCGCCAAGAGGGCGCCGAACACGCCGATCGGCACCGACAGCATCACCGCGAACGGGATCGACCAGCTCTCGTAGAGCGCCGCGAGGCACAGGAACACCACCAGAACCGAGATGGCGTAGAGCGAGGCCGCCTGGCTGCCGGAGAGCCGCTCCTGGTAGGAGAGGCCGGTCCATTCATGCGAGAAGCCGGCCGGCAGCTGCGCCACCAGGTCGTCGATGGCGGTCATGGCCTCGCCCGAGCTCACCCCCGCCGCCGCCTCGCCCTGTATCTCGACCGCCGCGGCGCCATTATAGCGTTCGAGGCGCGGCGAGCCGAAGGTCCAGCGGCTGGAGGCAAAGGAGGAGAACGGCACCATGCCGCCATCGTCGTTGCGCACATGCCATTTGCCGAGATCCTCCGGCTGCATGCGGAAATTCTGCTCGGACTGCAGATAGACCGGCTTGATGCGGCCGCGATCGATGAAGTCGTTCACATAGTCGCTGCCCCAGGCGATCGACAGCGTGTCGTCGATGTCGCCGAGGCCGAGGCCGAGCGCGCGCGCCTTCTCCTGGTCGATGTCGATGGTGAATTGCGGTTCGTCCTCCTGCCCGTTCGGCCGCGTATTGGCGAGGCGCGGGTCCTTGGCCGCCGCCGCGAGCAGCCGGTCGCGCACCTCGATCAGCTTGGCGTGGCCCGCGCCGTTGATGTCCTGCAGGAAGAAGCTGAAGCCGTTGGAATTGCCCATGCCCTGGATGGCGGGCGGCGCGAGGGCGAAGACCCGCGCGTCGCGAATGCCGGCAAAGGCCTTCATGGCGCGGCCGGCGACCGCCTGGGCGGAAAGGTTCGACGTGGTGCGCGTGTCGAAATCCTTCAGCCGCACGAAGGCGATGCCGACATTCTGGCCCTGGCCGCCGAAGCCGAAGCCGGAGACCGTCATCACGCCTTCCACCGCATCGGCCTCCTCCTTCAGGAAGTGCTCCTTGACCTTGTCCAGGACGCGCAGCGTGCGGTCCTGCGTGGCGCCGACCGGAAGCTGGACGGAGGTGATGAGGATACCCTGATCCTCCTGCGGCAGGAACGAGCTCGGCAGGCGCGCGAACATCCAGCCCATGGCGACGACGATCAGCACGAACAGGGCGAGGAAGCGCCGGCGCCGGCTCAGGATGCCCTGCAAGCCGGTGCGATAGCCCTGCGTGCCGCGCTCGAAGGCGCGGTTGAACCAGCCGAAGGGGCCGCCGCGGTTGCCGTGTCCCTCGCTGCCGTGCTCCTTGCTGCCATGCCCCTCGCTGCCGTGGCCCTTTGCCGGGCGCAGCAGCGTCGCGCACAGGGCCGGGGTCAGGATCAGCGCCACCAGCACCGACAGGATCATCGCCGAGACGATGGTCACCGAGAACTGCCGGTAGATGATGCCGACCGAGCCGCCGAAGAACGCCATGGGCACGAAGACGGCGGACAGCACCGTGGCGATGCCGATCAGCGCGCCGGTGATCTCGTCCATGGATTTGCGCGTCGCCTCGCGCGGGGAAAGCCCCTCCTCCTGCATGACGCGCTCGACATTCTCGACCACCACGATGGCGTCGTCGACCAGGAGGCCGATGGCGAGCACCATGGCGAACATCGTGAGCGTGTTCACCGAATAGCCGAACAGCGCCAGCACCCCGAAGGTGCCGAGCAGCACCACCGGCACGGCGATGGTGGGAATCAGCGTGGCGCGCAGATTCTGCAGGAAGACGAACATCACCACGAAGACGAGGACGATCGCCTCGATCAGCGTGCGCACCACCTCCTCGATGGAGAGCCGCACGAAGGGCGTGGTGTCATAGGGATAGACCACCTCGACGCCCTGCGGGAAGGTGGTGGAAAGCCGCTGGATGGTCGCCGTCACGTTCTCGGAGGTGCTGATGGCGTTGGCACCCGTGGCGAGGCTGATGGCGAGGCCGGCCGCCGGCATGCCGTTATAGCCCGACGAGGTGGTATAGCTCTCGGCGCCGAGCTCGACGGTGGCGACGTCGTTCAGGCGCACCAGCGAACCGTCGGTGCTGCTCTTCAGGATGATGTTGCGGAACTGCTCGGGCGTCTGCAGCCGGCTGCGGGCGGTGACGGTGGCGTTGAGCTGCTGGCCGGTGCGGGCGGGCAGCCCGCCGAGCTGGCCGGCGGAGACCTGCGCGTTCTGCGCCTCGATCGCCGACGCCACGTCGCTCGGCATCAGCTGGTATTTGGCCAGCTTGTCGGGATCGAGCCAGACGCGCATGGCGTAGCTGGCGCCGAACAGCTGCGTCTCGCCGACGCCCTCGACGCGCTTCAGCGTGTCGTTGAGCGTGCTGTCGACATAGTCGGCGAGATCGGTGGCGTTCAGGCGCCCGTCGGTCGAGACGAAGGCGATCACCATCAGGAAGCCGGACGAGGACTTGGTGACGGTCAGGCCGTTGCTCTGGACGATCTCCGGAAGCTGCGAGGTGACGAGCTGCAGCTTGTTCTGCACCTGCATCTGCGCGACGTCGGGATCGGCGGCGCTGGTGAAGGTGATGTTCAGCTGGGCCTGGCCGGTGGAGGTCGAGGTCGCCGTCATGTAGTCGAGATTGTCGATGCCGGTCATGCCCTGCTCGATGATCTTGGTCACCGAGTTCTCGACGGTCTGGGCATCGGCGCCCGGATAGGTGCCGGTGATGCGCACCGTGGTCGGCGCGATCTGCGGATATTGCGAGATGGACAGAGTCTGCAGCGCCAGGACGCCGCCCAGCATGATGACGATGGCGATGACCCAGGCGAAGACCGGCCGGTCGATGAAGAAGCGGGACATGGCGCGCTACTCCCGCACGGTGCCGGTGGTGGCGGTGCTGCCCGCCGCCAGCGTGCCCGTGCCGGCCGGCGCCGCGCTCTGCTGGCCGCGCTCGCGCACCTCGCCGGTGGTGTCGTCGATCACCACCTCGACGGCGGCGACCTCCTGGCCGGGGCGGGTCATCTGGCTGCCCTCGACGATGAGCCGGTCGCCGTCGCGGGCGCCGGAATCCACCAGCCAGTTGTTGCCGACGCTGCGGCTGACGGTCAGCACGCGCTGCTCCACCTTGCCGTCGGCATCGACGAAGAGGCCGGTCGGCTCACCCTTGGTGTTGCGGGTGACGCCGCGCTGCGGGACGAGGAAGCTGTTCGGCGCGACGCCCTCCTCGACGACGGCGCGGACATACATGCCCGGCAGCAGCAGCCGGTCGGGATTGGGGAACTCGGCCCGCATCGCGAAGGTGCCGGTCGTCTGGTCGACATAGGATTCGGAGAATTCCAGCCGGCCGACATGCGGATAGATGGTGCCGTTGTCGAGCTTGAGCTTGCCCGACACGTTCTCGCCGCTGAGCTTGATGCGGCCCTGCGCGATCGCCTGGCGCAGGTTGAGCAGGTTGGTGCTCGACTGGGTCACGTCCACGTTGATCGGGTCGAGAGTGCGGATGGTGGTGAGCGCCGTATCCTGGCTGGCGGTGACCAGCGCGCCCGGCGTCAGCGTCGATTTGGCGATCTGGCCGCCGATCGGCGCGGTGATATCGGTATAGGCGAGGTTGATCCGCGCCGTCTCCAGGCTCGCCTTGGCGGAGGCGACGTCGGCGCGGGCCTGCGCCAGGGCGGCGACGGCATCGTCGAGATCCTGCTTGCTGACCGCGTTCTGCTTCGCGAGACCCTCATAGCGCTCGACCTTCGACTGCGCGCTGGGCACGGAGGCCTCCGCCTTCTGCAGCGCGGCCACCGCGCTGTCGACCGTGGCCTGATAGCTGGCGGGATCGATCCGGTAGAGCGACTGCCCCGCCTTCACCTCGCCGCCTTCCTCGAAGAGCCGCTCGCGAACGATGCCGCCGACCTGCGGGCGCACCTCGGCCACCAGCGAGGCCGTGGTCCGGCCCGGCAGTTCCGCGGTGATCGCCACCGAGCTCGGGCGCAGCGTCACGACGCCGACTTCCGGGCGCCCGGCCGCCGGGGGCGCCTGCGGCAAGGAGGATTCCGAGCAGCCCGCCAGCGCCAGGACCAGCACGCAAA
The DNA here is from genome assembly GCF_058809335.1 of Ancylobacter sp. GW821-FHT10E12. NCBI lineage: Bacteria > Pseudomonadati > Pseudomonadota > Alphaproteobacteria > Hyphomicrobiales > Xanthobacteraceae > Ancylobacter > Ancylobacter sp. GW821-FHT10E12. The sequence goes on along the minus strand of NZ_JBXASN010000015.1, from coordinate 56,664 downwards.
CGCTGGCCATCCCCAGTCGCGGCCGTTCCCGCCCGGGCATTTCGTCGAAAGTTTTCGGGCGGCGCCACGACATCAGGGGTGCTCTTTCATTTATAAAACTGCTAAGTATCTATAATGAGCAATGGAGACGGATGTCAAATCCATTCACCGGAACGGGCGAGGAGCGACATGGACGGGTATGGAGCAAATCCGGGTGAAACCGCCGCCGTGCCGAGGCGGAGCCGCGGGCGGCCCAAGCTGCGGCCGGACGCCGAGCAGTCGGCCTTGGTTGTCGCGCAGGCCCGCGCGCTGTTCGTCGCCGGCGGCTATGGCGGCACCACGATGGACGACGTCGCCGCGGCGTGCCGCATCTCCAAGCGGACGCTCTACCGGCTGTTCCCCGCCAAGCTCGACCTGTTCGCCGCCATCGTCGACGCGCACCGCCCCTCGATGCTGGCGCTGCCGGGCGACTATGACCACCTGCCGCTGACCGACGCGCTGGCGGCGATCTTCCGCATCGACATCGACGCCGAGGCCGAGGCCGAACGCATGGCCTTCACGACCTTCACCCTCACGGAAATGCGGCAGTTTCCCGAGCTCGGCGCGGTCGCGCACCAGCGCGGCGCCGAACCGTCGCGCGCCGATCTCGCCGCCTGGCTGCGGCGCCAGATCGGGCGCGGCCGCCTTTGCATCGCCGAGCCCGACCTCGTCGCCCGCATGCTGATGGACCTGATGTTCGGCCCCATGCCGCTGAAAATCGCCGGCCGGCCGGAATGGCCCGGCGAGGAGGACCGCCGGTCCTATCTGCACGAGGCGATCCGCATCTTCGTCGAAGGCGTGGCCGCGCGCTGAGGCGGCGGGATGGCACCCGGCCGCTCCTCTCCCCGTGCGGCGATGCGCCCGCCCGGCATCCCGGACCGGCATCCCGGAGGGGTTGCGGCGGCCTCGGCGGCTTGTTAGCCTCGCGGGGTGAGCCGGCATCAATGTGGATGCGGGTTGGCACGAGCATGAGGCTCTCGTCTGCGGCACGCGCAGCGGGGGCTTTTTTTATATGGATGCGCCGGTCATGTCGGACGATGACACTGAATGGGACCAGGGGCCCCTCGCCTTCGGCGTGCTGTTCTCGCGCACGGGGGTGACCGCCTCGGTCGAGCGCACGCAGCTCAACGCCACCCGCCTCGCCATCAGCGAGATCAACGCCCGCGGCGGCGTCGCCGGCCGCGAGATCGTCGCCGTCGGCAATGATTGCCAGGCCGACCCCAGGGTGTTCCGCCGCGAGGCGACCCGCCTCGTCGACGAGGAAGGCGTGCGCATCCTGCTCGGCTGCTACATGTCGAGCACCCGCAAGGCGGTGCTGCCGGTGGTCGAGGCGAGAGGCGCGCTGCTGCTCTACCCGACGCTGTTCGAAGGCTTCGAATATTCGCCGAACTGCATCTATACCGGCGCGGTGCCGAACCAGAACTCGCAGCCGCTCGCCCACTATATCCTGGAGCATTACGGCCCGCGCATCCTGCTGGTCGGCTCCAACTACATCTATCCCTATGAATCGAACCGCATCTTCTCCGACCTCGTCACCCAGTCGCGCGGCTCGATCCTCGACGAGATCTATGTGCCGCTCGATCCTCGGCCCGAGGATTTCGAGCGCGCGCTCAAGCAGATCGCCCGCCATTCCCCGGACGCGGTGTTCTCCACCGTGGTCGGCTCCGGCACGGCCATGTTCTACGAGGCCTATCGCCGCGCCGGCTTCGATCCCGCGCGCACGCCGATCGCCAGCCTGACCACCAGCGAGGCCGAGGTGGCGGAGATGTCGACCGAGGCGGCCGAGGGCCATCTCACCGCCGCGCCCTATTTCGAGACGCTCGGCACCGCCCGCAACCGCGCCTTCCTCGCCGCCTACCGCCAGCATTTCGGGCCGGACATCCCGGTCACCGCGGCGGCGGAGGCGGCCTATTTCCAGGTGCACCTGGTCGCCGACGCCATCGCCCAGGCGCGCTGCACCGGGCGCGCGGCGGTGGTGGACGCGCTCGCCCGCGTGCAGTTCGAGGCGCCGCAGGGGCTGGTCGCCATCGACCCGGCCAACAACCACACCTTCCTGTGGCCGAAAGTGGCGCGGCTCGATGCCGCCGGCCGGTTCGAGGTGGTGTGGGACCCGCACCGGCGCATGAAGCCGGACCCCTATTTCGCGTCATCGGCGCTCGACGACTGGTCGCTCGGGCCGCAGCCGGCCAGGATCGACTGACGCCATGGCGATGCCGCCCCTGAAGAGCCTGAAGGGCCTTCCCGTCCTCGTCGTGCATCCCGCCGACAGCGAGGGACGCACGCTGACCGACCACCTGCGCCGCATCGGCTGCCATGCCGAAGCGGCCTGGCCGATCCCGCGCGACATCCCGGCCAATATCGGCGTGCTGTTCCTGTCGATCGACCACGAGCACCGCGCCGACATCCTGCGCCTCGTGAAGAACATCGACGGCATCCCGCCGGCGATCATCGCCATCGTCGACTACGAGAATCCGAGCACGCTGGAGCTGCTGTTCGACATCGGCGTGCTGGCGGCGATGGACCGGCCGATCCGCCCGTTCGGCGTGCTCACCAACCTGTTGCTGGCGCGCGGGCTGTGGCAGGAGCGGCAGGAGCAGCACAAGCGCCTCGCCAAGCTGGAGCGCCGCGTCTCCTCGATGCAGCGCATCCAGAAGGCCAAGGCGATCCTGATGTCGATCCACGATATCGGCGAGGAGGCGGCCTATGAGACCATCCGCCAGCAGGCCATGGCGAAGCGGGTGTCGATGGACGAGATCGCCACCTCGATCATCAACGCCAACGAGCTCTTGCATTTCCCCAGGAAGGGTGATTAGCTCAAGAAATGTTCAGTTTTGAACATGCCGATCTTATCGGCACGCAGGGTCGACAGTGTTGTCCTCCTGCATTGGCTAGGTAGCCCGAGCCGCCCTGCGAAGGGTGCCCGGGCTTTTTTGTTTTTCCGGGGGTCCGACAGGGCCGTCGCTCCCCTTCAGCTTCCCTCGCGGCCATCGGGCCGCCCTGTCGTGTTGCTTCGCCGCGCCGCGCTCGCCGCCGGCCGCGATCGCGATGCCGCGCGCCCGCGCCGGCCGAGATCACTCGCCCAAAGATCCGCTCGCCCAACCCAACAGGCCCCGAACGGGCAGCTTCCAGGAGGACCTTCATGCAACATGGTGACATCACGTCGACCAAGGATTCGGTCGGCGTCGCGGTGGTCAACTACAAGATGCCGCGCCTGCACACCCGCGCCGAGGTGCTGGCCAATGCCCGCAAGATCGCCGACATGCTCATCGGCATGAAGCGCGGCCTGCCCGGCATGGACCTGGTGGTGTTCCCGGAATATTCGACGCACGGGATCATGTACGACGCCGCCGAGATGTACGAGACCGCCTCCCAGGTCCCCGGCGACGAGACCGAGATCTTCGCCGAGGCCTGCCGCACCGCCGGCGTGTGGGGCGTGTTCTCGCTCACCGGCGAGCGCCACGAGGAGCACCCGAACAAGGCGCCCTACAACACGCTGATCCTGATGAACGACAAGGGCGAGATCGTCCAGAAATACCGCAAGATCATGCCGTGGGTGCCGATCGAGGGCTGGTATCCCGGCGACTGCACCTATGTCTCCGACGGCCCCAAGGGCCTGAAGATCAGCCTGATCATCTGCGACGACGGCAATTACCCGGAAATCTGGCGCGACTGCGCCATGAAGGGCGCCGAGCTGATCGTGCGCTGCCAGGGCTACATGTACCCGGCAAAGGAACAGCAGGTGCTGATGGCGAAGGCCATGGCCTGGGCCAACAACGTCTATGTCGCGGTGGCCAATGCCGCCGGCTTCGACGGCGTCTACACCTATTTCGGCCGCTCGGCGATCGTCGGCTTCGACGGGCGCACGCTCGGCGAATGCGGCGAGGAGGAATACGGCATCCAGTTCGCCCAGCTCTCGGTGCCGCTGATCCGCGAGGCGCGGACCAAGGGCCAGGCGCAGAACCACCTCTACAAGCTGCTGCACCGCGGCTATACCGGCATGATCAATTCCGGCGACGATCCGCGCGGCACCTGCGCGCTGCCGTTCCAGTTCTACAAGCAGTGGGCCGACGATCCCGAAGGCACGCGCGACATGGTCGAGGCCATGACCCGCAGCGCGCCGGGGGTCGAGGACTGCCCGATCGACGGCATCCCGACCAAGCTCGCCGCCGGTCATCGCTGACCGGCTCCGACCCTTCGTTCCGACAGAGACCCGATCGAGGCGCCCGGCCGCATGCCGGGCGCCAAGCGTTCCCGCATGCCCGCCCGCCCCCTCACCCCGCTATGGAGCCCCTCATGGGACACGCCGATCCGCATAGCATCAGCGCCGCCGCCGACGAGATCGACCACGTCCTCGGCGACGAATACGAGCACCGCCCGGTGCCGCTCAAGGCCCGCCACGGCCTGTTCTCGATGATCATGGTGTGGGCCGGCTTCCCGATGATCATCACCGGCGCCATGACCGGCTCGATCCTCGTGCTCGGCATGGGCTTCGCCAATGCCGTCGCCGCCATGGTGATCGGCAACCTGATCATGCTGTTCTACGTCGCCGCGCTCGGCCATCTCGGCGTCACCACCGGCAACAATTTCGCGCTCATCGCCAGCCGCGTCTTCGGCGACAAGGGCTATGCGCTGGCCTCCGGCCTGCTCTCCACCCTGCTGCTCGGCTGGTTCGCGGTGCAGACCGGCATCACCGGCGCGCTGGTCTCGGGCACCTACGGCCTCAACTACGTGGCGATGACGGTGGCCGCCGGCGTGCTCTATATCGCCATCACCTTCATCGGGGTGAAGGGGCTGCACTATATCGGCCTCGTCTCGGTGCCGCTGTTCGTCGTGCTCGGCCTGTTCGTCGCCGGCCACGCCGCCTCGACCACCAGCTTCGCGGCGATCCTCGCCTATCCCGGCAATAACGGCGTCGCCACCATGTCGATGGGCGTCGGCCTCACCGTGGTGATCGCGCTGTTCATCGACGCCGGCACCGTCACCGCCGACTTCAACCGCTGGGCGAAGAACGGCCGGCACTCCTTCATCGCCACCTTCAGCGCCTTCCCGGTCGCCAACCTGGTCGCCATGCTGGTCGGCGGGGTGATGACCGCGGCGCTCGCGGTGCCGAACGCCAATCCCTTCGGCACCGACAACATGTTCGGCTACATGAACGGGCTGCAGATCGGCTGGCTCAGCGCGCTCGCCTTCGTGTTCCTCTACATCAATCTCGGCTCGGTGTGCTCGCACTGCCTGTACAACGCCGCCACCGGCTGGTCGCGCATCCTGCGCTCCAACATGCGGCTGATGGCGATCATCCTCGGCGCCATCGGCATCGTCATCGCCGCCGGCAATGTCTGGGCCTTCTTCATCCAGTGGCTGTCGCTGCTCGGCGTCATCGTGCCGCCGATCGGCACCATCATCCTGGTCGACCAGTACCTCGCCCGCCGCACCGGCGCCGCGCCGCGCGCCTTCCGCCCCGCCGCCTTCGCCGCCTGGGCGATCGGCTCGGCGGTGGCCTTCGCGGTCGAGTTCTACCTGCCGCAAGCCTCCACCGCGCTGTCCTCCGGCATCGTCGCCGCCATCGCCTACTACGCCATCGTCCGCGTGCGCGCCGCCGAGCCGCAGACGGCGTGACCGCGGCCCGCCATCACCGCGCGTCCGGCCCCGCGACGGGCCGGGCGCGGAATGCCCCATCTCCTCCGTTGCTGGAATCCCACCGATGACAACCGACATCTGCGCCATGGATGCCGTCACGCTCGCGGGGCTGGTGAGGCGCCGCGAGCTCTCGCCGGTCGAGGTGACCCGAGCCCATCTCGACCGCATGGCGGCCCTCGACGGCGAGTTGCACGCCTTCAGCGTCCCGACGCCGGACATCGCGCTGGAGACGGCGCGTGCGCTGGAGGCCCGCATCCTTGCCGGCGAGAGCGTCGGCCCGCTCGCGGGCGTGCCCATCGGCGTCAAGGACCTCATCTGCACCAAGGGCATCGTCACCGCCTCCGGCTCGCCGGCCTATGAGAGCTTCATTCCCGACGAGGACGACGTCGTGGTCGAGCGGCTGAAGGCGGCCGACGCCATCCTGCTCGGCAAGACCAACGTGCCGGAATTCGGCTATAGCGGCGTCGGCCACAACCCGATCTTCCCCACCACCCGCAATCCCTGGAACACGTCGCTCACCTCCGGCGGATCGAGCGCCGGCTCCGGCGCCGCCGTCGCCAGCGGCATGTGCCCGGCGGCGCTCGGCAGCGACGGCGGCGGCTCGATCCGCATCCCCGCGGCCCATTGCGGGCTCTATGGCCTGAAGGGGTCGATGGGGCGGGTGCCGCTCTATCCCGGCACCAAGGACGAACGCTATCCCGGCGTGTCAAGCTGGGAGAGCCTCGAGCATATCGGCCCGATGACGCGCACGGTCGCCGACGCCGCGCTGATGATGTCGGTGCTCGCCGGCCCGGACCCGCGCGACCGCTTCTCGCTCCCCGAGGCGCCCTATGACTGGGCCGGGACGGTGAAGGGCGGCATTGCCGGGCTCAAGGTCGGCTTCAGCATCGACTGGGGCTACGCCGCCGTCGACCCCGAGGTGCGCCGCCTCGTCACCGACGCCGCCGCGGTCTTCGAGGCGGAGCTCGACTGCACGGTGGAGCCGGTCAATCCCGGATGGGACGACCCGTTCCAGGCCTTCTGGGGCCTCGTCGCCATGGAGACCGACCTCAAGGGCATGCGCGAGCTGGCCAGGCAGCATGGCCACCGCATGTCGCCGCACCTCCTCGCCTTCCTGAACACGCCGTGGCGCGCCGAGGACTTCACCGACGCGCTCATGGTCCGCAAGGCGGTCAACAACAGGATGTGGCGGCTGATGCAGTCCTACGACCTGCTGCTGACGCCGACGCTGGCGGTGCCGCCCTTCGCCATCGACATCCAGGGCCCGGAGAAGATCGACGGGCGCATGGTCGCGACCACGCAATGGCTGGCCTTCACCTTCCCGCTCAACATGACCGGGCAGCCGGCGGCCTCCATCCCGGCCGGCCTGACGCGCGACGGCCTGCCGGTCGGCCTGCAGATCATCGGGCGGCACCTCGACGACGCGCTGGTGCTCAAGGCGTCGGCGGCCTTCGAGGCGGCCCGTCCCTGGATCCAGCATCGCCCGGCCATCCTCGACCGGTTCAACGCCTGACCTGCATTCCGCTTCCTCCGACCTCCACTCCTGAGAAGGCTCGACCCATGGCTCTCGACTACGAGATTTTCGAACTCGGCGACTTCGCGCTGCAGAAGGGCGCCACGCTGCGCGGCGCCACGCTCGCCTACAAGGCCTTCGGCACGCTGAACGAAGCCAGGGACAACGTCATCGTCTACCCGACCTGGTATTCCGGCCAGCATTACGACAATGAATGGCTGGTCGGGCCGGGCATGGCGCTCGATCCCGCCAAGTACTTCATCCTCATCCCCAACATGCTCGGCAACGGCCTGTCCTCCTCGCCGAGCAACATGCCCGAGCCCTACAACGCCTCGCGATTCCCCAAGGTCACCGCCTATGACAATGTCCGCGCCCAGCACAAGCTGGTGACGGAGCTGTTCGGCATCGAGCACATCCGCCTCGTGGTCGGCTGGTCGATGGGCGCGCTGCAGACCTTCCAGTGGGGCGCGCAATATCCCGACATGATGGACCTGCTGGCGCCGTTCTGCGGCTCGGCCAAGTGTTCGCGGCACAATTTCGTGTTCCTCGAAGGCGTCAAGGCGGCGCTCACCGCCGACGCCGCCTTCAAGGACGGCTGGTATGACGAGAAGCCGGCAAAGGGCCTGCGCGCCGCCGCCCGCGTCTATGCCGGCTGGGGCTTCTCCCAGTCGTTCTACCGCGAGGAGCTCGACCTCAAGACGCTCGGCTATTCCTCGCTGGAGGATTTCCTGGTGGCGTTCTGGGAGGGCTTCTTCCTGCCGAAGGACGCGAACAACCTGCTGACCATGCTGTGGACCTGGCAGAACGGCGACATCGCCGACAACGAGGTCTTCAAGGGCGACTTCAAGGCCGCGCTCGGCGCCATCAAGGCCAAGACCTATGTCATGCCCGGCCAGACCGACCTGTATTTTCCGCCCGAGGACAGCCGGAACGAGGTCGCGCACATGCCGAATGCCGAATATGTGCCGATCCCGTCGATCTGGGGCCATTTCGCCGGCGGGCCGGGCACCAATCCCGTCGACGTGAAATATCTCGACGACAAGCTGAAGCAGCTGCTCGCCTCCTGAGCGCTGCCCCCGAGGCGCTCGCGATGCGGCCGCCGGCGGCGGGGACCACCCTGCCGCCGGCCTTTTTTGCTCAGCGCACCGTCAGCTGGAAATACAGCCCCGCCAGCCGCGCCGGCAATTCGTCGACCCTGGTGACCGGGAAGGTGTTGCGCCGGCCGAAAATGTCGGCGCCGGCGCGGTCGGCCGCTTCGCCGAGCGCGACGCAGAACACGTCGAGCCCCTGCCCGCGCGCGCTTCCCACCGCACGGCGCGCGTCCTCGGCGAGATAGGCCCCGTCCTCGACATCGATGTCGGACGGCTCGCCGTCGGTGACCACCACCAGCACCCGGCGATGCGTGGTCTGCGGCTTCAGCTCCGCCGCGCCATGGCGGATGGCGGCGCCGAGCCGGGTCGAATAGGCCGGCGTGAGCCCGCCGAGCCGCGGCAGCGCCTCGCCCCAGCCTTCCGCGAAATGCTTCAGCGCGGTGATGCGCACGTCGCCGCGCCCGTTGGAGGCGAAGGCCAGGGCGGCGAAGGGATCGCCGAGCCCGGCCAGCGCCTCGCCCAGCAGTCCCACCGCCAGCGCCGCGGTGGACAGCACCGTCTCGCCGTCGCGCCCGACCGGGTCGGCGGTGGATTGCGAGACGTCGAGCAGCAGCATCAGCGAGACGTCGCGCCCCTGCCGGCGCTTCAGCGCATGAATGCGCGGGTCCGGCAACTCGCCGAGGCGCCGGGCGATCATCGCCTCCTGCGCCGCCTCGAGGTCGATCTCCTCGCCCTCCAGCTGGCGCCGCAGCCGCGTCGGCCGGTCGAGCCGGGCGCGGCGCATCAGCGCGTCGATGCGGCGGCCGACCGCCTGCGCCGCGTCGAGCCGCGCCCGCAGCGCATCGGCGCCCGGCGCCGCCGGCGGATAGAGCCGCACCGTCACGTGCTCGGGCAGCTCGGTGCGCAGCCGATGGTCCCATTCCGGGTAGAGGGCGGCGATCTCGCTCTCCTCCCGCGCCGCGGCGCCGGACATCCGCGCCCGCTCGGCCGGCTCCGGGTTCTCCGGCGTGTCGGGAGGCGCCGCGTCGACCTCCTCCTGCCGCATCCGCGCCGCCTCGATGACGAGGTCGAGCACGTCCTCGTTGCCGGGATCGGTCTCGTCCCAGTCGAACAGGCCGAGCCCGTCGTCGCGGTAGCAAGGCTCGACCTTGTGGTTGCGGGCATCGAAGGGAATGCGCAGCTGGCCGAGATCATGGCCGATCACGCGGGCGATCTCGGTGACGAAGCCCTGCCGCTCGGCATTCTCGGCGAAGGCGCGCTCGAACAGGCCGCGCGCCTTGGCGATCCAGCCGTCCTCCTCCCGGAAATCCGGGTCGGCCAGCGCGCGGGCGAGGCGGGCGAACAGCGAATCGACGGTCTGCGCCGTCGACGTCGGCACCGTGTGGAAGCCGCGCCACAACCGGGCGAGGCCGGGATAGGTGCGCGCCGCCAGCCGCTCGACGCGGGCATCCTCGAACAAGGCCACCAAGGCCAGTTGCACCGGCTTCATCCGCTCCACCGCGAAGCGCTCGCGGGTGAACATGCGATGGCAGGCGGCGTGCAGCAGCGCCGCCTCGAAGAAGGCCCCGGCCCGCCCGGCGGCGAGGCCGTCGATGCGCTGCGGCATCAGCACCAGCCCGCCGGCGAGGCGGGGGCGCCGGAAGCCGGGCTCCGCGATCACCCGCACCTCCGGCTCGAAGCCGAACAGCGCCAGCACCACCCGCCTGAGCCGCTCCTCATGCGGGGCGAAGCGCACGGCGCCGGCGAGGTCGGCGAGCCGCCGCAGCGCCAGCGGGTCCTCCAGCCGGAACCAGGCGGCGCGCTTGCGCCGGTCGGTCGGATAGAGCGCCAGCCCGTCGGCGATCCACGGCGCCAGCTGCTCCGGCGCCAGTTCCGCCGCCAGCCGGTCGAGCACCGTCGCCAGCGGCGCCAGCGCATCCGGCGCCCGCCCGGCGAGGCCGGCCAGCGCGGCCAGCCGTGTCGCCGCTTCCCGTCCGTCGCCGCCATAGGGGAGCGTCCCCCCCACCGCCGCGAGCAAACCCAGCGTGGTGCGGCTGCCGGCATGGCGGCACAGGGATCGCGCGGCCTCCCACAAGGCGGTGAGCGTGGCGATGTCGGCGCCCGGCAGGATGCGCCGCTCGATCTCCCACAGCGCCTCCAGCACCGCTGGCCCGGCATTGGCGTGGTACAGCGCCGAGACCCGCCCGGCCCAGCGCTCGCGCCCGTCGTCGTCGACATGGTTGCCGAGATGAACGCAGGCGGCGGCAAAGCGCCGGTGCAGCTCCGGCCGGCCGCGCAGCAGCCGCTCGAAGGCGTCGAGCGCGCCCGCCTCCTCGCGCAGCGCCATCGTCACAGGCAGGCCGAGACGACCGAGCGCAGCGCCCCGCGCGTGTCGCGGTCGTCGGTGAGCGGGGCGACGATGGCCATGTCGCAGGCCTCCGCCGCGCCGATGCCGCGGGCGATCAGCTTGCCGGCGCGGATCAGCGTGCGGGTGGAGGCGCCTTCCTCCAGCCCGCGATTGCCGAGATTGCGCGAAGCCACGGCGATGCGCACCAGCCGGGTGGCGATATCGAGCCCGATGCCGGCCTCGCGGGCGACGATATCGGCTTCCCGCACCGCCTCGGCATAGGTGAAGTCGATGGCGGCGAAGCGCTGCTTGGTGGATTCCTTCAAATCCTTCACCGCGCTCTGGTAGCCGGGGTTGTAGGAGATGACGAGGAAGAACTCGGGATGCGCGGCGACCAGCTCGTTGCGCTTGTCCAGCGGCAGCACCCGGCGCTCGTCGGTCAGCGGGTGGATGACGACGGTGGTGTCCTGCCGCGCCTCGACGATCTCGTCGAGATAGCAGATGGCGCCGCCGCGCACCGCCTGCGTCAGCGGCCCGTCGCGCCATACCGTGCCCTCGGCGTCGAGCAGGTAGCGGCCGACGAGGTCGGCGGCGGTCATGTCCTCGTGGCAGGCGATGGTGACGAGCGGGCGCTTCAGCCGCCAGGCCATGTGCTCGACGAAGCGGGTCTTGCCGCAGCCGGTCGGGCCCTTCAGCATCAGCGGCACATGCTCGTGCCAGGCCGCCTCGAACAGCGCGATCTCGTTGCCGACCGGCGTGTAGAAGGGCTCCTCGGCGAGAAGGAAATGGTCGAGGCCCGACTGTTCGTGACCCATGCGTGCAAGCTCCCCGGCTGCGCGCGCCGCAGCGGCCTCGTGGACGGAAGGCAAAAAAAAAGCCCGGCCCGCGCGCGCAGCTCGGGACAAGGCTTCCATGCCGATGCCGCGCACGACCCTGTGCAGCGGCGGTTTTCATGCCGCATCTTCCGCCAAGAGATGTTGCGGCGCAAGAGCGGATCCGCGATGCCGATGCGGGGCCGGCATCCCGGCTTCACGGCATGCCCCTCCGGCGGCAGGGGCCGGGCGACACAGAGTCTTCTACGCTGCGTCTTCCACGCTGTCTTCCACGTTCCGTCCAATCGTTCTGAACCAATTCTCATTTGGTTTGGAAACGGAAACGCCCTGCCGCCACAATCGGAGATGGAGGCACGGCGCGCTTCGGCAACCACGATCCGTTGATGCGGCACGTTGCAGCGCGGCAAAGGCGCCGGCGCCTCCGGCCCGCGGCGCGTCGCAGGGAAATCTTGACTCCACGTTCAACCAATATATAACCAAATCAAAATAGGTCTGGGCCGAAACCCGGCCAGCGCGGCTCCACGCCAGAGCCTCGGAAAAATCATGCGCGCATCGACGCGCCTGGGAGGAAGCCAATGTCCATCGAGATGAACCGACGCCATGTGCTGTTGGCGGGGGCCGGCGCCCTCGCCGCCACCGCCGCACCCGCCCTCGTCCCGTCGGCGGCGCGGGCCGCCGCCGATTTCCCCGCCAGGACCATGCAGGTGCTGGTTCCCACCGGCGAAGGCGGCGGCGTCGATCAGGCGGCGCGGGCGTTCAACCGCATCTGGAGCAAATATCTCGGCGCCAATTTCGAGTATTCCTACTTCCCCGGCGCCTCGGGCCAGGTCGGCTACGAAGTCTTCGTCACCAAGCGCGAGCCGGACGCCTACAATATCCTGTTCGGCAATATCGGCCCGGAAATGATCATGTATGCGACCCAGAAGGTCCGCTACAAATACCCGGAGGATTTCGTCTATCTCGGCAGCATGGATGTCGACGACAGCGTCATCTGGGTTCCCGGCAGCAGCCCGTTCAAGACCATCCAGGACCTGGTCGCCGAGGGCAGGAAGCGCGAGATCACCCTGTCCACCAGCCGCCTGCCGCATCCCTCCACCATCGGCGCGCTGGCTTTGGCCGATGCCGCCGGCATCAAGGTGCGGATGATCCCTTATGGCGGCGGCGGGCCAGCCCGCTCGGCGGCGATCACCGGCGAGGTGGACGGCTGCGCCACCTTCCTGTCCTCCTCGCTCGGCCTCGGCGACCAGGCGCGCTTCCTCACCGTGTTCAACGACACCAACCGCGCGCCGGAGCTGACCAACAACGCGCCGCCGGTCAATCAGGCGCTCGGCACCAAGATACCGCCCATGTCCGGCCAGCGGGCCATCGCCATCCATGCCAAGGCGGTGGAGGCCTATCCCGACCGGGTGAAGAAGCTCAGCGACACGTTCAAGCAGGTGTTCGCCGACCCCGACTACAAGGCGGTGGCCGAGAAGGCCGGCACGCCGTGGGAATTCATCCAGTACGGCGACGCCGCCTCCTGCCAGCAATCGGCGAAGGAATTCGTCGAGCTGGCCGACCGCTACCGCCCGCTGCTCACCGCCTCCAAGGGATAAGCCCGGCCGGCGCCATCGGGGTCGCCCGTGAGGCGGCCCCAGGCGGCGCCGCGCCCGCGCGCAGGACATCGCCATGAATGACGACCGTGACGGCAAGGTCGCGACCGGCGCCGACTGGATCATCCCGATCCTCGGCGCCGCCTTCGCCACCTATTACCTCATCTCCATCGCCGACCTCGACTGGGAGGCCAAGGTCAGCGGCGTGTTCTGCGCCGTGGTGCTGTTCCTGCTGATCGGCATCTTCGCGCTGCGCACCGCCATCGGCCTCGCGCGCGGCACGCATTACCTGGAAGTGCGCAGCCTGTGGGAGAGCCACCAGCTCGCCATCATCCGCGCCTCGCTGTTCGGCCTCACCGTGCTGTCGGTGGCGATCATCCCGTGGGCGGGCTTCACCCTCTCGACCTTCCTGTTCCTGCTGGCCTGCTTCCTGTGGCTGCAGCGCATGTCGATGCGCGCCGCCCTCGTCACCGCCGGCGCGCTGGCGCTGTCGGGCTATGTCCTGTTCATCCTCATCCTGCGCACCGCCTTCCCGTCGGGTCCGTTCGAGCGGCTGGTCTCGGCGCTGATCGGCCTGTGAGCGCTGCAATGGGAATCGCGCCGAGGAAAACCGCGCCATGCATTTGAGCTTCAGCCTGCTCGCCGACCAGTTCCTGCTGAATTTCAGCTATCTCTGGCTGATCGTCCTCGCCACCACCATCGGCATCATCATCGGCGCCATGCCGGGCTTCGGCTCGGCCAACACCATCATCATGCTGCTGCCCTTCACGCTGGCGGTCGATGTCGAGGTGGCGATGATCTTCATGGTGTCGCTGTTCGTCGCCTCGCATATGGGCGGCGGCATCACCTCCATCCTGCTCAACATCCCCGGCAATGGCGGCTCGGCGGCGACCTGCCTCGATGGCTACCCGATGGCGAAGAAGGGGCTCGGCCAGCAGGCGCTGGTGCTGTCCTTCGTCGCCTCGACGGTGGGCGGCATGGTCACGGCGCTGATGTCGATCTTCCTGCTGCCCTATATCGCCCGGCTCGCCTTCTACATGCACAGCGTCGAGATGATCGTGATCCTGTTGTTCGGCATCACGCTGATCGCCTCGGTCGCCTCCGACAACATGCTGAAGGGGCTGATCGCCGGCTTCCTCGGCCTGCTGATCGGGGCCATCGGCGCCGACCACATCTATTCGACGCCGCGCGGCACGTTCGGCTTCATCGAGCTTTATGACGGCGTGCCGCTGATCGCGGTGCTAATCGGCGTCTTCGCCATTTCCGAGGCGCTGATCATGATGGAGCATACCTCCGTGCTCAGCGAGACCGGCATGAAGATGATGAAGCAGGCCGGATGGAAGGAGAGCTGGGAAGGCGTGGTCATGTCGTTCCAGCGCACCTGGCACATGATCTGGACCGGCATCATCGGCCTCATCATCGGCATCGTGCCGGGCGCGGGAGCCTCCATCGCCGCCTTCGTCGCCTACCAGCAGTCGCGGCTCTATTCGAAGACGCCGGAGAAATACGGTACCGGCATTCCCGAGGGCGTCATCGCGCCCGAGTCGGCGAACAATGGCTGCGCCTCCGGCGACCTGATCCCACTCCTGGTCATCGGCGTGCCGGGCGGCACCACGGCGGCGGTGATGCTGATCGTGATGACCTATCACGGCGTGCAGCTCGGCCCGCGGCTGTTCATCCAGAATCCCGGCCTCGGCTATGGCGTGTTCATCACCATGCTGGTCGCCTATGCGGTGATGCTGTTCACCACCCTGCCGCTGACCCGCTACGTCTCCAAGCTGGTGCTGATCCCGACCCCGGTTCTGGCGCCGATCATCATCGCCTTCACCCTGGTCGGCGCCTTCGCGCCGCGCGGCTACATGTTCGACCTGTGGCTGACGCTGCTGTTCGGTGCCATCGGCTATGTCTGCCGCAAGACCGGCTTCAACGTGGTGGCGCTGCTCATCGGCGTCATCCTCGGGCCGATGCTGGAGGCGAACGTGATGCGGGCGCTGCGCATCAGCGGCAACGACCCGTGGGTGTTCGTCTCCTCGCCGGTCGGCAACATATTGTGGGGACTGCTGGCGGTCTCGCTCGCCATTCCCTCCATCGTGCAGTGGCGCCGCCGCGCGATCACCCGCAGGACGGCGTCGGCATGACGGCCCGCATGACGCCCGGCGCGCTCCACAGCGCCAACCTCACCCCGCTCGCCCGGCTCGACCTGCCGGGCGGCGGCGAGGTGACGATGAAGGACGGCTTCGCCTTCATCGGCCACATGTCGCCGCCGGACGGCACCAGCATTCTCGACATCCGCGACCCGGCCCGCCCGCGCGTGGTGGCCCGGCTCGCGCCGCCGGACCCGTATTCCCACACCCACAAGGTGAAGGTGGCGGGCGACCTGATGATCACCAATGTCGAGCGGCATCGCCGGCATTTCTACCGCAAGGGCGAACGGATCGAGCCCACCTCCGCCGAGCTCGCCGCCCGCCTCGGCCGCCCGCCCCTGGAGGCCGAGCTGGCCGCCGCGCTGGGCGTCGCGGAGGGCGACCTCGCGGACCTGCGCGCGGGACTGGCGCGCGGCTATGAGAGCGGCGGTTTCCGGGTCTGGGACATCGCGGATCCCGCCCATCCGCGCGAACTCGCCTATGTCCGCACCGGCGGCATCGGCGTGCACCGCTTCGACATGGACGAGCGCTACGCCTACATCTCCACCGAGATGGAAGGCTATGTCGGCAATATCCTGGTCGTCTACGACCTCGCCGACCCGGCCCGCCCGCGCGAGGTGTCGCGCTGGCACCTGCCGGGCCAGCATGTCGCGGCCGGTGAGGTGCCGACATGGCCCGGCCAGCACCACCGGCTGCACCACGCGCTGCGCGTCGGCAACATCCTGTGGGCGTCGTGCTGGTATGCCGGGGCCTACACCATCGACGTATCGGACATCGCGAACCCGCGCACGCTCGGCAGCTACAATTACCACCCGCCCTTCCCCGAGCCGACCCACACCCTGTTCCGGCTGGCGCAACCCGTCGCCGGGCGGCAGGTCGCGCTGATCGTCGACGAGGAGCACGAGCATGTGCCCGGCCAGCCGCATGCCTTTCTCTGGGTGATGGACGCCGCCGACCCGGCGCATCTCGCGCCGATCTCCACCTTCCACCTCGCCGAGCACGCCTCACCCTATGCGCATGCCGGCGGGCGCTTCGGGGCGCACCAGTTCCAGGAGCGGCAGGTCGGCAGCCTGGTCTTCGCCAGCTGGTTCGCCGGCGGGCTCAGGGTGATCGACCTCGCCGACCCCGAGGTGCCGCGCGAGGTCGGCCATTTCATTCCCCAGCCGGCACCGGGCCACACGGCGCCGCAGAGCAACGATGTCGATATCGACGGGCGCGGCATCGTCTGCCTGCTCGACCGCGACCGCGGCCTCGACATCCTCGCTTATCGCGACTGAAGGGGGCGTCCATGTGCGAGGACTGCCTCGACGACACGGAAACCGCACTGACCGACATCGAGCCGGCAAAGCTCCTCGCCGTGGCGCGGCGGATCGAGCGCGACATGGGCGGCGCCCTCCTGCCCTCCCGAGCCTGGGACATCTATGCCGGCCAGGCGAGCGGCGCGCTGGACTGGCCGGCGCTGGAGCGCATCGCCCGCAGCTGCGAGGCGGCGCGGCGGCTGCTCCGCCTCGCCGGCGGGCGGCCGATAAGGCACGGATGAACCCCCTTCCGTACTTCGATACCGCATTCGGCCCACGAATGGCTTTTGTCGATCCGGCGATTCCCCCGGATCGGAAACGGCTCTAGACAGGGCCGGGATTCGGGCAGGCAGGATGTGGCGATGATCGCGGTTTTCGGTTCCATCAATGTCGACCTCGTCACCCAGGTGGAGCGGCTGCCGGCGCCGGGCGAGACGGTGCTCGGTCCCGATTGCCGGCTCTATCCCGGCGGCAAGGGCGCCAACCAGGCGGTGGCCGCCCGCCGGGCCGGCGCCGAGGTGGCGCTGGTCGGCGCGGTCGGCGACGATGCCTTTGCCGCGCCCGCGCTCGCCCTGCTGCGCGAGGCCGGGGTGGACCTTTCCGGCGTCGCCACCGTGCCGGGCGCCACCGGGCTCGCCATGATCGCCGTCGACCGCGCGCGCGAGAACCAGATCGTCGTCGCCTCCGGCGCCAATCGCTTCGCGAGGCCGGACGCACTCGACCGCCGGCTGAAGCCCGGCGACCTGCTGCTGATGCAATTCGAACTGCCGCTGCCGATGGTGGTCGAGGCCGCCCGCCTTGCCCGCGCCGCCGGCGCCCGCGTGCTGCTCAACGCCGCACCGGCGGCGCCGCTGCCGGCGGAACTCGCCGCATCGGTCGATATTCTCGTCGTCAACGAGCACGAGGCACGCGCGATCGCCGCCGCGCTCGGCCTGCCCTCGGAATCGCCCGCCGGCTTCGCCCGCGCCTATACCGGGCGCACCGGCGCGGCGGTCGTCGTCACGCTCGGTTCGCGCGGCGCCATCGGCGTCAAAGCGGACGACATATTCGAGGCCGCACCGCCGCCGGTCGAGGTGGTCGACACGACCGGAGCGGGCGATGCCTGCATCGGCGCCTTCGCGGCGGCGCTGGACGCCGGCCGGTGCTTCCGCGAGGCGCTGGAATGGGGCGTCGCTGCCGGCGCGCTGGCGGTGCGGATCGCCGGCGCGCAGACCAGCTTCGCCGATACCGCCGAGATCGAAGCGGCGGTCGCCGTCCTCGGCGCGGCGCGGTGACGCTCGGAGCCTGTTTGCAAAGCTACCTTGTTTGGCTTTCCGGCGAGGTGGCTGGAGCCTCCTTCGAGGCCCTGCTGCGCAGGGCACCTCAGGATGACGTTGGTTCTTTGCAGCAGAAGATATTTCGTCATGCTGAGGTGCCGGCCAAATGGCCGGCCTCGAAGCACGCAGGCCGCTCACACGGTCCGAAAGCTCAGAAGCGCCGACTTTCCAGACAGCCTCTCAGCCTTCCGCCAGCCCCTTGACCGTCTTGCCGCGGAAGAACACCAGCGGCGCGCCCTCGCCGGACGCCCTGGCGGCGACCACCGTGCCGATGACGATGACGGTGTTGCCGCGCTCGATCACCTCGTCGACCACGCAGTCGAAGGCGCCCAAAGCCGCGTTCAGCACCGGCGCGCCGGTGGCGAGCTCGCCCCATTCGCCGTCATTGAAGCGGTCGGCGCCCGACAGCCCGGCCTTGCCGGAAAACGCATCGGCGACATGGGCGGCCTCGGCGGGCAGGTAGTTCACCGCGAAATGCCGGCTCGCCAGCACCTCGGCCAGCGCCCCGGTGGAGCGGCCGATCGAGACCAGCATGGTCGCCGGATCGGCGGCGACATGGGCGGCGGACAGGCCGAGGAAACCGGCCGGCCCGGCCTCGCCGCGCGCGGTGACCACCGTCATGCCGGTCGCCCGCTCGCCCAGCGTGCGCCAGAAGCTCCTGGCGTCGATGGGGGCGGAGGTGGGAGTGCCGTCGCTCATACCGGGTCTCGTCTCGTTGCCGCGTGAATCGCTCGATGCGCGATACCACCAGCCCGCCGCCGCCGGCGCAACCCCATCGGCGCGCCGGCACGCGGGCCGCGCCGATTCCCCAGGACACCACAGGGCCGTTGCCTGACGCGGCGCTTGCCGGCACTCTGGCGACCCGCGCGCCACGGCGCGGCATCTCCCGGAGGCACCCGTTGACGGCCGAGACGGCATTCGATCCGGTTGCGGCCATCCGCGCCCTGCCGCTGTTCCGCGGCGAGGTGGAGGTGGCCGCGCTCGCCGGCGGCATCACCAACCGCAATTACCGGGTGTTCGACGGCAGCGACGCCTATGTGGTGCGCTTCGGCGCCGACATCCCGGTGCACGGGGTGATGCGCTTCAACGAGCGCGCCGCCGCGCAGGCCGCCTTTGCCGCCGGCATCTCGCCGGAAGTGGTGCATGCCGCGCCGGGAATCATGGTCACCCGCTTCATCGAGGGGCGCACGCTGACGCCGGAGGACGTGCGCGCGCCCGCCATGCTGCCGCGCGTCGCCGCCCTCATCCGCCGCTGCCATGTCGAGGTGGCGGCGCGGCTGCGCGGGCCGGTGCTGGCCTTCTGGGTATTCCAGGTGGTGCGCTCCTATCTGGCGACGCTGGAGGCCGGGCCCTGCCGCATCGCCGCGCGGCTTCCGGCGCTGCGCGCGGCGGGGGAGCGGCTGGAGGCGATGGTCGGGCCGGTCACCATCGTGTTCGGCCATAACGACCTCCTGGCCGCCAACCTGCTCGACGACGGCGACAGGCTCTGGCTGCTCGATTTCGACTATGCCGGGCTCAACAGCCCGTTGTTCGACCTCGCCAACCTCGCCTCCAACAATTCCTTCGGGCCGCGGGAGGAGGACATGCTGCTCGCCGCCTATTTCGGCGCCGCGCCGCCGGCGGAGATCCGGCGCGCCTTCGCCGCCTTCAAGGGCGCCTCGCTGCTGCGCGAGGCCTTGTGGAGCGCGGTGTCGGAGACCCATTCGGACATCGATTTCGACTATGCCGCCTATACCGACGACTATCTCGCCCGCTTCGACGCCGCCTATGCCGCGCTCGGTACCGCGAACTCCGCCTAGGTTGCCGCCAGCTCCGCCGCAGCCCTTGCGGGAGTGACGAGGCGCACCTGCGCCTCGCGGCAGCTTTGGGCGAATTCCGGCGTCGGCTCGCCGTCGCAGACGATCGCGTCGACCGCGGACAGCGCGCAGACCCGCACCGGCGCCTCGCGGCCGAATTTCGAGAGATCGGCGATCACCCAGGTCTCGCGCGCCTGCCGCATTGCCGCGCGCGCGAACTCGGCCTCGAACAGGTGGAAATCGACGAGGTCGCCGCGCGAGGTGATGCCGGCCACCGAGATCAGCGCGTATTTCACCTCGAACTGGCGGACGAAGTCGAGCGAGGCGGCGCCGAAGGCGGCGGCGTCCTCGCTGCTCAGTTCGCCGCCGGCCATGAACACGCGGTTATTGTTGCGCGCCGCGAGGCGGCAGGCGATCTGCGCCGAATTGGTCACCGCCACCAGCCCGGAATGGCCGGACAGCGCCTCGGCGACATAGGTGGTGGTGGTGCCGTTGTCGAGGATCAGGCTGTCGCCGTCGCGGATCATGTCCCGCGCCAGGCCGGCGACGGTGCGCTTGGCGTCCCTGTTCACCTGCATGCGCCGCTGGAACGGCGGCTCGTCCCGGCGGTCGGGGTCCATGATGCCGCCATGGAAGCGCAGCAGCGCGCCGCTCTCGATCAGTGGCCGGATGTTGCGCCGGATCGTCTCGGTCGAGACGGCGAGCCGCTCGGCGAGATCGGTGATGCTGTAGCTGCCGCTCTCGCGGACGGCATGCAGGATGTCGTTCTGCCGCTTCAGGGACATGGACACCTCCTGCCGGGCCATCGCTTGCCGGGCCAGCTCTTGCCGGGCGGCGGCCGCCGCCGGCTCGCCCGCGCCGGAATCACCCGCGCCGCCCGGCGATCCCCACAGAATTCTTGGGTTTCTGTGGGGAAAGCAAGCGGGCGCTCCACCGTGCGCCCCACGCGGCCGCCTGCCGCCACCCAGGGCTCGACCGCTGCGAACCGGCCGCCCGACCGCCGCGAACGGGCTTTCGCGCTGTGGCTGAA
Organism: Ancylobacter sp. GW821-FHT10E12; assembly: GCF_058809335.1. Classification (NCBI taxonomy): domain Bacteria; kingdom Pseudomonadati; phylum Pseudomonadota; class Alphaproteobacteria; order Hyphomicrobiales; family Xanthobacteraceae; genus Ancylobacter; species Ancylobacter sp. GW821-FHT10E12. The sequence continues at coordinate 36,070 of NZ_JBXASN010000015.1, read as the reverse complement.
AAGTAAAACAGTATGACTATTCAAGCCGCATGGACTGTGCCATAAAACGCCAGCTCACAAGCGCTCAAAAGTAGCGCAACGGCTGAACCACGGGAGAAATGCCATGCCTTTCAAAGCCTTGATGCTCGCTACCGCCCTGTCCGCCACCGCGCTCGCCGGCGCCCACGCCGCGGACGTGACCATCGGCTTCTCGCAGATCGGCTCGGAATCGGGCTGGCGCGCGGCGGAGACCACCGTCTCCAAGGCGGAAGCCAAGAAGCGCAACATCACCTTCAAGATCGCCGACGCCCAGCAGAAGCAGGAGAACCAGATCAAGGCGATCCGCTCCTTCATCGCCCAGGGCGTCGACGCCATCTTCCTCGCCCCGGTCGTGTCGACCGGCTGGGACACGGTGCTGAAGGAAGCGCAGGAGGCCAAGATCCCGGTCGTGCTGCTCGACCGCGACATCGATCCGGCCGGCAAGGACCTGTATCTGACCGCCGTGACCTCCGACAGCGTGCATGAGGGCGAGGTCGCCGGCCAGTGGCTGGTGAAGACCGTCGGCTCCAAGCCGTGCAGCGTCGTCGAGCTGCAGGGCACGGTCGGCGCCAGCGTCGCCGCCAACCGCAAGAAGGGCTTCGAGGCGGGCATCGCCGGTGCGTCGAACGTCAAGATCGTGCGCAGCCAGACCGGCGACTTCACCCGCGCCAAGGGCAAGGAAGTCATGGAAAGCTTCATCAAGGCCGAAGGCGGCGGCAAGAACATCTGCGCCGTCTACGCCCACAACGACGACATGATGGTCGGCGCCATCCAGGCGATGAAGGAAGCCGGGCTGAAGCCGGGCAAGGACGTGCTCACCGTCTCCATCGACGCCGTGCCGGACATCTTCAAGGCGATGGCGGCCGGCGAGGCCAATGCCACCGTCGAGCTGACGCCGAACATGGCCGGCCCGGCCTTCGACGCCATCCTGGCCTACAAGACCAAGGGCACGGTGCCGCCGAAATGGATCCAGACCGACTCCAAGCTCTACACCCAGGCGGACAACCCGCAGGCGATCTACGACTCGAAGAAGAACCTCGGCTACTGAGCGGCGGCCGGGACGGGCGGGGGACGGGGAGGTCGTGCGTCCTTCGAGGCCCGGCGGCGCCGGGCACCTCAGGATGACGGAGCGGGAATAGCCCATCCCGTCATGCTGAGGAGCGGGGCGCACAGCCCCGCGTCTCGAAGCACGCTGGGCCTGACCGCAAGGAGGCCCGTCTTCCCCCCGAAAACCCGCGCCTGATCTCCCTGTGGACGGAGCCCTGTTATCCCAAGGCCTGTCCACAGGGTCCGCCCCGCTCCCTTCCCGCGATCCGCTCGATCCGGCGAGACCACTCGATGACCCCGACCGACCGCACCCCGCTTCTGGAACTCACCGGCTTCCGCAAGTCCTTTGCCGGCTTCGTCGCCCTCGACCGCGTCGACCTGACGCTGCGGGCCGGCGAGGTGCATGCGCTGCTCGGCGAGAACGGCGCCGGCAAATCCACCCTGATCAAGACCATGACCGGCGTCGTCGCGCGCGACGAGGGCACCCTGCGCCTCGACGGCATCGAGATCGCCCCGCGCTCGGCGGAGGAGGCGACCAAAGCCGGCATCGCCACCGTCTATCAGGAGGTCAACCTCGCCCCCAACCTCTCGGTGGCGCAGAACCTGTTCCTCGGCCGCCAGCCGACCCGCTTCGGCCTGGTCCGCGAGGGCGAGATGCGCCGGCGCGCCCGCGCCGTGCTGGCTGAGTTCGACATCGACATCGACGTCGCCGCGCCGCTGGAAAGCTATTCGGTGGCCATCCAGCACATCGTCGCCATCGCCCGCGCGGTGGACCTCTCGGCGCGGGTGCTGATCCTCGACGAGCCGACCGCCAGCCTCGACGCCCATGAGGTCGAGGTGCTGTTCGCGGTGATGCGCCAGCTCAAGGCGCGCGGCATCGGCATCGTCTTCGTCACCCATTTCCTCGACCAGGTCTATGCGATCTGCGACCGCATCACCGTGCTGCGCAATGGCAGGCTGGCCGGCACCGCGCCGATCGCCGAGCTGCCGCGGCTCGACCTCGTCAAGATGATGCTCGGCCGCGAGCTCAGCGAGGCGACCTCGGCGCGGGCGCCTGCCGCCCCGCGCGAAGGCGAGGCGCCGCTGGTCGAGCTCAGGGGCTTCGGCAAGGCCGGCTATGTCGCGCCGTTCGACCTCGCCCTGCGCCCCGGCCATGTGGTCGGCCTCGCCGGGCTGCTCGGCTCCGGCCGCACCGAGACCACCCGCCTCGCGTTCGGCGCCGAGCGCGCCGATTGCGGCACCGCCACGGTGGACGGAAGCGAGGTCCGGCTTGCCACCCCCGCGACGGCGCTGGCGCTCGGCTTCGGCTATTGCCCGGAGGAGCGCAAGACCGAGGGCATCGTCGCCGAGCTCAGCGTGCGCGAGAACATCGTGCTGGCCTTGCAGGCCCGGCGCGGCGTGCTCAAGCCGCTGGCGCGCCGCGAGCAGGACGAGATCGCCGCCAAATTCATCCGCCTGCTCGACATCCGCCCGCCGGACCCGGAACGGCCGATCGGCCTGCTCTCCGGCGGCAACCAGCAGAAGGCGCTGCTGGCGCGCTGGCTGGCCACCGAACCGCGGCTGCTCATCCTCGACGAGCCGACCCGCGGCATCGATGTCGGCGCCCATGCCGAGATCATCCAGCTGATCCGCACCCTGTGCGCCGAGGGCATGGCGCTGCTGGTGGTCTCCTCGGAGCTGGAGGAGATCGTCACCTATGCCGACGAGGTGATCGTGCTGCGCGACCGCGTCCATGTCGCGCGGCTCACCGGCGCGGACGTCACCGTGCCGGACATCCTCAAGGCCATCGCCGCCGAGACGCCGGCGAACGGGCAGGCCGCGTGAGGGAGGAAACCATGTCGCTCCGCCTCCCCCGCCTCGGCACCTCGCAGGTCGTCGCCCTCGCCGCCATCCTCGCGATCAACTGGGTGGTGTCGCCGCAATTCTTCGACATCCGCCTGCAGGACGGGCGGCTGTTCGGCAGCCTCATCGACGTGCTCAACCGCGGCGCGCCGGTGGCGCTCTTGTCGCTCGGCATGGTGATGGTCATCGCCATGCGCGGCATCGACCTGTCGGTCGGCGCGGTGATGGCGATCTCAGGCGCCATCGCCGCAAGCCTCGCCGACAGCTACCCGCTGCCGGTGGTGCTCGCCGCCGCGCTCGGCGCCGGCCTCGCCTGCGGGCTGTGGAACGGCTTCCTGGTCGCCGTGCTCGGCATCCAGCCCATCGTCGCCACGCTGATCCTGATGGTGGCCGGGCGCGGCATCGCCCAGCTGATCACCGAGGGGCGCATCGTCACCTTCACCTCCCCCGGCCTCGCCTGGATCGGCGGCGGCTCGGTGCTCGGCCTGCCGACGCCGGTGGCGCTGACCCTGCTCATGCTGGGGCTGACGCTGGCCATCGTGCGCGGCACCGCGCTCGGCCTGCTGATCGAGGCGACCGGCGGCAATGCGCGGGCGAGCGCGCTGGCCGGCGTCGGCACCCGGCTCATCACCATCGCCGTCTATGCGTGGTGCGGGCTGTGCGCGGCGCTGGCCGGCATCGTCGCGAGCGCCGACATTCTCGGCGCCGACGCCAACAATGCCGGCCTGTGGCTGGAGCTCGACGCCATCCTGGCGGTGGTCATCGGCGGCACCTCGCTGTTCGGCGGCCGGTTCAGCCTCGTGCTGGCGGTGGTCGGGGCCCTCATCATCCAGGCGATGAATACCGGCATCCTGCTCTCCGGCTTCCCGCCGGAAACCAATCTGGTCGTCAAGGCCATGGTGGTGCTGGCGGTGCTGCTGGCGCAGTCGCCCCGGCTCGCCGGCCTCGGCTCCGTGGTCTTCAGGAGGCGCGCATGAACGCGACCAGCCGCCTCATGCCGGTCGCCGCCACCACCGCGGTGTTCCTGCTCGGCTTCCTCATCTGCTCGCTCAGCTTCCCGAACTTCGCCTCGATGCGGGTGGTGATGAACCTGCTCACCGACAATGCCTTTCTCGGCGTCGTCGCGGTGGGCATGACCTTCGTCATCATTTCCGGCGGCATCGACCTGTCGGTCGGCTCGGTGATCGGCTTCACCACCGTGTTCCTCGCCATCGCCATCGAGCGCTGGGGCGTGCCGCCGCTCGCCGCCTTCGTCCTCATCCTCATCGTCAGCGCACTGTTCGGCGCCTGCATGGGCGCGGCGATCGACTATTTCGAGCTGCCGCCCTTCATCGTCACGCTGGCCGGCATGTTCCTCGCGCGCGGGCTCAGCTTCCTGATGTCGACGGAATCGATCCCCATCAATGCCGATTTCTATGCCGACCTCGCCGCGCAGGCGATAAGGCTGCCCGGCGGCGCGCGGCTCACCGTGCCGGCGCTGGTCATGCTCGCCGTAGTCGCGGCCGGCATGGTGCTGCTGCACCTCACCCGCTTCGGCGCCAATGTCTATGCGCTCGGCGGCTCGCGCCTCTCCACCGCGCTGATGGGCGTCAACGTGCGGCGCACCACCGTGCTCATCTACACGCTCTCCAGCGGGCTCGCCGGGCTCTCGGGCATTGTGTTCTCGCTCTATACCTCGTCCGGCTACTCGCTCTCGGCGGTCGGGGTGGAGCTCGACGCCATCGCCGCGGTGGTGATCGGCGGCACGCTGCTGTCGGGCGGCTACGGCTTCGTGTTCGGCACCTTTGTCGGCGTGCTGATCCAGGGGCTGATCCAGACCTACATCTCCTTCGACGGCTCGCTGTCGAGCTGGTGGGCGAAAATCGCCACCGGCCTGCTGCTGTTCGCCTTTATCGGCTTCCAGCAGGCTACGCTGCACATGGCGCGCCGCCCGCGCCGGACAGCCGCCGGAGGTGCGCACCCATGAACTCGCAGATCATCGTCATTCCCGCCCGCCGCGCCCATTCCAACCACGCCGAAGTGGCGCGCACCATCGGCATCGACATCATCGCCGGCCGCTATGGCGAGGGCGCCAAGCTGCCCGGCGATGCCGAGATGACGCTGATCTTCGGCGTCTCCCGCCCGGTATTGCGCGAGAGCGTGAAGACGCTGGTGGCCAAGGGCCTGCTCTCCACCAAGGCGCGGGTCGGCACCGTGGTGCGCGAGCGCGCCGCCTGGAACATGTTCGACCCCGACGTGCTGGCCTGGCATCTCGACGCCGGCATCGACAAGCGCTTCCTGCGCGACCTCGCCGAGATCCGCCTCGCGGTGGAGCCGCGCGCCGCCGCGCTCGCCGCCGAGCGGCGCTCCGAGGCGGATGTCGCGCTGCTGCGGGCGGCGGCGGCACGCATGCACGGCGAGGCCGGCGGCCAGTCGGCCGGCTTCGCCGAGGCCGATCTCAGCCTGCATCTCGCGGTCGCCAATGCCTCGGGCAACCCGTTCATGCGCTCGATCGGCGCGGTGGTCGAGGCGGCCCTGCGCGCCTCGTTCGTGCTCAGCGCCCCGGTGGACCAGCGCGAATACGACATCGCGGTGGCCGCGCATGAACGCATCGTCGAGGCCATCGCCGACCGCGATGCCGAGGCGGCGGCGGCGGCGATGACCAACGTGATCTTCAACGGCCTGCGCCGCCACGGCGCGGCAGGCTGAACAGGTGCCGGGATGAGCGAGAACGACGACGACAAGAAGCAGCTTCGCAGCCGGAAGCCCTTGCGCAGCCAAGGCTGGTTCGGCCGGCAGGACAAGATGGGCTTCTATTACCGCTCCTTCCTGAAGAACAGCGGCACGCCGCAGGACCAGTTCGACGGCCGCCCGGTCATCGGCATCTGCAACACCTGGTCCGAGCTGACCCCCTGCAACATCCATTTCCGCGACCTCGCCCAGCATGTGCGCACCGGCATCATCGAGGCCGGCGGCTATCCCCTGGAATTCCCGGTCTCCTCGCTCGGCGAGGTGACGATGCGCCCCACCGCCATGCTGTTCCGCAACCTCGCCTCGATGGATGTCGAGGAGGCGATCCGCGCGCATCCGCTCGACGGCGTCGTGCTGCTGATGGGCTGCGACAAGACTACCCCGGCGCTGCTGATGGGCGCCGCCTCCGCCGACCTGCCGGCCATCGGCGTGTCCGGCGGCCCGCAGCTGCGCGGCGTCTATCGCGGCCAGATCATCGGATCGGGCACCAACATCATCTCGATGAGCGAGCAGCTGCGCGCCGGCGAGGTCACGCTCGAGGAATTCCACGAGGCCGAGGCCGGCATGAACCGCTCGGCCGGCTCCTGCATGACCATGGGCACCGCCTCGACCATGGCCTCGATGGTGGAGGCGCTCGGCCTCGGCCTGCCGGAGAACGCCGCCATCCCCGCCGCCGACGCCCGTCGCGCTTTGCTGGCGCGCATGGCCGGCCGCCGCATCGTCGGGATGGTGCACGAGGACCTGAAGCCCTCCGACATCCTCACCCGCGCCGCCTTCGAGAACGCCATCCGCGCGCTGGCCGCCATCGGCGGCTCCACCAATGCCGTCGTCCACCTGCTGGCCATTGCCGGGCGCGTCGGCATCACACTGACGCTGGACGATTTCGACCGGCTCGGCCGCGACATCCATTGCCTCGTCGACCTGATGCCGTCCGGTCGCTTCCTGATGGAGGATTTCTACTATGCCGGCGGCCTGCCGGCGGTGCTGCGGGCGCTCGGCGAGCGCGGGCTGATCCACAAGGACGCCCGCACCGTCAATGGCCGCACCCTGTGGGAGAATGTCGAGAAGGCGCCGAACTGGAACGCGGAGGTCATCACCCCGTTCGAGGCGCCGTTCAAGCCGGATGCCGGCATCGCCATCCTCACCGGCAACCTCGCCCCGGACGGCGCGGTGATCAAGCCCAGCGCCGCCTCGCCGGAGCTGATGGTCCATACCGGCCGCGCCGTGGTGTTCGAGAGCGTCGAGGAAATGCACCACGCGGTGAATGACGAGGACCTCGACATCGACGCCACCTGCATCATGGTGCTGAAACATTGCGGGCCGAAGGGCTATCCCGGCATGGCCGAGGTCGGCAACATGCCTTTGCCGGCCAAGCTGCTGCGCCAGGGCGTGCGCGACATGATCCGCATCTCGGATGCCCGCATGTCCGGCACCGCCTATGGCACCGTGGTGCTGCATGTCGCCCCGGAGGCGACCGCCGGCGGCCCGCTGGCGCTGGTGCGCAACGGCGACCTGATCACCCTCGACGTGCCGGCCCGCGCGCTGCACCTGCATGTGGGGGAAGCCGAGCTCGCCGCCCGCCGCGCCGCCTGGGTGGCGCCGCAGCCGCATGCGTCGCGCGGCTACCAGCGCCTCTATGTCGACCATGTGCTGCAGGCCGATCGCGGCGCCGATTTCGACTTTCTCGTCGGCCGCACCGGATCGCCGGTGCCGCGCGACAACCACTAAGGGTGCATGATGACCAGCATTTCCGCCGCCCGGCCCTATAAGGGCGTCTTCCCGGTCGCCCCGACGGTGTTCGACGCCGACGGCCGGCTCGACCTCGACGGCCAGAAGCGCGCCATCGACTGCATGATCGATGCCGGCTCCAACGGCCTGTGCATCCTCGCCAATTTCTCCGAGCAGTTCGTGCTGACCGACGACGAGCGCGACCTTGTCATGGTGACGGTGCTGGAGCATGTCGCCGGCCGGGTGCCGGTGATCGTCACCACCACGCATTTCTCCACCTTCGTCTGCGCTGAACGCTCGCGCCGGGCGCAGGACATGGGCGCCGCCATGGTGATGGTGATGCCGCCCTATCACGGCGCCAGCTTCCGGGTGCCGGAGGCCTCGATCTACGATTTCTATCGCGGCGTCTCCGACGCGGTGTCGATCCCGATCATGGTGCAGGACGCACCCGTCGCCGGCACGCCGCTGTCGGTGCCGTTCCTCGCCCGCATGGCCCGCGAGATCGAGAACCTCGCCTATTTCAAGATCGAGGTGCCGCAGGCCGCCGCCAAGCTGCGGGCGCTGATCGAGGCCGGCGGCGACGCCATCGAGGGTCCATGGGACGGCGAGGAAGCCATCACCCTGATGGCCGATCTCGATGCGGGGGCCACCGGCGCCATGACCGGCGGCGGCTATCCCGACGGCATCCGCCAGATCGTCGACCCGTATTTCGCCGGCGACCGCGAGGCGGCGATGCAGGCCTATGAGCGCTGGCTGCCGCTGATCAATTACGAGAATCGCCAGACCGGCCTCGCCGCGTGCAAGATCCTGATGAAGGAAGGCGGCGTCATCGCCCATGACACGCTGCGCGCGCCGCTGCCGCCGGTGCATCCCGCTACCCGCGCGGGGTTGATCGAGATCGCCCGCCGGCTCGACCCGGTGGTGCTGGGCTGGGGGCGCTGAGCATGATCACCGGCGCTTCGCTCATCGGTTCCCGCGACAGGACGGACGGCAAGGTCTTCCGCGCCGTCGATCCCGCGCTTGGCACCCCCATCGAGCCGGCCTTCGCCGAGGCCGGTCCCGCCGACGTCGCGCAAGCCGCTGCGCTGGCCGCCGAGGCCTTCCCGGTCTACCGCGCGACGACGCCGGAAGCCCGCGCAACCTTCCTGGAGGCGATCGCCACGCAGATCGAGGCCCTCGGCGAGGCATTGATCGAGCGGGCGGCGCAGGAAACCGGCCTGCCTCCCGCCCGCCTTTCCGGCGAGCGCGGCCGCACCATCGGCCAGCTGCGCCTGTTCGCTTCATGGATCCGCGCGGGCGGCGCCGACGAGCCGCGGCTCGACAGCCCGCTCCCCGAGCGCAAGCCGCTGCCGCGCTCGGACCTGCGCCTGCGCCATATCGGCATCGGCCCGGTGGCGGTGTTCGGCGCCTCGAATTTCCCGCTCGCCTTCTCGGTGGCCGGCGGCGACACCGCCGCCGCGCTCGCCGCAGGCTGCCCGGTCGTCGTCAAGGGCCATCCCGCCCATCCCGGCACCTCGGAGCTGGTCGGCCGCGCCATCCGCGCGGCGGCGGCGGCATGCGGGCTGCCGGAAGGCGTGTTCTCGCTGCTCACCGGCACCTCGCATGAACTCGGCGGGGCGCTGGTGGCGGATCCGCGCATCATGGCGGTGGGGTTCACCGGCTCGCGCGCGGGCGGCCTCGCGCTGGTGAACATCGCCAATAGCCGGCCGGTGCCGATCCCGGTCTATGCCGAGATGAGCAGCATCAACCCGGTATTCCTGCTGCCGGCAGCGCTGAAGGCGCGGGCCGAGGCGCTCGGCACCGGCTTCGTCGGCTCGCTCACCATGGGCGCCGGCCAGTTCTGCACCAATCCGGGCTTGGTCATCGCCGTGGCGGGCGACGATCTCGACCGTTTCCTCGCGAGTGCCCGCACGGCGCTGGAGGCGACGCCCTCCGCCACCATGCTCACCCCCGGCATTGCCGGCGCCTATGCCAGGGGCGTCGCCGCGCTCGAAGCCACCGGCGCCGCCGAGCAGGTGGCGCGCGGCGCTGCGGAGGGCGGGCACAATGCCTGCCGCCCGGCCCTGTTCGTCACCGATGCCGAGGCGTTCCGCGCCACCGAGGCGCTCTCCCACGAGGTGTTCGGCGCCTCCTCGCTGGTGGTGCGCTGCGCGGACGAGGGCGAGATGCTGGCGGTGGCCCGCGCGGTCGAGGGCCAACTCACCGCGACGCTGCATCTCGACGCCGCCGATCACGACCTCGCCGCCCGGCTGCTGCCGGTGCTGGAGGAGAAGGCCGGGCGCATCCTCGCCAATGGCTGGCCGACCGGCGTCGAGGTCTGCCACTCGATGGTGCATGGCGGCCCGTTCCCGGCGACCTCCGACCCGCGCTCGACCTCGGTCGGCACGCTCGCCATCCGCCGCTTCCTGCGCCCGGTCTGCTACCAGGACCTGCCGGAGGCGCTGCTGCCGGCGGCGGTGAAAGCGGGCAATCCGCTCGGCCTGCCCCGCCTTGTCGACGGCAAGCCCGAAAGCGAGGCGGGACGATGATCAAATCGGCCTCATCGTACACCTCACTGCACTCGAAACGGCACTCACTGCACATGCGGGATTTCCGGTCATGAGCCCCATCCGTCTCGCCATTGTCGGCCTCGGCAAGATCGCCCGCGACCAGCACCTGCCGGCCATCGGGAAGACGGCGGGGATCGAGCTGGTCGCCGTCGCCAGCCGCAACGCGGCGCTGGACGGCGTCGCCTGTTTCGCCACGCTGGAGGAGATGCTGGAGAGCGGCATCGCCATCGACGCGGTGGCGCTGTGCACGCCGCCGCAGGTGCGCCGGCAACAGGCCGCGCTCGCGCTAAGTGCCAGGAAACACGTACTTTTGGAGAAACCGCCCGGCGCCACGGTGAGCGAACTGGCCCCGCTCGTTGTGGCAGCGGGGGCCTCCGGCCGGACGCTGTTCGCCACCTGGCACTCCCGCTTCGCCCCGGCGGTGGAGCCCGCGCGGGCCTTCCTCGCCGGACATGCCATCTTCGCTGTCACCATCGAGTGGAAGGAAGACGTGCGCGTCTGGCATCCCGGCCAAAGCTGGATCTGGGAGCCGGGCGGCCTCGGGGTTTTCGATCCTGGAATCAATGCCTTATCGATCCTCACCCGTATCCTGCCCCGCCCGGTTTTCCTCACCGCGGCCGAGATCGCCTTCCCGTCCAACTGCGCCGCCCCCATCGCCGCCGACCTCGATTTCACCGATGCGGCGGGGCTGCCGGTGCGGGCGGAATTCGATTTCCGCCAGACCGGCCCGCAGACCTGGGACATCCGCGTCGAGACCGAGGCCGGGTTGCTGGTCCTCTCCTCCGGCGGGGCGAAGCTGCATCTCGACGGCACGGCGGTGATCGAGGAGCCGGAAGCCGAATATCCCGGTATCTACAAGCACTTCGTCGATCTCGTCGCCCGCGGCGCCAGCGATGTCGACCTGGTGCCGCTGCAGCAGGTTGCCGATGCTTTCATGCTCGGCCGGCGTATTGTCGTCGAACCTTTCTACGATTGAGGAGACCCGAGATGCACGGCAACGCCCCCACCTCCCAACGCCGGCTCCGCTCCCGCGCCTGGTTCGACAACCCGGACAATGTCGACATGACGGCGCTCTATCTCGAGCGCTACCTGAATTTCGGCCTCAGCCAGGACGAGCTCCAGAGCGGCCGCCCGATCATCGGCATCGCCCAGACCGGCTCCGACCTATCCCCTTGCAATCGCCACCATATCGAGCTGGCGAAGCGCACCCGCGAGGGCATTCGCGAGGCCGGCGGCATCGCCATCGAGTTCCCCGTCCACCCGATCCAGGAGACCGGCAAGCGCCCGACCGCCGGGCTCGACCGCAACCTCGCCTATCTCGGCCTGGTCGAGGTGCTCTACGGCTACCCGCTCGACGGCGTGGTGCTCACCATCGGCTGCGACAAGACCACCCCCGCCTGCCTGATGGCGGCCGCCACCGTCAATCTCCCCGCCATCGCGCTGTCGGTGGGGCCGATGCTGAACGGCTGGTTCCGCGGCGAGCGCACCGGCTCCGGCACCATCGTGTGGAAGGCGCGCGAGCTGCTGGCCAAGGGCGAGATCGACTATGCCGGCTTCGTCAAGCTGGTGGCTTCCTCAGCACCGTCAACGGGTTACTGCAACACCATGGGCACGGCGACGACGATGAACTCGCTCGCCGAGGCGCTGGGCATGCAGCTGCCCGGCTCGGCCGCCATTCCAGCTCCCTATCGCGACCGGCAGGAGATCGCCTACCGCACCGGCCTGCGCATCGTCGAGATGGTGCACGAGGACCTGAAGCCCTCCGACATCCTCACCCGCGACGCCTTCCTCAACGCCATAAGGGTGAATTCGGCGATCGGCGGCTCGACCAACGCGCCGATCCACCTCAACGCGCTCGCCCGCCATGTCGGGGTGGAGCTCTCCATCGACGACTGGCAGACCTATGGCGAGGAGGTGCCGCTGCTGGTCAATCTGCAGCCGGCCGGCGAGTATCTCGGCGAGGACTACTACCATGCCGGCGGCGTGCCGGCGGTGGTGAATCAGCTGATGGGCCAGGGGCTTATCGCCGAAGGGGCGATGACCGCCAACGGCCGCTCCATCGGCGACAACTGCCGCGAGGCCAGCATCGCCGACGAGGCGGTGATCCGGCCCTATGACAGGCCGCTGAAGCAGCGGGCCGGCTTCCGGGTGCTGCGCGGCAACCTGTTCTCCTCCGCCATCATGAAGACCAGCGTCATCTCGCCGGAGTTCCGCGACCGCTACCTCTCCAACCCCGACGATCCCGAGGCCTTCGAGGGCCGCGCCGTGGTGTTCGACGGGCCGGAGGATTATCATGCGCGCATCGACGATCCCGCGCTCGCCATCGACGAGACGACGATCCTGTTCATGCGCGGGGCGGGCCCGGTCGGCTATCCGGGCGCGGCCGAGGTCGTGAACATGCGGGCGCCGGATTACCTCATCAAGGCCGGCATCCATGCGCTGCCCTGCATCGGCGACGGGCGGCAGTCCGGCACCTCCGGCTCGCCCTCGATCCTCAACGCCTCGCCGGAAGCGGCGGTCGGCGGCGGCCTCGCCTTGCTGCGCACCGGCGACCGGGTGCGCATCGACCTGAGGCGCAACAGCGCCAACATGCTGGTGCCGGACGAGGAGCTGGAAGCGCGGCGCCAGGCGCTCGCCGACGCCGGCGGCTATGCCTATCCGCCGAACCAGACGCCCTGGCAGGAGATCCAGCGCAGCTTCGTCGGCCAGTTGGAGACCGGCGCGGTGCTGGAGCCGGCGGTGCGCTACCAGCGCATCGCCCAGACCATGGGGATGCCGCGTGACAACCACTAGCCCCGCCCGGATTCCCGAACCGCCGGCCAACCCCGCCGCGGTGCTGTGCGCCGAGCGCTGCCATCTCGGCGAGGGGCCGAGCTACGATGCCGCCACCGACACCGCCTGGTGGTTCGACATTGTCGAGCGGCGGCTGTTCGAGGCGCGGCTGGCGGGCGGCGGCCATCGCGTGCACGAACTGCCGGTGATGGCGAGCGCGCTCGCCGCCGTCGACGAGCGGCGGCACTTGCTGTCGACCGAGCACGGGCTGGTGCTGCGCGACATCGCCACCGGGCGGCTGGAAACCGTCGCCGGGATCGAGGCCGACAATCCCGGCACCCGCTCCAATGACGGGCGCGTGCATCCCTCCGGCACCTTCTGGGTCAGCACCATGGGGCGGACCGCCGCACTCGCCGCCGGCTCCATCTATGCCTTCCGCGCCGGCAGGGTGATGTCGCTCTTCATCGGCCTGTCGATTCCCAACGCCATCTGCTTCTCGCCGGACGGCAGGCTCGGCTATTTCGCCGACACGCGGGAGAACAAGCTCTACCGCGTCGCGGTCGACCCGCTCACCGGCCTGCCGGCGGGGGGGCCGGAAACCCTGCATCGCCACCGCGCCGAAGGCGGGCTCGACGGCGCGGTGACCGACGCCGAGGGCCTCATCTGGTGCGCGATCTGGGGCGGGTCGCGGGTCAATGCCTATTCGCCGGAGGGGGAGCTGGTGCGCAGCCACGACCTGCCGGCACTGCAGGCGAGCTGCCCGGTCTTCGTCGGGCGCGATTTCGACCGGCTGCTGGTCACCTCCGCCTTCGAGGGCATGGACGAGACGGCACGGGCCGGCGATCCCCACCACGGCCGGACCTTCCTCCTCGATGTCCGCACGCGCGGGCGCGCTGAGCCGCGCGTGCGGATGGGAGAGGGCTGATGGGTACGCTCACGCATGTCGTGGTCGATTGGGGAACGTCGAGCTTCCGCCTGTGGGCGCTGGACCGCAAAGGTCATGTGCTGGCCGAGCGGCGCAGCGCCCAGGGGCTGGCCGCCTCGGCGGCGGAAGGGTTCGAGACGGTGCTGGAGGCACATCTCGCCGCGCTCGATGTGGCGGACGGCGTGCCGGTGATGATGTGCGGCATGGTCGGCTCGCGCAGCGGCTGGGCCGAGGCCGCCTATCTCGATGCGCCGGTGCGGCTGGACCGGCTGGCGGCGCTGGCAACTGAGGTGCCGGCGCGCCGGCGGAAGGTGGCGATCCTGCCCGGCATCGCCCAGCGCCGGACGCGCCATCCCGACGTGATGCGCGGCGAGGAGACCCAGCTTCTGGCGCTCGCCGGCGACGGCGAGGACGGCAAGGGCGAGGACGGCAAGGGCGACAGCCGCCTCGCCTGCCTGCCCGGCACCCATTCCAAATGGGTCTCGCTAACGAGGGGCGAGGTGACGCGCTTTTCCACCTTCATGACCGGCGAGCTGTTCCAGCTCATCCGCACCGGCTCGATCGTCGCTCCGGCGGTGGATGGCGCTCGGCCGGTCGAGGCGACGGCACCCGCCTTCGCCCGCGGCGTCGCCGACGCGATCGAGGCGCCGGAGACCCTGAGCAACCGGCTGTTCGAGCTCCGGGCCGGCTGGCTGCTGCGCGACGCCCCGGCCGACGAGGCGCTGGCCCGGCTGTCCGGCCTGCTGATCGGCATCGAGCTCGCCGGCGCGCGCCGGCGCCTGGGCAAGCTCGACGGCACGGTGCTGGTCGCCTCCGGGCCGATCGCCGCGCTGTACCGCCGCGCCTTCGCGGTCGCGGAGGTTTCCGGCGTCACGCTGCGCGACGCGGAAGCCTGCGTCCGCGAGGGGCTGCACGCGGCGGCCCGCATCGCCTTCACGCCGGCCGAAGGAGCGCTGCGGTGATCGACGCACCCTCGGCCGCCGCCCCGTTTTCGCCGCCGCTCCCGCAAGGCGCGGCGGCCCCCTCCACGTGCGGCACCGCTCCACGGCGGTGCCAGGAAGCCCTTGCGCGCCTCCGGCCGAGGCGCGGGAGACGCTGCGCGCGGCAATGACGCCGCCAAGAACACGGTCCGCAAAAACGCGGCCACTCAACCCAACATGGGAGTTCGATGATGAAACGCCTGACGACCACCCTCTCCGCCGCCACGCTCGGCGCCTTCGCGCTCGGCGTGCTTGCCTTCGCCGCGCCCGCGAGCGCCCAGGACAAAGCCACGGTCGGCATCGCCATGCCCACCAAATCCTCCGCCCGCTGGATCGCCGACGGCGACAACATGGTGAAGGTGCTGAAGGAGCGCGGCTACAATACCGACCTGCAATATGCCGAGGACGACATCCCCAACCAGCTCTCGCAGATCGAGAACATGGTGACCAAGGGTGCCAAGGTGCTGGTGATCGCCTCCATCGACGGCACCACCCTGTCGGACGTGCTCAAGCAGGCCAATGCCAAGGGCATCAAGGTCATCGCCTATGACCGCCTGATCCGCGAGACGCCGAATGTCGACTACTACGCGACCTTCGACAATTTCCAGGTCGGCGTGCTGCAGGCGCAGTCGCTGCTCAAGGGCCTCGGCTATCCCGAGAACAAGGGACCGTTCAACATCGAGCTGTTCGGCGGCTCGCCGGACGACAACAACGCCTATTTCTTCTATGATGGCGCCATGTCGGTGCTGAAGCCGCTCATCGACAACGGCACGCTCAAGGTGGCGAGCGGCCAGATGGGCATGGACAAGGTGTCGACGCTGCGCTGGGACGGCGCCACCGCCCAGGCGCGCATGGACAACCTGCTCAGCGCCTACTACTCCGACAAGAAGCTCGACGGCGTGCTGTCGCCCTATGACGGGCTGTCCATCGGCATCCTCTCCTCGGTCAAGGGCGTCGGCTACGGCTCGGGCAACATGAAGATGCCGGTCGTCACCGGCCAGGACGCCGAAGTGCCGTCGGTGAAGTCGATGCTCGCCGGCGAGCAGTATTCCTCCATCTTCAAGGACACCCGCGAGCTCGCCAAGGTGACCGCCGACATGGTGGACGCCTCGCTCTCGGGCAAGCCGGTCGCGGTGAACGACACCAAGACCTACAATAACGGCGTCAAGGTCGTGCCGTCCTATCTGCTGAAGCCGGTCGTGGTCGACAAGAGCAACTGGGAACAGGTGCTGGTCGGCAGCGGCTACTACAAGCCGAGCCAGGTCAACTGACGCCGTGCCCCGTGCCGGCCGGCCGGACTGCTCGGTCCCGGCCGGCGCGGGGTCCCTTCGCCATGCGGAGCGCAGAATGAACGCCCTTCTGGAAATGCGCGGCATCAGCAAGCACTTCGGGCCGGTGCGGGCGCTGAACGATGTCAGCCTCACCGTCGAGCCCGGCGAGATCCATGCCCTGGTCGGCGAGAACGGCGCCGGCAAGTCGACCTTGATGAAGGTGCTCAGCGGGGTGTTTCCCCACGGCTCCTACGAGGGCGACATCCTCTTCGAGGGAGAGGTGCGGCGGTTCCGCGACATCAACGATTCCGAGGAGCTCGGCATCATCATCATCCATCAGGAGCTCGCCCTGATCCCGCTGATGTCGATCGCCGAGAACATCTTCCTGTCCAATCCGCCGGCGCGGTTCGGCGTCATCGACCGCGACGCCGTGCACCGGCGCACGCGCGAGCTGCTCGCCAAGGTCGGGCTCGACGAATCCCCGGACACGCTGATCACCAATATCGGCGTCGGCAAGCAGCAGCTGGTCGAGATCGCCAAGGCGCTGTCGAAGAAGGTGCGCCTGCTGATCCTCGACGAGCCGACCGCCAGCCTGTCGGAAAAGGACAGCGCGGCGCTGCTCGACCTGCTCGTCGAGTTCCGCGAGCAGGGCATCTCCTCGATCCTGATCTCGCACAAGCTGAACGAGGTCTCGCGCGTCGCCGACCGCATCACCGTGCTGCGCGACGGGCGCACCGTCGACACCATGGACTGCCGCGACGGCGCGGTGGAGGAAGACCGCATCATCCGCAAGATGGTCGACCGCGACCTCGAGCACCGCTATCCCAAGCGCGAGCCCAATATCGGCGAGACCATCTTCAGGGTCGGCGACTGGTCGGTCTACCACCCGCTGCATGCCGACCGGCAGATGATCCGGAATGTCGACTTCGAGGTGAGGCGCGGCGAGATCGTCGGCATTGCCGGCCTGATGGGCGCGGGGCGCACCGAATTCGCCATGAGCGTGTTCGGCCGCGCCTACGGCCAGAAGATCAGCGGCCGCGCCGAGATCGAGGGCCGCGCGGTCGACGTGTCGACCGTGCGCCGCGCCATCGACGCCGGCCTCGCCTATGTCACCGAGGACCGCAAGCAGCTCGGCCTGCTGCTCGCCGAGGACGTGCGCAAGAATATCAGCCTCGCCAATCTCCGCGCCGTCGCCTCGACGCAGGTGATCGACGACGTGAAGGAATTGCAGGTCGCCTCCGACTATCGCGGGCGCATGCGCATCCGCAGCCACAGCGTCTACCAGGAGACCGGCAAGCTCTCGGGCGGCAACCAGCAGAAGGTGGTGCTGTCGAAATGGCTGTTCACCGACCCGAAAGTGCTGATCCTCGACGAGCCGACGCGCGGCATCGATGTCGGCGCCAAGTATGAAATCTACTGCATCATCAACGAGCTGGCGGATGCCGGCAAGGGCGTCGTGGTCATTTCGTCGGAAATGCCGGAACTGCTCGGCATCTGCGACCGCATCTGCGTGATGAACGAGGGCGCCTTCGTCGGCGAATTCGCCGGCTCGGACGCGACACAGGAAAAGATCATGCGCTCCATCATGCGCAAGGGAGAGGCACGTCCATGAGTGAAGCCGCGCTCAAGGAGAAGCCGCGTCACGCGGGCTTCCTGAAGAACAACCTGCGCGAATACGGGATGATGCTCTCGCTGTTCGCCATCATGATCTTCTTCGAGGTGGTGACCAACGGCACGCTGCTGCGGCCGCTGAACCTCACCAATCTCGTGCTGCAGAACAGCTACATCGTCATCATGGCGCTGGGCATGCTGCTGGTCATCGTCACCGGGCATATCGACCTGTCGGTCGGCTCGGTGGCGGGCTTCATCGGTGCGGTGGCGGCGGTGCTGATCGTCAGGTTCGGCATGCACTACATCCCGGCGACGCTGATCTGCCTGGCGCTCGGGGGCGCGATCGGCGCGGCGCAGGGCTATTGGGTGGCCTATTTCAAGATCCCGTCCTTCATCGTCACCCTCGCCGGCATGCTGGTGTTCAAGGGGCTGGCGCTGGCCATCCTCGCCGGCCAGTCGGTCGGCCCGTTCCCGCCGGAATTCCAGAAGCTGTCCTCCGGCTTCATCCCGGAATTCTTCCCCGATGCCGGCACGCTGTACCCGACCTCGCTCGCCATCGGCGCGCTGCTGGCGCTGGCGCTGGTCTGGCAGAATTTCCGCAGCCGCGCCCGGCAGGAAAGCCACGGCATCGAGACCGAGCCCTATGGCTTCTTCGTCGGCAAGAACGTGGTGTTCTTCGCGGTCATCGTCTATTTCGCCTATCTGATCGCCTCGCATCGCGGCCTGCCCAACGTGCTGGTCATCATGACGGTGCTGGTGGCGCTCTATGCCTTCATGACCACCCGCACCGTCATCGGCCGGCAGATCTACGCGGTCGGCGGCAATGAGAAGGCCGCCAAGCTCTCGGGCATCAAGACCGAGCGGCTCACCTTCCTCACCTTCGTCAACATGGGCGTGCTGGCGGCGCTGGCCGGCCTGGTCTTCGCCGCGCGGCTCAACACCGCGACGCCGAAGGCCGGCCTCGGCTTCGAGCTCGACGTCATCGCCGCCTGCTTCATCGGCGGCGCCTCCGCCTATGGCGGCGTCGGCCGGGTCGGCGGCGCGGTGATCGGCGCGCTGATCATGGGGGTGATGAACAACGGCATGTCGATCCTCGGCATCGGCATCGACTACCAGCAGGTCATCAAGGGCCTCGTCCTGCTCGGCGCCGTCTGCCTCGACGTCTACAACCAGAAGCGGGCGTGAGGGAGCCTACGCGGGCCGCGGCGTCAGCGCCGCGCGCCCGCGCTGCTTCAGCGCGTCGATCGAGGTCAGCCCCATCAGCGCCAGGGTGATGTCCACCTCCTCGGCGAGATGGGCGAGGATGCGCGCCACGCCCGGCCCGCCGGCGGCGGCGAGGCCGTAGACATAGGCGCGGCCGAGCAGCACGCCGGAGGCGCCGAGCGCCAGCGCCTTGACGATGTCGGCGCCGCGCCGCACCCCGCCGTCGAACAGGATCTCCAGGCTGCCGTCCAGCGCCTGCGCGATCGCCGGCAGCGCGGCGATGGTGGACGACGCGCCGTCGAGCTGACGCCCGCCATGGTTGGAGACCACGACGGCATCCGCCCCGGCCGCGCGGGCGGCGAGCGCGTCTTCCGGCGACAGGATGCCCTTCAGCACCAGCCGCCCGTTCCAGCGCCCGCGCAGCCAGTCGACATCCTTCCAGGACAGGCGGGTGTCGATGCGGCGCGACAGGTTGCTCGCCTGCTCCAGCACTCCCTTGCCGAATTCCGGCCGGTGCTTCACCGCGCCGACCTCCGGCATGCCGGCGCGCAGCATGTCGAGGCACCAGCCCGGCCGGGTCAGCAGCCTCGCCCCGAGGCCGGGCGAGACGCGGGTGAGCGCGCGAAAGCCGTTGCGCACGTCGCGCTCGCGCACCGCGGTGATGGCGGTGTCGACGGTGAGATAGAGCGTGTCGACGCCCGCCGCCTGCGCCGCCGCGATCAGTTCCTCGCCGATGGCGCGGTCGGACAATACATAGAGCTGGAAATGCAGCGGCCCGGCGGTGGCGGCGCGCAGCTCGGCCAGCGAGGCGATGGAGAAGGTGGAGAGGCACAGGGGCACGCCGGCCCGGTGCGCGGCACGCGCGGCCTCCACCTCGCCATGGCCGGCATAGAGGCCGAGGAAGCCGACCGGCCCGGGCATGAAGGGCAGCGAATGGCGGGCGCCGAGGAAATGCGTGGAGAGGTCGCGCTGCGAGATGTCGTTCAGCACTCGCTGCACCAGCGTCCAGCGCTGGAAATCGGCGCGGTTGGCGGCGAGCGTGTCCTCGTTGAAGGCGCCGCCCTCGACATAGTCGAAGAAGATGCGCGGCAGGCGCCGCTTCGCGGCCTTCCGGGCGTCCTCGACATTGATGAGCTTCATGTATCGACTCGCAGACCGTTCACTTGCGGCGAGACCCGGTTGCCGTTCCACGCCCACCTATAAGCCGTCATGGCCGGGCTTGTCCCGGCCATGACGTCGCCTGCCGGGATGGGGCGTGCACGTCATGCGCCTGCGGGGTCGATGGCCTCGAGGAAGCGGGTGACGACGTCCTCGCCCGCCGCCGGCGCGCTCCCAACCATGACGGCGACCGACAGCCCGATCAGCGAGGAGACCGGCGTGTGCGAGCGTGCCCCGGCGCGCAGGTTCATCACCAGCGTCGGGCACAGGAACAGGCCGAGCCGGATCACCTCGCGCCAGTCGGCCGGCAGCATGTCGCGGCGCTTGAGTTCGGCGAGCAGCGGCCGCCACACGTCGCGCGCCTTGACGTCGAGCAGCCCCTCGCGCACCGGCGAGAGCGCCCAGTCGGTCTCGACCACCAGCAGCCCCGGCTCCAGCCGCGCGCCGGCGCCGAAGCGCCCGGTGGCGAGCGCCGGGTCGTAGAGCCAGAACGGATGGGCGAAGACATTGTGGAAGGTCGCCTTCACCTCGGCGAGCAGCGCCGGCACGCTGGAACCGGCAAAGGCGGGATCGAAGAAGGACAGACTCGCTCCCTCGCCCTGCCGGGAGAACCAGACATTGGCGTTGTGCGCGTCGCCATGGGCGGTGACGCCGCCGGCATCGGCGAGGCGCTCCGGCCGCAACCGCGCCTCGGCCGCGTCGAACAGCTCGCCGAGCGTGCGGGCATAAAGGCGGCCGTTCACCTTGAACCGGCGCGCCGCGAGGTCGTCCCAGTCGAGGTCGGCGCCGGGAAAGGCGAAGCGCTTGCCGACATAGAAATCGGCGAGGCGGCCGCCCGGATAATGCGGCGGCGGCCGGTCGACCGGGCCCCGGTCGATCAGCCGTTCATGGAACAGCCGGTGGATCGGCTCGGCGGCGGCCGCTTCCGGCGTGATCTCGTGCAGCGTTTCGAGATAGGTCGCGCGCAGATGCCGGGACAGGCCGCGCTCGGCCTCCAGCGCCACCGCCCGCATCACCGGATCGTCGGCAAGGTCGAGCTCGCGCAGCACGTCGGAGAAGCGCGGCTCGTCGCGCCGGCGGTAGACCAGGATCTGCTCGCCCGGCTCGGCGGACATGTGCACCGGCTGGTCGACCGGCAGCCCGGCCTTGGCGAGGATGTCGGCGCGGTAATATTCGCCCGCCATCGCCTCCTCGCCCTCTTCCTGGTGGAACTTGAAGAAGAAGGCGCCCTCATCGGTCTCGAAGAAGCCGTTCAGCGAATTGAGGCTGTACTGGTCGAGATTGATGCGGATATGGCGCGGGGCCAGCCCGAACAGGTCGGCCAGCAGCGTGCCGAGCGGCGCCGCGGCGCTCGCCGGATCGGCCGCGGCCAGCGCGCGGATATGGGCGGTGCGGCTGGGCGGACTCACGACGCCACCCCGCCCGGCCGGATGATGGTCTTGAGTCCCTGCGTCTTGAGGCCTTCCGCCTCGCCGGCCATCAGCCGCCGATAGGCGCCCGGCACCTCGTCGAGGGCGATCCGGCGGTCGACGAGGCGCACGAGATCGGCCTCCAGCGCGAGCAGCAGCGCCACCGCCTCCGGCAATTCGTCGGTGAAGGCGTGGCAGCCGATCAGCGCCAGCTCCCGCTCGACGAGCAGGTTCGGGTCGAGGTCGAGCCGGCCATGGAAGATGCCGACCAGCGCCACCCGGCCGCCGCCTTCCATCGTGCCGACAAGGTGACCGAGCGCGGCGGTGCTGCCGGTCGCCTCGATCGCCGCCGTCGGCAGCGCCCCGCCGAGCGCGGCGCGGACCTCGTTTGCATCGAGCGCCACCACGGTGCCGCCGGTGACTTCCGCCACCCGCGCGGCGCGGGCGGCGTTGCGGTCGGCCAGCAGCAGCGGCCCGCCGTGACGGCGCGCCAGCACCAGCGCCGCCAGCCCGCCGATCGGCCCGCAGCCGAGCACCAGAACCGGCTCGCCCGGCCCCGGCGCGAGGCGCCGCACCGCGTGCAGGGCGACGGCCAGCGGCTCGGCCAGCGCCGCCACCGCCGGATCGACCGATGCCTCGACCGGGAGCAGCAGCCGCGCCGGCAGCACGATCTCTTCCGCGAAGCCGCCGTCGCAGGCCTCGCCGACAAAGCCCAGCTTTTCGCACAGATGATGCCGCCCGGCACGGCAGGCGGCACATTCCCCGCACCAGAAGCGGGAATCCGCCACCACGGCATCGCCGGGCGCAAACCCGTCCACCCCCGCACCGAGCTCGGCGACGATGCCGGTCAGCTCGTGCCCGGCAATGGAGGGGGCGCGGGTGATCCATTGGCCGGTGCGGAAATTATGCAGGTCGGAGCCGCAGATGCCGGCGGCCGTCACCTTCAGCCGCACCCAGCCCGGCGCGGGAACGCCGGGAGCCGGCACCTCCTCGACCCTGAGATCGCCGGCCGCATGCAGCCGCACCGCCTTCATCGCTCACGCGCCCTTCAGCAGTTGGTCGCGGATCTCCGAGACCGCGTTCTCATGGCTGGAGAAGCCCTCGTAGCGGGCGAGCCGGCGGGCATGGCCGGCGAATTCGGGATAGGCGGCGCCGGTGACATAGCCGATGGAGGAACGCTTGAGGAAATCCGTCACCGAGAGCGGTCCATAGGTGCGCGCCCAGCGGCTGGTCGGCAGCACCGCGTTCGGTCCCAGCACGAAATTGCCGATGGTCACCGGCGTATACGGGCCCATCAGCACCTCCGCCGCCTCGGTGATGCGGCCGAGATGCGCGAACGGGTCGGTGGAGAGGATCTCCAGATGCTCCGGCGCATAGGCATTGACGAAATCGATGCTCTCGTCGATCGACGAGGTCAGCACGATGCCGCCGCTCTTGCCGGTGAGCACGGCCCTGGAGAAGGCGACCCGCTGCTCGGTCATCCGCGCCCAGTGGCCGGGCAGCGCCGCGCGGGCGGCCTCGGCGAGCTCGCGCGAATGGGTGACGAGATAGGCCGACGAATCCGGCCCGTGCTCGGCCTCGATCAGCAGGTCGAGCGCCGCCACCGCGCCGTTCACCGTGCCGTCGGCGAAGATGAGCGCTTCCGAGGGACCCGCCGGCAGGCCGGTATCGATGATGTCGGACAAGAGCCGCTTGGCCGCCACCAGCCAGGGCGAGCCGGGGCCGACGATCTTGATCGCCTTGCGCACGGTCTCGGTCCCATAGGCGACCGCCGCCACCGCCTGCGCGCCGCCGCACTTGTACACGGTCTCGACGCCCGCGAGCCGCGCCGCCACCAGCGTCGCCGCGTCGACGCCGCCCTCGGCGGTCGGCGGCGTGACGATGGCGACGTTTTTCACCCCGGCGACGCTGGCCGGCACCGCCGTCATCATCGTCACCGACGGGAACGCGCCCTTGCCGCGCGGCACATAGAGCGCCACCGACTCGATCGGCGTCCAGCGGTCGCCGGCGAAGGCGCCGGGACGCACCTCCTTCAGCCACATCGGCTCGGGCGCCTGCTCCTCGTGGAAGGTGCGGATGTTGGAAATGCCAAAGCGGATACTCTCGATCACCTCCGGCTCCACCGCCTTGAAGGCGGCGTCGAACTCCTCCTCCGTCGCCTTCAGCCGGTCGGCGGTGATGTCGGCCTTGTCGAAGTCGCGGCCGAAACGGGCCAGCGCCGCGTCGCCTTCCGTCCGCACCGCCTCGACGATCGGGCGCACCTTCTCGACGAAGCCGGACAGATCGGTCTCCGAGCGCTTCAGCAGCGCCGCGCGGGCGCCGGCGTCGAGGGTGGCGAGCTCATGGAAATTGCAGATGTCGGACATGGTCACACCTTCGACGTCGCCCCTGAAATCGAGCCAATATGTATAGCCATATCGACCGACGGGGGAGGCTAAACTTTCAGCTGCGCTGCCTGTCTGCTAGGCGCGCCCGCAATCAGATCGAGGCGAGATAGCCGCCGTCGACCGGCAGGCACTGGCCGGTGACATAGGCCGACGCCCCGGAAGCCAGGAACACCGCCGCGCCGGCAAGGTCGCCGAGCTCGCCGAAGCGCGCCTGCGGGATCTTGCCGAGCATGGCGCGCTGCCAGCCCTCGTCGGCATAGAACACGTCGGTCATCGCGGTGCGGAAATAGCCGGGCGCGATGGCGTTGACGCGGATGCCGAGCGGCGCCCATTCCGCCGCCAACGCCCGCGTCATGCCGAGCAGGCCGGATTTCGAGGAACCGTAGGGCACGGCGGTCGGCACCCCGACCTCGGAGGTCAGCGAGCACAGATTGACGATCGAGCCGCCGCCGGCCGCGATCATCTCCCTGGCCGCCGCCTGCGCGCAGAAGAAGGCGCCCTTGAGATTGGTGTCGAGGATGCGGTCCCACAGCGCCTCGTCGACCTCCAGCGAGGGGCGGACCTCCTCGATGCCGGCATTGTTGATCAGGATGTCGAGCCCGCCCAGCGCCTCGGCCGCCTCCCGCGTCGCCTGCGCGCAGCGCGCCACATCGGTGACGTCGAGCGCCAGCGGCACCGCGCGGCGCCCGGTCGCCTCGATGGCGGCGGCGGTCTCTCGGAGCGAAGCGACACTGCGGGCGGTGACGGCGACATCGGCGCCGGCACCGGCCAGCGCCTCGGCGAGGGCGCGGCCGATGCCGCGGCTGGCGCCGGTGACCAGCGCCTTGCGGCCGGTGAGGTCGAACAGGGAAAGCGTCATCGGGTGATGCGACGGGCGGCGCGGCGGCGGGCCGGCCTAATGCTCGTCGTCCTTGATCTCATTCTTGAGCAGTTCGAGGATGCGGCGCTTCACGGCGATGAATTCCGGGTCCATCACCATGTCGAGCGTGCGCGGGCGCGGAATCGGCACGATCACCTCTTCCTTGAGCCGGCCCGGCCGGGCGGTCATCACATAGATGCGGTCGCCGAGCAGGATCGCCTCGTCGATGTCGTGGGTCACGAACAGCACGGTCTTCTGGTGCTGCTCCCACACCCGCAGCAGCAGCCGCTGCATGGAGTTGCGGGTCTGGCTGTCCAGCGCGCCGAAGGGCTCGTCCATCAGCAGGATCTTCGGGTCGTTGGCGAGCGCGCGGGCGATGGCGACGCGCTGCATCATGCCGCCGGAGAGCTGCTTGGGATAGGCGTCGTGGAAGGCGGCGAGGCCGGTCTCGTTGAGGTAGCGGTTGACGATGACGTCGCGCTCGGCCGCCGGCATGCCGCGGCGCTTCAGGCCGAACTCGACATTCTCCCGCACCGTGAGCCACGGGAACAGCGTGTAGGACTGGAACACCATGCCGCGATCGGCGGCCGGCCCGTCGACCTCCTCGTTGCCGAGCATGATGGTGCCGGATGTCGGCTCGGCCAGCCCGGCGACCAGGTAGAGCAGGCTCGACTTGCCGCAGCCGGACGGGCCGACGATCACCGCGAACTGGTTGTCCGGCACGTCGATCGAGATGTTGTCGATGGCGACCACGGTCTTGCCGGCGCGGGTCGCGTATTCGAGCCGCACGTCCTGGATGCGCAGGCGCGGCGGCGCGCCCGCGCTGGCCGGCGAGGCCTCGCCGACGGGGGAGGCGGTGGCGGAGGCCATGTCGGGCGGGGTCTCGCGCAGGGCTTTCACGACGCTCATCGATGGTCTGCCTTCCGTTTCGCGGCCCTAGGGAAGTATCTCAATTCGCCCGGCCTCAATGCACCCGGTCTCAATTCGCCCACGCCACCAGCCGCAGCCGCACCAGCCGGAACATCAGGTCGGTGAACAGGCCGAGCAGGCCGATCACCGCGATGGCGAGGAAGATCACGTCGACCTGGAAGCCGCGCATCGCCTTCATGGAGATGTAGCCGAGGCCGGAGGAGGCGGCGACCAGCTCGGCGACGACGAGATAGGTCCAGGCCCAGCCCATGGTGATGCGCAGCGTGTCGAGCACGCCGGGCAGCGCCGCCGGGGTCAGCACGTGCAGCATGGCGTCGCGGCGGGTGGCGCCGAGCGTGTAGGAAGCGTTGAGCAGGTCCTTGGAGACGCCGCGCGAGACGTCCGCCACCATCACCAGCTGCTGGAAGAAGGTGCCGAAGAAGATGACCATGATGCGCTGCTCGATGCCGATGCCGATCCACAGGATGAACAGCGGCACGAAGGAGGTCACCGGCAGGTAGCGGATGAAGTTGACCAGCGGCTCCAGCCCCGCCTGCACCACCCGGAAAGTGCCCATCAGCAGGCCGAGCGGCACGGCGATGACCGAGGAGATCACGAAGCCGATCACCACCACCTGCAGGCTCGCCCAGATGTGCTGGGCCAGCGTGCCGTCCTCCAGCAGCCGGAAGAAGGCGCCGACGACCGCGGAAGGCGACGGCAGGAAGATGTCCTGCATGAAGCCGCCATAGGTCAGCACCGACCAGACGCCGATCACCAGCAGCCAGATGACGGTCGAGACGGCGAAGCGCAGGGCGGTCGGCACCTCGGCCTTCGGGGTGAGGCAAAGATCGAGAACGGAGCGCTTGCGAGCCATTGAGTCCAGCCGGAAAGCCCGGACGCACGGGCAGGGCCGGACGTCGCAGGACGGGAGCGGGAGACCCCGGCGCCGGGGTGGTCCGGCGCCGGGGCAGGAAAGACGGGGCGCGGGGCCAGCCCGCGCCGCAGGACGAAAGACCGGGCGACCGGAGACGGGACGCGGGCCAGCCGCGCCCCCGCGTCGGTCACTGGGTGAAGCTGGCGTCGATGACGTCCTTGTACTCGATCGGCTTCTTGATCTTGCCGAGGTCGGTCCAGATCTCGTTGCCGAGCGCGATCACCTCGGTCACCTTGCCGGGCTTGTCCGGGGTGCCGAGATATTCGATGGTCATCGCCTTGTCGTAGAACTTCACGCCGGAAGCGGCGTCGGCGAAGTCCTTCGGCTCCTTGAGGTAGCCGCCCACGCCCTTGGCCATGATCGCATAGGCCTTGTCGGGACTGGTCTTGATGTAGTCGACCGCCTTCTGCAGGCCGGCGACGAAGCCCTTCACGTCCTGCGGGCGGTCCTTCAGCACCGAGCAGGAAATCTCCAGCACGTCGACGATCACGCCGGGGGTGGCGGCGCTGTCGGTGAGCACCTTGCCGACATTCTTGGTCTTCACCAGGGTGAGGTTCGGCTCCCAGGTGACGGCGACCGGCACCTGGCCGGCGATGAAGGCGGCCGCGGCGGCATCGGCGCTCATGTTGAGCACTTCGACGTCCTTCAGCGGGATGCCCTGCTTCTTGAGCAGGTAGGAGAACCAGAACTGCGAGGTGGAGCCCTCGTTGAGCGCCACCGTCTTGCCCTTCAGGTCGGCGAGCGAGTTGATCTCCTTGAGCGAGACCATGCCGTCGCCGCCATGGCTCTCGTCGAACAGCGCCACCGCCTTGAAGCAGAAATTGTCGGAACGGTATTTGAGGATCTCGTCGAGCGTGGTGGCGGTGCCGTCGAGCTTGCCGGCGGCCTGGGCGGCCATGGCCAGCGCCGAATCGTCGACCACCTGGAAATCGACGTCGACGCCGTTCTCCTTGAAGAAGCCGAGCTCCTTGGCGAGGTAGAGCGGGCCGTAGCCGACCCACACCGTGTGGCCGATGGAGATCTTGCCGGCCGCCGCCGGCGAGGCCGCGGCCGCCGCCAGCACCGCTCCGGTGAGAACGCCGGCGAGGCCCCGGCGGAAGAGTTTGGTCATCATGCTTCGTCTCCCTGCGATGCGGCCCGATCGGTCCGGCGCATCCTCATCCCGAGCCTTCGCTCCGGTGCTTTCACCTGGCGAAAATAGCGACTTCCGGTCCCGCGGCCTGTCGGAAAGTGTCTATGTTTAGTACCGCGAAACCGCCCTGCTGACAGATATTTAGAGCCTCTCGCCGGAAGCCGGCACCATCTGGAGGCGGGAAAAACGCTATACAAATTCCCCAAAGCAGGCACGCCCATTTTTTGAGCAGGACCCGCCGTTTTCTTGGGTCCGGCCGGGCTGGCGCGGGAAGCCCGCCGAGCCGCGCGCCCGTGCGGTTTGCGCAGGGCCCGGCCGGCGCGCCGCAGCCGGCCGGCCATCGCGGCATGCACGCATTCCGCGCAGCCAGGCGTGCCATGACCTCGGGGGAGCGGGTCCGCCCGGCGCTCAGGCGGGGCGCAGCCGCACGCCGGTACCCCAGGGATCGCGCGCCTCGATGCCGCCCTCGACCTCCGTCACCGGCCCGGCCTGCGCCAGCCGCGCCCGCTGCCCGGCATAGAGGCGGAAATCGGCGACCTTCATCGCGAACCAGTCGAGCCCGGTCTCGCCCGGCGCGCGCACGGGGGCGCCGAGGCTGCGCCAGCTATTGACCGCGACATGGTGGTGATAGCCGCCGGAGGAGAGGAACGCGGCGTCGGGCCGGCGCGGCCGGGTCGCGTCCAGCCCCAGCGCCGTGCCGTAGAAGCCGCGCGCGGCCTCGACATCGCCGACCCGCAGGTGCACATGGCCGATGCGCAGCCCGGCGGGAGCGATGTCGTAGCTGTCGACCGAACGGTCGGCGAGCGCCACGATGGCATCGATGTCGAGCTGCCGGGTGCCCATGGTGACGAGGCCGTCCCGCCACTGCCAGCGCTCGCGCGGGCGGTCGGCATAGACCTCGATGCCGTTGCCCTCGGGGTCGGAGAGATAGATCGCCTCGCTGACGTCATGGTCGGCGAAGCCGTCGACCGGCACCTGGAGGCGGGCGGCATGCACCAGCCAGCGGGCGAGGTCCTCCCGGCTCGGCATCAGCCAGGCGATATGGAACAGGCCGGCCGAATCCGGCGCCGAGCTCGGCGCGTCGGGGGCGTGGACCAGGTGCAGCAGGGCCACCCCGCCGGCGCCCAGCGCCAGCGAAGCCGGCGTGCGCCCGACCGTCTCGAAGCCGAGCACCTGCCGGTAATAGGCCGCCACGGCGTCGATATCGCGCACCCTGAGCGCGGCGGCATCGATATGGGCGGGCGTCGTCAGGGCGAAGGGCAGCACGGGCTGCGCGGCGGCATCGGGGCTTGGCGCCGGCTGCGCGGCGGCCCCCTCGATCCGCAGCGCCGTCTCCAGCGCCGCGGCGGCGCCGGCCACGCCGGCGAGCTTCAGCAATCCACGTCGTGCGATCATCGGCCCGGTCTCCCTCCGCCTGCATGCCACGGAAGGCCGGGTTCCAGAAAGCTGGGATGCGGGGTCGGGGCCCGGCATCGGGCCACAAAGTTTCGTGAGGCCAGTTACTTCGCAGTAACCTGTGCCGGGCCGCGCGCCGGGAGAGCTCGCCCGTTCTTTCCCCTCGCGCGCCCTTCTTCCTCGCGCGCTCTTCTCCCCCGCACGCTGCTGCCGTCACCGGAGTGACCTGCCGCCGGCCCCGTGCTTGCATGGGGTGCCGACTTCACCAACCCGACCGCGCCGCGCGTCGGGCGACCACGAGTACCGTCCATGACCGCTCTCTTCCACATGATCGCCGGCGGCCCCACGCCGGTGGCGCCGTTCAGCCATGCCGTCGAATGCGACGGCTTCGTCTTCGTCACCGGCCAGATGCCCGACACGCCGGCGGCGCCGGGCGTGCTGCCGGAAGGCATCGCGGCACAGACCGTCAACGTCATGGAAAACCTGCGCATCGTGCTGGCCGGGCTCGGCCTCGGCTTCGAGCACGTGGTGTGCGCCCGCGCCTTCCTCACCAATTTCCATGCGGATTACGCCACGTTCAACGACACCTATAAGGCCTTCTTCCGGGAAGGCCGGCTGCCGGCGCGCACCTGCGTCGGCGTCACCGGCCTCGCCTATGGCGCGCTGGTGGAGATCGACTTCGTCGCCCATCGCGGCTGACGCCGCCCGGCCCATCGCGGCTGATGCCGCCCGGCCCATCGCGGCCGGTCGCGCCGCTCCCATCCCAAACCGTTCGTTTCTACCGAACGTTTCGATCCATATAATGCGTTGGATCGATTGATCGTCGCCTGCGATGAAGGACCGTCAGCTTTCGAAGGGCTCCGGTCATGGTCGCGCAGGTTCAGGGCATTGCGGGTTTCAAGGCGGTCCAGTCGCAATTGGGCACGCTGGCACCCGGCCTCGCGCTCGCCGCCGCCATTGCGGCGGGCACCTTCGCGCTGCGCCAGCTGCCGGTGGCCGGTGCGTTCAGCCCGATGATCCTCGCGATTCTCATCGGCATGGCGCTGAACAATGCCGTCGGCACCCCGGCGCGCGCCCGGCCGGGCGTCGCCTTCTCCATGCGCCGCATCCTGCGCTTCGCCATCGTGCTGCTCGGCCTGCAGCTCACCGCGGCGCAGGTGGCCGATGTCGGCGCCACCGGCATCGCCGTCATCGCCCTCACGCTGGCCGGCACCTTCGCCTTCACCACCTGGCTCGGCGGGCGCCTGCGTGTCGAGCCCGGCCTGACCCAGCTGATCGCCGCCGGCACCTCGATCTGCGGCGCCTCGGCGGTGATCGCCACCAACACCGTCACCCGCGCGCCGGACGAGGATGTCGCCTATGCGGTGGCCTGCGTCACCGTGTTCGGCTCGCTCGCCATGCTGCTCTATCCGCTGCTGCCGGCGCTGCTCGATCTGTCGCCCCGCGCCTATGGCATGTGGGCCGGCGCCTCCATCCACGAGATCGCGCAGGTGGTGGCCGCCGCCTATCAGGACGGCACCGCCGCCGGCGAGTTCGGCACCGTCGCCAAGCTGTCGCGGGTGATGATGCTGGCGCCGGTGGTGCTCGGCCTCGGCCTGCTGGCGGCGCGGCGCTCGCGCGGCAAGGCCGGGACGTCGCAGGCCAGCCCGCCAATGCCGTGGTTCGTGCTCGGCTTCCTCGCCCTGGTAGCGTTCAACAGCGTGGTGACCATCCCGGCCGACCTGAAAGCACCGCTGGTGACGCTCACCAGCTTCCTGCTTTCCATGGCGCTGGCCGCGATGGGGCTGGAGACCAGCATCGACAAGCTGCGCGCCAAGGGGCTGCGCCCGTTCCTGCTCGGCTTTGCCGCCTTTGTCTTCATCGCGGTTTTCAGTCTTATGTTGGTGAAGCTCACCGCCTGAAACCCGCCGGACCCGCATGACCCTCGAACAGCTGCGCATCTTCGTCGCCGTCGCCGCGCGCGAGCATGTGACGAAGGGCGCGCAGGACCTCAACCTCACCCAGTCGGCGACCAGCGCCGCCGTCGCGGCGCTGGAGGCGCGCTACGACACCAGGCTGTTCGACCGCATCGGCCGCCGCATCGTGCTCACCGAGGCCGGAAGGCTGTTCCTGGTCGAGGCCAGGGCGGTGCTCGCCCAGGCCGCCGCCGCCGAGAAGGTGCTCGTCGACCTCGCCGGCCTCGCGCATGGCTCGCTGACGCTGGCCGCCAGCCAGACCATCGCCAGCTACTGGCTGCCCGGCCTCGTCGAGCGCTTCCGCGCCCGCCATCCCGGCATCGCCATCGCCCTTGCCATCGGCAATACCGAATTCGTCGCCGCGCAGGTGCGGCTCGGCGACGCCGACCTCGGCTTCGCGGAAGGCGGCATCGACGATCCGGCGCTCACCGCCTGGCCGGTGGCGCAGGACGAGATGGTGCTGGTCACCCCGGTCACCCATCCCTGGACCTGGCGGCCGCCCGCCGCCGGGCAGCTCGCCGCCGGGCCCTGGGTGCTGCGCGAGCCGGGCTCCGGCACCCGCTCGATGCTGGAGACCCATCTCGCCTCGCTCGGCGTGCCGGCGGACAGCCTCGACGTGGCGCTGGAATATCCCTCCAACGAGGCGGTGCGGGCCGCCGTGGAGGCCGGCAGCGGCGTCACCGTGATCTCGCGGCGGGTGGTGGCGGGCGCCATCCGCGCCGGCAGCCTCGCCGAGATCGCCTTCCCGCTGCCGCCGCGCCGCTTCCTCGCCCTGCGCCACAGGGAGCGCTATCTGACCCGCGCGGCGCAGGCCTTCATCGAGCTGATGGCGGAGGGCGGGGAGCTCTGAGCGCTCACTCGCCGATCGGCAGGCCCTGCGCGTGCTTCACCTGGCCGAGCGCGAAGCTGGATTCGATGGAGGCGACGCCCTCCAGCCGGGTGAGCGTGCGCTTGAGGAAGGCCTCATAGGCCGGCAGGTCCTTCACCACGATGCGCAGGAGGTAGTCCCGCTGCCCGGTCATCAGGTAGCACTCGACGATCTCCGGCCAGCGCATGATCGCCCGGGCGAAGCGGTCGAGCTCCTCCTCGCGCTGGCGCTCCAGCTTGATCGAGGCGAAGACGCTGATCGGCAGGCCGACCTTGTCCTGGTCGACCACCGCGACATAGCCCTTGATGACGCCGGCCGCCTCCAGCTGCCGCACCCGCCTGGCGCAGGGCGAGGGCGACAGGCCGGCGATGGCGCTCAGCTGCTCCATGGTGGCATGCGCGTCCGCCTGCAGCGCGGCAAGGATCTTGCGGTCGATGGCGTCGAGGGTGATCGCGGTCATATCCGGCTATCATCTGGCATAAAATTGGCTGATCGAGCCAATATGACCGCCTTTCATGCCCGAGAATAGCTGCACTCTTCCCAAAAGCCGGCGTAGCTTTCCATGGCTGCTAGCCGGAGGGAGAACATGGCCGCGCATCGGGAGGACTATCTCGCGGAGCTGGAGCGCAAGCTGCTCTGGCTGGCGACGTGGACGATCCACAACGCCAATCACATCCGCCCCAATGTCGACGGGCTGAAGGTGGGCGGCCATCAGGCCTCTTCCGCCTCGCTGGTCACCGTGATGACCGCGCTGTATTTCGCCGCGCTGCGCCCGCAGGACCGGGTGGCGGTGAAGCCGCATGCCAGCCCGGTCTTCCACGCCATCCAGTACCTGTTCGGCAACCAGACGCGCGGGAAGCTGGAGAATTTCCGCGGCTACAAGGGCGCGCAATCCTATCCCTCGCGCACCAAGGACGTCGACGATGTCGACTTCTCCACCGGCTCGGTCGGCCTCGGCGTGGCGCAGACGCTGTTCGCCTCGCTGGTGCAGGACTTTTTGCGCGCGAAGGCGCTCGGTGGGGATGCGCCCGAGGGCAAGATGGTCGCGCTGGTCGGCGATGCCGAGATGGACGAGGGCAACATCTTCGAGGCGCTGCTGGAAGGCTGGAAGCACGGCCTGCGCAATTGCTGGTGGATCGTCGACTATAATCGCCAGAGCCTCGATGCCGTGGTGCGCGAGGGCCTGTGGGAGCGGGTCGAATCGATCTTCCGCAATTTCGGCTGGGACGTGGTGATCCTGAAATACGGGCGCCTGCTGGAAGCCGCCTTCGCCGAGCCGGGCGGCGAGGCCCTGCGCCGCTGGATCGACACCTGCCCGAACCAGCTGTTCTCGGTGCTGACCTTCCAGGGCGGCGCGGCGTGGCGCAAGCGCCTCATGGACGATATCGGCGACCAGGGCGAGGTCTCGGCCCTGATCGCCCGCCGCTCCGACGAGGAGCTGGCGCGGCTGATGACCAATCTCGGCGGCCACGACCTGCCCTCGCTGCTGGACGCCTTCGAGGCGGCGCGGGCGCATGACCGCCCGGTTTGCTTCATCGCCTATACGATCAAGGGGTTCGGCCTGCCGCTCGCCGGCCACAAGGACAATCATGCCGGGCTGATGACGCCGGCGCAGCTGGAAAACCTGCGCGCCCGCCACGCCATCCGTCCCGGCCATGAATGGGATGCGTTCGAAGGGCTGTCGCTGCCGTCGGCGCAGATGAAGGCCTTCATCGACGCCGCACCCTTCAATGCCGAGGGCACCCGCCGCTTCGACGCCCCGGCGATCGCGGTGCCGGCGGCGCTCGATGTCGCGCTGCAGCCGTCCATGTCGACGCAGCAGGGCTTCGGCCTGCTGATGCACGAGATCGCCAAGCGCGACGACGCCTTCGCCGCGCGCGTCGTCACCACTTCGCCGGATGTCACCGTCTCCACCAATCTCGGCGCCTTCGTGAACCGGCGCGGCCTGTTCGCCCGCGAGGCGATGGCCGACACCTTCAAGAAGGAGCGCATCCCCTCGACCTTCAACTGGGAATTCTCGCCCAGGGGCCAGCATATGGAGCTCGGCATTGCCGAGATGAACCTGTTCATCATGCTGTCGGCGCTCGGGCTCTCGCATTCGATCTTCGGCGAGCGGCTGCTGCCGGTCGGCACGCTCTACGACCCGTTCATCGAGCGCGGGCTCGATGCGCTGAACTATGCCTGCTACCAGGATGCCCGCTTCATCCTCGCCGCCACGCCCTCGGGGGTGACGCTGGCGCCGGAAGGCGGCGCGCACCAGTCCATCGCCACGCCGCTGATCGGCATGGCGCAGGACGGGCTCGCCAGCTTCGAGCCGGCCTTCGTCGACGAGCTGGCGGTGATCCTGCGCTTCGCCTTCGACTACATGCAGCGCTCGGGCAGCGCGGAGACGGATGCGACCGGCCTCAGGGACGCGGCGGGCGGCGCCTGCTATCTCAGGCTCTCCACCCGCACGCTCGAGCAGCCGCGCCGCGCCATGGACGCCGCGCTGGCCGCCGACATCGTCGCCGGCGGCTACTGGATGCGCCGGCCGGGGCCGAACGCGCAAGTGGTGATCGCCTATGCCGGCGCGCTGGCGCCCGAAGCCATCGAGGCGGTGGGGCTGATCGCCGAGGACCGCCGTGATGTCGGCCTGCTCGCCGTCACCTCCGCCGACAGGCTGCATGCCGGCTGGACCGGCGCCCAGCGCATCCGCGAGCAGGGTGGCGGCGCGCAGGCGCATGTCGAGACGCTACTGGCCGAGATTCCCGGCCATTGCGCCCTCGTCACCGTCATCGACGGCCATCCCGCGACCCTGGGCTGGCTCGGCTCGGTGCAGGGCCATCGGGTGCGCGCGCTCGGGGTCGAGCAGTTCGGCCAGACCGGCACGCTGGCCGACCTCTACCGGCATTACGGCCTCGACGCGCAGGGCATCGTCCGCGCCGCCCAGGCGCTGACCCCCGGCCGGCCGATCCGGCACCTGAAGGCGGTGGGCTGACGCCGCGCGAAAAGCGCTTCAGCGCCGCCGCGTCAACACGATGGCGATGCTGGCGAGCACGATGCCGAGGCCGACGAGCGAGACCGGCGCCAGTTCCTCGCCCAGCACCGCCCAGCCGAGCAGCACGCCGATGATCGGGTTCACATAGGCGAAGGTCGAGGCGATGACCGGGCTGAAGGCGCCGATCACGCGGATATAGGAGGTGAGCCCGATCACCGAGGCGAAGACGATCAGGAAGCCGAAGGCCAGCCATTGCCGCAGGCTCGGCATGTCGGGGACGGGAGCCTGCTCGCCCGAGGCCAGGACGGTCAGCACCAGCGCGGCGGCGGCGATCTGCAGGGTCGCCGCCCATTCCGGCCGCAGGCGCTTCATCAGCGGCCGCTGCACGATGGTGCCGAGCGACCAGCTCACGCCGGCGCCGATGACGAGAAGGACGGTGAACCCGGCATAGCCGGGCTCGATGATCGTCGCATGGGTTCCGAGCAGCGTCGGCGAAACCACCAGGAACAGGCCGGCAAGGCCGAGCACCAGCCCGAACACCACCCGGCGCGAGGGCACGGCGCGTTCAACCACGAGCTCGAGCAGGCAGCTCCACAGCGGAATGGCGCCCATCGACATGACGATGAAGCTCGACGTCGCATGGCGCGAGGCGAGCGTCGCCAGGCCATTGCCGCCCATCCACATCAGCAGGCCGGTCGCCACGCAGAGCGCGACGTCTCGCCGCGACAGGCGGGGCGGCAGCCCGGTGCGCGCGAACGCCACCGCGCCGAGCAGCGCCGCCGAACTCCACATCCGCGTCGATTGCAGCTGCAGCACGGTGACGACGGCGGGACCGGCGAGGCAGATCTTCACCGCCAGATAGGACCCGCCCCAGACCAGGTAGATGGCAACGAGATGTCCGTAGGCGGAGAACGGGATGGAGGGCGCGCGGGGAAGGCCGGCCGCGGTGGAAGGCATGGTGAGCAACAACCCGGTGGTACGATGGACGCATGGGCGACCCGCCCGGCATCCGCCGCCTGTGCCGGCGGCGGCCCGGCGCGAAGGTCGGGTCGACGCGGGCGCGACGACGGCGGGATTCGGCGGGATGGCCGACCAGAGGCCAGCCATCCCACACCTCGCCCGCCGGAGCAAATGCGGCGCTGTCGGAACGCCGGAGCGGTCTGGTCGACGAGCGCTGTCGGACCGCGGGCGGGGCTTCGCGGCGTGGGATGCGGACGGGGGCGGGAGCTGGGTCGGCGGCAGGGCGACGACGGCGACGGATTCGGCCGGACGGCCTACACGGGCCAGCCATCCCCACCTCGCCCGCCGGGGCAAAGGCGGCGCTGTCGGAACGCGGGAGCGCGTCTGGTCGGCGAGCGCTGTCGGACCGCAGGTGGGGTTTCGCGGCGTGGAGGCGGGACGGGGTTGGGAC